>NZ_DASYCH010000125.1:0-238511 GCF_036500295.1 Puia sp. | reverse complement strand
AGATCGCGGATGATGTGGCGGATATAATAATCGGACACCGGCGGCACCGGTGGGACGGGAGGAATTGCGGGCACGGGGGGAGTTGCCGGCATCGGAGGCACAGCGGGCATGGCGGTGGCAGCCGGCATGGCAGTTACGGGGGTCACAGCTGGCATAGCCGGAATGGGAGGCACAGCGGGTATGGCGGGCACCGGAGGAACAGGTGCATCTGCATAATCTTCTATCCGATCAAAAAGATCCACATACTTGCTATAATTCTCTTTTGCAATCAATTTCGCGTTGATACTAAACTCCATAACCTTGCCATCCACCTCCTTCAGCACATACGTATTACCCTTTTCATCAGTGGCCACAGCTGTCACCGTCCTTCCATGCCCTTCGTCGTTGATGCTGATACTCAGCGGGCTGAACCGATGACCAGACGGAATGGTATCTGCGGCGATCGCCGGGCGAACGGTTTTTGCCGGGCTTACAGTTTTCGCCGGACCTGCGGTTTCCACCGGGCGAACGGTCGCGACGGATTCTTTTGTCGGCTCCTGCTGCCGCTCGCGCATGCTGATCAGCCCTACCGCGACAAGCGCCATCAGGCCGAATGATAAAGTAGTCTTCATTTTTTATCTTTTTTGGCTTTGTCCAATAATTCCCTGATCGCATCCAACTCGGACTGCGATGTCTTCTTATTGTCCAGCAGATGTAACATCAGGCTGCTGACCGAACCGTTGAACAGCGAATCGACAAAACGGTCCAGCAACAGACTCTTGGTCTTGTATTCTTCCGAAGCGGGACCATAAATATGTTTTACCTGGCTTTCGTCACGGTGCAGCAGCCCTTTGTCGACCATTATCTGCATCAGCTTCAGCGTCGACGCATATTGCACCTCCCGCTTATCTTCATTCAATCGTTCGTTGACAAAACGCACCGTGTTGGGACCATACTGCCACAACACCTGCAGGATCTCGAGCTCCGAGCGGGTCGGCTCCATTTTCTCCGGAGACTTCGGTTTTTCGGCTTTCATAACCCTAAGGTAGGAAAGTTTTCCTATGATCCCAATAAAATCTAGGAAATTTTTCCTAGGAAATCGTTAAGGTTGATCTCCGTCGCCAGTCCGAGCTTTTTTCTAAGCCGGTACCGGCTCACCTCCACGCCTTTTAGCGAGATATTCAGCAGCTGCGCTATCTCTTTGGAAGACAGATTCAAGCGCAGGTAGGCGCACAATTTCAAATCGGTGGGACTAAGCTGTGGGTATTTTGTTCTCAGGGTGGACAGGAAGTTATTGTGCACTTCATCAAAATACAGAGCAAACCGGTTCCAGTCGTCATCGCTTTTTTCCGTATCGCTCATCATCCGGAACACCGGCTTAAACTCATGGGCGAGATTGGGGATATTCAGCCGTTTGATCACGGCCGTCAACTCCTCTTTGATACCCGACAGGATACCCCCTCTTTCGACCAGATGCATGGTTACGGTCGCCAGTTCCTTGTTCCTGAACTGCAGCTCACCTTCCAGTTTGGAGTTTTGTAAGGCGATGAGTCCCTTCTCTTTCCGGTCGAGTTCCAGGCTATGGAGGTAGTTCTGACGTTGGAGGCGTCGCCGTTGTTGTCGCCGGACAAGCGAAAAGATCCAGAGCACCAGCACCAGATAGACAATATAGGCCCAGACCGTTTGATACCAGGCCGGGCTGACGATAAACGGAAAAACGGCCGGTTCGGACAGGTTGCCGAGATTATCCCGCGCCCGCACCAGGAAGCGGTAATGCCCATAGGGAAGATTGGTATAATCCTTCTCCGGCCTGGAGGACCATTCCGACCAGTCATGGTCGAAACCCGCAAGCTGATAACTGTATTCTATTGCATTGGGTTGGGTGAACATCGGTGAAGCATACTCGAAATGAAAAGAGTTCCAGTGATTGGGTAACCGCATCACTGCCGAATCTCCACCGCCATAGCCTCCATAGATAAGGCTGTCCTTTTCGGCTATCGCTTCCACCGTAGTCAGCAAGACCCGCACCTTGCCGGCCGATTCCAGATATCTGCTGTAGTTGAGATGATATACCCCGTTATTCGAACCGATAAAGACGTTCTCCTTATCATAGGGATAGATCGTTGCAAAGTTTTTCACCGTCTGTCCCTTCAAACCCGGGAAATAGACCACCGAATAGGGCTTTGATCCTGATGGTTTGCCGTAGTCGATGACTCCGACCCGCTGATCGCTCACAAACCAGATATTTCCATCCCGGTCGGGGTTCAGGTATTCCACGCTGGTGTCTCCAAAGATGGGGCGGAACCCGGCCGACGGGACAAACTTATCGGTGGCGGGGTCGTATTCATAGACGCCCTTTTCTGTTGCTGCGAAAAGGGTATCCTTATAATAGAGAACATAATTGCCGCGGAGGGAAGGCAGACCCTGAGCGACGCCATAATTCCTGAACGCGCCGGACAGCGGATTCCGGAATACGCCCCGGTAGGGATGGGACGCCCAGATCGTCTGATCACCGTCATAAGCGATCACCGGTAGCGATTCGTACAGGGAATTGACTTTGCCACGTTGTTCCCAATGTCCGTTGCTGTCGGTCATCTTTACAAGACCGGTATAGGTGCCGGCGATCACGCCTTCCTTCACGGGCAGGAAGCCCCAGACCCCCATTCCCGAGGGTACCGGTGTCGCTTTACCGGCCCGGACCACCGAAGCTCCATCCTGGTGGGCGACCAGCAGATCGCTACCCATCTCCTGCAAGCCCCAGACCTGTCCCTTTGTATTTTCCACCTCGGTGAATCCGCCTTTCAGCTTGCTGATATCCCGGACGGCAGGATCCAATGCGAGACTATATAATCCGTTGGACGTGCCCACATATAGCCGTTGATCAAAAACCCGAACCGTATTGCTCACCAGCTGGTTGTCCCTTACCGGTTTTATCAGGCGGATCGAAGTGGCATAATGGACCAGGGCTATCCCGTTCTGAAGTCCCAGCCATAGGTTGCCCTCCTGGTCGGTCATCATCGCCTGTACATTATTATTGGGTAGTCCTTCGGCACTGGAGAACCGTTCGATAACGGTGGCGCCGCCATCGATGATCAATACGCCGCCGGTGGCTGTCGCCAGTGCATAGCGGTCATCGCCCAGCCGGATACCGCCGTTGACCAGGTCGTTCCTCAATAGTCCGTCGATCCCCGTGTTCATTGGGACGAGCGTCTTGCCGCTCAGCAGGAAAAGCCCGTTTTTGAGTGTGGTGACCAGCAGGGTGTCCTTTTTATATTCCAGGATACCGGTGACATGTATCGGCGTTGCGTGGCAAAGTGGTTCCCATTGGCCGCCCCGGAAAACAAAAAGCCCTTGTTCCTTGTCGGCGGCAATCAGCCGGGAGCCGACCAGGGTGATCATCTGCCAGGCACGGGGAGCGTCAAAGGTTCTCATCCGGCCATTCGCCCATTCGATGATCGCTTCGTTTGTCCGGAAGAACACTGCCTCCCCGGCGATTACGATATCCCAGACGTCGGCAAACTGTCTGGCTACCGCCGGCAGCTGCTCTTTGAGGGAGTGATAGTCCAGGATCCCGTGGGCGCCCGGGGAGAAATAGCCGATCTCATCCGTTCCGCCCACAAACACCCGGCCCGCCCGGTCGATCGCCAGCGACTTGATGGTTACCTTGTTGGGCAGGGGATAGGTCTTCCAATACCCGCCGTCAAAGGTCAATAGCCCGTCGTTGTTGGCGAAGTACAGCACGCCCTGCTTATCCTGGCCGATATCCCATGCTTCCAGGGCAGCATGATAATCCGCGCGGGTGTAGCTGCGGATAGCCGGCAACCCGATTGCCGATTGACACCGCGCCGCTCCGGGACCCAGGGCGAAAAACAACACCGGCAGCAGAAATCGTTTCATTTGGCGACAAGTTATCAAAAAACGGTTGATGTAGTGTTAATGTAGGGGCAAACAAATTGTCCATCCGGATGCCCGGATGGATATTTGTCCAATGCGGAAAACGTCTCTGAAGAATCTCTCCCTGATCATCCTGTTAGTTCTCTGTCAAGCCGGGGCGGGCGCACAATCCTTTCGGGTATTGGTAGTGGCTTCGCGTGCCCACGATCATCTGAAAATGATTGCGGCCGCCCGGCCTTTTTTTGAGGAGATGGCGGCCCGCGAGTCGTTCCAGCTGGACTTTAGCGACGACACCAGCCGGATCAACCCGGTCAACCTTGCACGGTATCAGGTGTTTGTCATGCTCCAGTTGGCGCCGTTTGATATGTCGTATGCCCAGCAGGATGCTCTCCGCCAGTTCGTGGAAGAAGGCAAGGGGTTTGTAGGCATCCATGCGGCCGGCCTTACGGGTCACCAGTTTCACCCCAATGACAAATACTGGCAGTGGTTTGAGGATCTGATGGGCAACGTGATCTACTCCCCACATCCCGCCTATCAGCATGCCACCATGGTCGTCGAAGACCGGTCGCATCCCGTGACGCGGCACCTGCCTGCCCGGCTGGATATCCCCGACGAATGGTACGAGTGGGACAAGAGCGTGCGGGGCAATCCCGATGTCCATGTCCTGGCGTCGGTGGATGAGTCGACCTATCATCAAAATAAACCGATGGGTGATCATCCCGTTATCTGGACCAACCAACGGTTTCGCCGGATGATCTATATCAGCCCCGGTCATGCCCCCGAACTCCTGCAGGACCCCGCTTATGCCGGGATGCTCCGCGATGCGATCCGCTGGGCAGCTTCCTCCGGGCCCGCAGACGCTTCCCTGCCCCTGAGCGACCGCCGGGTCAGCTACGATCATGAGTATGTACTTGGCGCCCCGGTGGTCCCGCAAACCGAACTCTTTCTCCGGGTCAAACGCGCGTTGACGGGGCCGCCTTCAACGGCTGGACTATCCGGCAACCCCCGGTTCACCATCAGCACCGCCGACCCCGCCACCGGCACCCTTATCGGCAAGGGATCTCTCGATATCCCCACCAACGACTCCGGCCATCACTATCAGCTGACCTATGACTTCGACATCCACATCGCCGACGGCCGTTACCGGTTTCGCACCGATCATTACTACGAAAAACCCATAAACATCGGCACCACCAGCGAGTTTACAAAGATCGAATATCGCTGGTGGGACTACCGTCAGGGACATCCCTGGCATCGCGACGACAAGCGCCTGTTCACCGGACTCGACTCGGCGATGAACCTCGTCCTGGACAGCGTTTACCAGCAGGTCAACCGGCCGCGTTTCCGGGCACTCGTGCTCTTTGAGAACGGCGGCTGGCATGTCAAATACTCCTGGCGTGCCCGTAACTGGCTCGCGCAGCAGGCCGTGGACAGCAATTTTGCTATCGACTATCTCACGCACACCGACAGCATCAACGACGAATTGCTGAGTCATTACCAGTTGATCATCCAGCTGGACTTTGTTCCTTATGGCTGGAAGCCCGCCGCCGAGGCCGCGTTTAAAAAGTATATCGAAGAGGGGAGGGGCGGCTGGGTCGGCTTTCATCATGCCACCCTGTTGGGAGAGTTCGATCATTTCCCCATGTGGACCTGGTTCCATGACTTTATGGGGGCCATCCGCTGGAAAGACTATATTGCCCGGTTTGCAAGGGCGACGGTCCGGCTCGAGGACCGCAGTCATCCCGTGCTGCAGGGCATCCCGGACAGCTTCGTGGTACAAAAGGAGGAATGGTATACCTATGATAAGAGTCCGCGGCCCAATGTCCATGTGCTGGGCAGCGTGGATGAATCCACGTATTATCCGGATACGACGGTAAAGATGGGTGATCATCCCGTCATCTGGACCAATGAAAAGGTTAAGGCTCGTAACATCTATATTTTCATGGGACATGACCCCGTTCTGTTCGACGACAGCGTCTACCGGCATCTCTTTGCAAACGCCATTTCCTGGGCTGCTCAAACGCCGGCCTACCCGGCTTCCGCCCTGCAGCCCCCGGCATCCGACGCCCATTCCGGTGCCGCTGCTACCGCCCCCAACGCCGCGCCTGTGCATCCTCGTTACCGCGTTCTCGCCTTCTACTCCAACACCGTGGAGACCGATCATGTCGACTTCGCGGATGATGCGATCCGGTTTTACGCCGACCTGGCCCGGCGAAAGAACTTTGCGTTCGACACCACTTCCAACTGGGAAAACTGCAACGACGCCTTGAAGAAATACCAGGTCGTCCTCTGGCTGAATGATTTTCCCCACTCCGAGGCGCAGCGAACGGCCTTTCAGAATTATATGGAAAAGGGGGGCGCCTGGCTGGGTTTCCATGTGTCGGGCTATAACGACCGGACCACCCACTGGCCCTGGTTTGTTCATTTTTTCGGCGATGCGGTCTTCTATAATAACAGCTGGCCTCCCTTGCCTGCGAAACTCATCGTCGACGACAACAAGCATCCCGCGACCCACCGGCTGCCCACGCATTATACCGCGCCCATCAACGAATGGTATGGCTGGAAGCCAAATCCGCGGAGCAACAAGGATGTCAAGGTCCTTATCACTCTCGACCCCGCCAATTATCCGTTGGGGAAGAAGGATACCATCCGCGGCGGCGATATTCCGGTCTGCTGGACCAATACACGTTATAAGATGTTGTATCTAAATATGGGGCATGGTGATCAAAACCTCCAATCACCCGTAGAGAGGCGGCTTTTCGAGGATGGTCTCGAATGGCTCGGGACTGCCACAGGCGGGGGCCGATGAGCCTTTCCGGCGGGGGTGGTAAGCCTTTCCGGCGGGGCCGATGAGCCGTTTTGCGCAAGGATTTCGGGTATTTTTGGCTAATCCGGTCTGATTTCGGTCGAAAAGACCCCCGGGTCTGACCCCTGGGGCTGGCATAAGCCGCGGAAATTGTTTAACTTGCGTGCGCGTAAGCGAGCCTCTATGCCTACCAGCGAAACCATTATCCCTTTCAGCAAAGCAAAGCTGCCAAAGTTGCTTTTGCTCTCCGTGGGTTGCATCCTGCTGGGTCTCTTCTTTGTTATTGTCCAGCCGAGCGGCCCCGGCCTCCTGTTTACTGTTCCTGCCCTCGTTATCATCATCGGCTCCTTTATTATTATTGGTGGCTTCCTCCTCGGCACTCTCTATTTCCGGCAAATACTCAAAAACGGCCCCGCGCTTATCATCGACAACAGCGGATTCACGGACTATTCCAGCGGTCTTGCCGCGGGCTATATTCCCTGGGCGGAGGTAAAAGGTCTCAAGACGGTCAGCCTCCCCAGATACAAAAAGAAATTCATCGCCGTCATTCTCAAAAATCCCAACGCATTCCTCGACAGCCAGCCCAATGCCCTCAAGCGTAAAGCCATGACGGTCAACTTTCGTAACTACGGCTCGCCCATTCAGTTATCCCCCAACTCCCTTGAGTGCTCCTTCGACGAGCTCCAGCACCACCTCCAAACCTATTTCGATCGAAGCCGGCCTGCGGTACTTAACTGACCAGGCTTTGGCATAAAACCTGCATTGGCACCCATAACCCGGGCATTCCCCCTATCCCCTCCACCCCCTAACTTTGGTGCATTAAAAACAAAAATTATGAAAGCCATTCGCCTCCACGCCCGCGGCGGGCCGGAACAGGTCGTTTATGAAGATGCTCCCATGCCCACCCTGCAGCCCGGTGATGCCCTTGTCCGCGTTCTCGCGTCCGGCACTACCCGCGACGAGCTTGTCTGGGACCCTACATATACCGACGAAAAAGGCAACAGCCGCACCCCTACGATCCCCGGGCACGAACTCTGCGGCATCGTCGAAAAACTTGCGCCCGATATCGCGAACGCCGGAAAAGGCGATATTCCCGTCGTCGGCGACGCCGTCTACGGCCTCACCTCCTTTTTCCGCGATGGCACGGCCGCGGAATACATCGCCGTCAAAGCCGCCGATCTTGCTCCCAAACCAAAATCGATAAACGCCGTCGAAGCCGCGTCGATCCCCTTATCGGCACTTACCGCCTGGCAGGCGCTTTTTGATCGTGCTCAACTGCGGAAAGGGCAACGCATACTCATCCACGGTGGCGCCGGCGGCGTCGGCATCTTTGCCGTTCAAATGGCCCGCTGGTGTGGGGCGCATGTCATTGCGACGGCGCAAACCCACAATATCGACTTTGTCCGCAGTCTCGGCGCCGACGAACTGATCGATTATAAGACAAGCCGCTTTGAAGACAAGGTAAAGAACCTCGATGTGATCTTCGATCCCATCGGCGGCGATACGCAACGGAACTCCTGGCCCTTGCTGAAGCGCGGCGGCGTCCTCGTGTCCATCGCCGGCGAATCCATCGAACAGCCGGATCCCACACTCGGCGTGCGCGGCGTCTTCTTCATTGTAAAGGCTGACCGTCAGCAACTGATCAAGATAGGCCAACTCCTTGACAACGGTGTCGTCAAGACCATCGTCAGCACCATCCTTCCCTTACAGGAGGCTGGAAAGGCCTTTGAGATGGCCTTCTCCTCCGGCAAGCGGGGGAAGATCGTCCTCAGCGTCGGCAATTCCTAACCCGGCGCCAAAAGGACAAGAGATGCGTGCATCCTTACATTGCCGCATTGAAGGTATCTGTCTAATTTTGATGCCGAATGAGAGCGGATCGGGTTGAATAAAAGAGAAAAAACTCTTTTATTAAGAAATGCTTACCTTTGTTTCCGCAAATGCACACTATGTTCTCAAAAGCTTGTGAGTACGCCATCCGCTCTGTCATATACGTAGCGCAGAAGTCGAGAGACGGTGTGAAGGTCGGGATCCGGGAGATTGCCAAGGGCATCGACTCCCCCGAGCACTTCATCGCCAAGATCCTCCAGGACCTGAGCCGTAAGGGGCTCATCCAGTCGCAAAAAGGACCCTCGGGGGGCTTCTTTCTCGACGAACGCTCATTGAAAGCACCATTGGCAGACATCGTCCGCACCGTCGATGGCGACGAGATCTTCACCGGCTGCGCGCTGGGTCTCCGGCAATGTTCGGAGGCAAAGCCCTGCCCCCTGCACCACGAATTCAAAAAGATCCGCGATGATCTTTCCCATCTTTTGCAGAACACGACGGTGGGTGAATTCAGTACCCAGCTCGACAAGAACCGGCTCTTCCTGAAGCGATAGCCGCCGCCGCTGCCACTCCCATCATCGCCAAACAAGCGCCACTCCGCCGACCGCCATCCGCGCCGCAACTAATAACCGAACCCTAAGTTTTAAATAAAGGATTAAAAGACCTTTAAATATTTTAATATGCCGTTCTTCTCGCTTCATTCCATCTCCGGCCTCAGCCTCATCCTGATGGCCCTGCTGCTCATCCTATTACTCGCGGCCCTCTATCTTTATGGGAAGACGAAGGAGATAAAACACCTCGCCGCCAAAACCAGGAAAACCTTTGACGAACAGCGACTCGAAGAGTACCTCAGCGGTCTCGACAAAGACAAACTCATCCGGCTCCTGAAAAAGCGCCACCCCAAGGCTCCCGCCATCATTATCGCCGTCCTGACCTCCACTCTCCTCACGACCCCCGCTGCCGCGCAAACCTCCCCTGCAACGCGGGAAACGCTCTTCACCCAACCCGGCATCATTATCCTGATCATCCTTATCCTGCTTCCCGTTCTCCTCGGGGTATTCCTCATGGGCGCAAGACTTACCCGCATCGTCCAGCAATACCGCCGCGACCGCCACGAGCGCGACGACCAACAACTGGATGCTTACCTCGACTCCCTTGAAAATAGCGAAGCCGCGCTTGAAAAACGACTCCACGCCCTCGAATATACACCGGGACCCAACCAACTCTCCGGCACCGTAAAAGCCGAGGATACAAAAGGTCTGATCCATCACATCGAAAGCGAAGACGTACTTCCCGTCGTACCCGTAAAAAAACGTGCGACAAAACGCCCACCGGTCGACCCGCAACTCACCCGGCTCATCCTTGCCTATCTCGTTTGTGCCGCCGGCTGGCTCCTCCTGGGTACTTCCATCGGCGAATACCTCGGCATAAAATTCGTCGCCCCCGACGCAGATCATGTCTCCTGGCTCAGCTTCGGCCGTCTTCGCCCCGTTCACACCAATATGGTTTTCTGGGGCTGGGCCTCGCTCGGGATGCTCGGTCTGGGGTATTATATCGTCCCGCGCGTCAGCAACACGCCGCTGCACAGCATAAAGAAAGGCTGGGTGGCCCTTTGGCTTATCAATAGCGCCGTCCTCATCGGTTCCCTCAGCCTTATGGCCGGTATCAACAACGGCGGCGGCGAATACCGCGAATATACCTGGCCCGTAATGGCGCTCTTCGCGATCGGCCTGATCCTGACCCTAAGCAACTTTCTGCGGACGGTTGCCAGGCGAACTACCCCGGCCATCTATATCTCCAACTGGTACATCATCTCCGCTATTATCTTCGCCCTCGTCATCGTCTTCGTCGCCTACCTCCCCTGGTGGCAGGACGGTCTCGGCGAGACCATCATCCAGGGCTATTATATGCATATGGGTGTCGGGATGTGGTTTATGTTCTTCACCCTCGGCATCGTCTACTATTTCCTGCCACAGCAACTTAACAGACCCATCTACTCCTATAGTCTCGGCATCCTCGCCTTCTGGTCGCAGATCCTTTTCTATACCGTCATCGGATCGCATCACTTCATCTTCAGCTCCATCCCCTGGTGGCTGCAGACCGTAGCCATCGTCGGCAGCGTGGGTATGATCATCCCCGTCACCGCCGGCGCGACCAACTTTCTGCTTACCATCAACGGTTCCTGGTCGAGTGTCGGCAACAGCTACACGCTTCCCTTCTTCCTAACCGGGATCGTTTTCTATTTCACCGGCTCCATGCAGGGAACGGCCGAAGCCTTTCGATCCACCAACCTCATCTGGCATTTCACCGACTTCACCGTGGCCCACTCGCATCTGACGATGTATGGCATCATCACCTTTTTCATCTGGGCCGCCACCTACGTCCTCGTCCCGCGGCTTACCGGCAAAGAAGCGCCACAGATCGCCATCGGCGCCCATTTCTGGCTTGCCCTTCTCGGTCTGCTCTTCTATACGATCCCGCTCATGTGGGGCGCCACCCTCAAGGGATTGCTCTGGAGCCAGGGCAAACCCTTTATCGACGGCGTCGTTCTCATGGCCCCTTACTGGCTCTGGCGCGCCATCGGCGGAAGTCTCATGTGGTTCTCCCATCTCGTATTTGCCTACAATATGTATCGGATGATCGAAGGAACCGGAGTATTTACCTGGAGCTTCCCCGCATCCGGCGTAAGTCCTTCACCCAAAAAAATCTAAAGCAATGGAATTTTTCGACAATCATAAACAGCTTTTCCGCACCAGCTTCCTGTTCTTCGGTACCCTCACCCTCTTCGTCGCCATCCTCCCGGCGCTGACCAATCAACGCAACAACTCTCCGCTACCCGGCTCGGAACCCCTCAGCGCGGACGCCCGGCAGGGAAAACTCATTTTTATCGCCAACGGCTGCGTCGGTTGTCACACCCAGCAGGTACGCAACATCGATATGGACAAATCTTTTGGAAGCCGCCCCAGCGTTTCCGCCGACTATGCCCGTATCCACCGCACCTCCTTCTGGCAAAACACCGCCACCCTCATGGGCTCCGAACGAACCGGCCCCGATCTCACCAATATCGGCAACCGCCAACCCCTGGAATCCTGGCAGCTGACCCATCTCTTCAATCCCCGCATCGTCGTAAAAGAATCCATCATGCCCGCCTATCCCTGGCTCTTCGAAATAAAAGACTCCGCTGAAAAAGGCGATATTACCATCTCCGTCCCTGACCTCTTTCTCAATGCCCAAACAGGCGTAGTGGTCGCGACAAAAGAAGCGCGCCAACTCGTCGCCTATCTTCAATCCCTCAAACAAACCAATCTCCCCGACGGCCGGCCCATCCCCGCCTTCCTCTATCCAATAAAAGCAGCCGCCGGCGCCGGCAAGAATGACAAGTCCAACCAACCCGACGGCGGCGCCCTGTACGCCACCTACTGTCAGTCCTGTCATCAACCCAACGGCGAAGGCCTCAAAGGCGCCTTCCCCTCGCTGAAGGGCAGTGCCATTGTCAACGACCCCAACCCGGAAACCCATCTCAGCATCATCATCAATGGGTATGAAGGCCGGGTCAAAGAAGGCTATCCGCCCATGCCGCCAGTCGGCACCACCAACAACCTCAGCGCAGCCGAGATCAGTGCGATCATGAATTACGAACGCACCAGCTGGGGCAACGCCGGCAAAACCACCGACGCAGCAACCATTGAACATCTCACCACAACAATAAAAAAATGATATATCTTCTATTCTGCCCGGCCTGCTCCATCGGCCAGCCAAGAATTCTAAAAGCCATCAGCCACGGCCCCGGTCCGGATAGCCGCTGGGACTATTTCATTGCCCTGGCCTTCGTGCTCATCACGCTATTCACGGCGTATTATTCGATAAAATGGCTCATCCGTCCCGGTGAAAAAACCAGCGATCACCCCAAGTATCTCATCTTCAATAAAGACTAGTATGAACGCCAAAAGCACCCTCATCCTTTTCCTTGACGACGACCCGACACCCATCGCCCGGCTGTCCGCCCCCGTCACCTTCGAACTCGACACCACCCGACTTGTCGATGGAAGACATACCCTCCGCATCGTTAGCAGGGACGCCGGCGGCAAGGAGGGTATCCGTATCATCCCCTTCGAGGTCCGCAACGGTCCCGCGATAGCCGTCGAAGGTCTCAAGGATGAGGCCATTGTGGACGGCATCCTCCCGCTCATGATCAATGCCTATGGCAAAGGCGATGCTCGGAATTTCGTCATCACGGGTAGTGAAACGCCGCAAAGTATTCCCTTCTGGATCTTTATCTTTCTCATCGCCTTTATCGCCTGGGCCATCTATTTCCTGATCAGCTCCAACGCGATCAACCTCTTTAAGTAAAAAAATCCATCCCCGGCTGGCGGCGGTAGCCAGCGGGCTATTTTCTGTGGGGGTAAGTTTTGTGGAGAGAGCGTAAGAGGAAGAATCAAATCAACTGGTCCTGATCTAAACAGCAACGGCCATGGCGGCAGCGAGCGCGAGGGCAGCATCAGACCGCTCCATCAATTCGCCTGCCAGTTGCCGGTAGTCTTTCGCGCCGTTCGCCGTCCGGTCGAAACTAAAGATGTCCTTGCCGGCTTCCTGGGCCTTGGCCAGCTGGATGTTGGTGCGGATGACGGTGTGGAATACCTTGTTCTCGAATTTCTGTTCCAGCTGCTTCTTCACGCCGATGTTCATCGACTTGCGTTCATCGTACTTTGTCATGACCATGCCCATCAATTCCAGCCGCGTGTTCAGCTTCTTGCGGATGACGTCGAATTGCCGCATGAACCCATAGACGCCTTTTAATGGCAGAAACTCGCCGGGCAGCGGAAGCATGACGAAATCGCTGGCTACAAGTGCGTTCACGGTCAGCAGGCTGATGGCATGGGGGCAATCGATGAAAACGTAGTCGTATTCGTCGACGACAGGACCCAGCAGTTCGCTGATCAGGTATTCCCTACCCATCAGCCCCGCCATTTCCAGTTCGACGATAGCCAGATCGATCGATGCCGGGACCACATCCATTCCCTGCTTGGTATGGACGATCGCCCTTTCCAGATCACCGCCTTCCTGCAGGATCTCTTTCTTTAACTCGGAATACAGATTGAATTGAGGCTCGTCTTCGATGCCGAGGGATTGGGACAGATTGGCCTGGGGATCGGCGTCGATCAGTAACACCTTTTTTCCTTCATTGACTAAGGCGGCCCCCAAATTGAGTGTGGTGGTGGTCTTTCCAGACCCGCCTTTTTGAATCGCAATCGAAATAACTGGCATGAACTACTGTTTTTAAGGTTATAGTCCCTAAAAATATTTATAGTTCCCCGTTAAATCGCAATATAGTTTCCCACGGCTGTGGATTGTCGCGTCAATGCCGGACCATACACCCCACTTACCCTATGAGAACCGTAGGATCGCCGGCGATTATCGTTCCTCCATGCAGTGTAGTATCACCCATGCGCACGGCAGGCTTCCCACCGATCAATACCGTAGTAGACGCCAGCAGGACACTGTCGGGCGGTCCCACACAGGTGCAGAGATCGCCGAGAACGGATGCCGGTATCCCGCCGATGAGCACCGTTGGACAGCCCGGACCCGTGATCGGTCCGCCCACATGCGGGATCGGCGGCGTTCCCGGTGTCGCCATCGGGCAAAGGTGCATATCGGTTAGTCTGGCGGCAGGTTGTCCCATGATAGCTGTTATTTAAAGGGGATATTGTCTTTACTGAACTCAAGCCGCACCCCCTGGATCAGGTCGGGCAGATAGATGGTCAGTCCATCGGTCTTTTTCTTCCTGCCCTCCTCCATTCTTTTCGCTCCTTTGATGCTCGCGTAGTGAACGATATTCAGTATGCTCCCGCCCGACAGCTGATAATGTTTCACCTGCTCGATGATATCCGCTTCCACGTCGCCCGGCTCGGCCCGGAATTTCGTCCCGGGCAGGAACGTCTTCTGCCAGATAAGCTTCCGTTCCTCCGCATCGGGCATGGGGAAATGCAGGATGGAGTTGAACCGGCGGATAAAGGCTTCGTCGATATTATTCCGCATATTGCTCGCCAGAATGACCAGCCCGTTATAGTCTTCGATCCTTTGCAACAGGTAAGAGACTTCCTGGTTGGCATATTTATCATGGGCGTCCCGTACATTGGTGCGTTTGCCAAAGATGGCGTCGGCTTCATCAAAGAACAGGATCCAGTCCTTGTCCTCCGCCCGGGCAAACAGCATCTCCAGGTTTTTCTCCGTTTCCCCGATATACTTACTCACCACCATGGACAGATCGATGCGGTAAACATCCTTCTGCATCGCCTTCCCCAGCAACGCAGCCGTAAAGGTCTTGCCGGTGCCTGGCGGGCCATAGAAAAGCGTCCGGTAGCCGTTTCGGAACCGTCCCTGCTTGATGTCTTTCTCCCGCAGGCCGTCGTGATACTGCCGCCAGTCGAGAAGGTCGCCAATCTGCTTGCGCAGGTTATCATTCACGACCAGGTGATCCCAGTCGAGATCCGTGGTGACGCGTTTGGCGGGAAAGCTCATCCCGAAATGCGGCGGCGCAGCCTCACCACGGGTCAGCAGTTCGATATATTCCTGCGACACGATGATCTTGCCGCTCATCGCCGGCTCGCCCTGCGGCACTTCTTCCAGCCAGACGATCTTCCGGACCGCAAAGAAATGATCCGCGGAAAAAAGCCGCTGCACTTCCAGCCGCTTCTTCCAGTCGCCGCCGCTCAGCAGGAACAACGCGGTATCGCCCGTCGGCAGAAAGCCCCGGAAATTTTTCCCGGTGACTCCGCCGATCTTCGGGAATTCACCGCCATTCTTCAAAACGCTCTCTATCGCCGTTTGAAAAAGGTCCGGCTGGATATGGTGGGCCAGTCCGATCAGCAAGAGCAGGGCCTCCTCTTCCTTCAGCTTCTGTTCCTTTGCAAAACCGCCCAGCGGCAGCTCCCACTTGTCATAGGCAGGCATTTTCGGATCGGCGGCGGCCGCCCCTCCCTGTTCGCCCTCGGCTTCCGCCGTGACCCGGCTTCGGATCAGCTTGTCTAGAACCTGTAATTCTTTAGGTATGGTCATAATATGTCGGGTTTGCCTGCTGCACGACATGTGTCAGCTCATGTGCCAGCAGCTTTTTCCCTTCTTCGCTGTGCGGGTTGTACATTCCTTCGCCGAAGTAGATATCCTGTCCATGGGTGAATGCTGCTGCGTTCAATTCTTTACAAAGGGCCGCGGAGGCGGCATCATAGTGTACCCGTACGTGACAAAAGTCCATGCCAAATGCATGATTCATCTCCGTCAGCACCGTCGGCGGCAGCGAACTCCCCTTCCCCGCCTGTTTCTTTATCGCATCGGCCACGGCATCCGAGGTTTTCCGGGCCTTCCGCTGTACGGTCAGTTGCCGCTTTTGAACGGGCTTTTCTTTTTCTTTTTTCTTCTTCTCCCCGGGCTTGGCCGATCTCTGCACGGGCTTCATCGGTTCTTCCTTATCCTTTTCCATTTTGGCGTCATTGGTTGCGAGTTTCTCATCCTCTTTGGAGGTCGCGAGCCGCTGGATACCCGGGAAGAAGCCATCCCGCTTCTTTTTTTGCACAGCCCCTTTTTGCGGGCTCTTGAAAAATGGCGAGCTGCTTTTTTTCTCGTCACCCCCTTTTGGGTTTCGATGCCGGTAATTTCTTAATTGATAGGACATAAAATTTGTTTTATTGGTTTCCCGCCGAACTCGACTGACTGCTGCTGTTGGCATCCGCAGGTGGTGGCTCCGGCGCCTGTGAGGACTGAGCCGCCGCCTCCAGCCTGATCACCTCTCCTTGCAGGGCGACGATCTGCCAGGGTTGCACCATCACATGATCCATGGCGAATTGATCGACCTGCTCCTTCTTGCTTACCGGCTCACTCACCGGCTGCAATACCCGGTCCTTGAAGTCTTCAAATTCTTCCTGCTCGACCTCATACCACACCTTGCGGAAGAAATCCCAATTGACCATCGGCACCGTACTGACCAGCCAATGATAATGGAAGTCCCTGCCTCGCACCTGGTTGTATTTGGGGTTACGCGGACCGATAGCCGGTAACTTCCGGATATCTTCCTGCACTTCCTTTTGGATCTCTTCGTCGCTCTTGCCCTGTTCCTTCTTCTCCGCGCCGCCCGGCTTGTTAAGCATCCAGTCTGTGGCGGTATCTTTCTTGGCAAATGGCGTTTCAGGCTGCAGCCGGTTGGGCGGCAGCGGTGTTCCGTCCTTGCCAAAGTTCAGCGGGAAGTTGAGGCTTAGCTTCCCAAGCTCTCCCAGGTCCATATGCCCGAGGTCCCAGGTCTTGTCCCAGACATTGACCGTCGTAAAATAAAAATCCAGCAATACCGCCACCTTGCCGGTCAGATCGACGGCCGCCTTGATATCCGCATCCAGGTTGACGCCGGCGCTTACAAAACCCAGACCTTCCGTAGGCGACCAGGACAGGACCAGGCTGGGGTGGAAGGTCGTCTCGGCTGTCAGACCGATCGATCCGGTGACGGTCCCTTCCGCTTTCAGAACTGCAACCCTCGCGCCGAAGGTGAATGATCCCCATAACCTGACCCCCGCGCTGGCCGTGATCTCAGGGGTGATGGTCGTTATCACTTTCATTGAAGAAGGATCGTGGATATCCACGTCCTTCAGGTTCACATCCGCGCTGATCAACGGTACACCGATGTTATAGTTGGCGTCGGCGCCTCCGCCGAATCGGATATAGACATCCCCGACCCCGATGCTGAATACGGGGATATCAGGCGATTTGATCGCAAATAAGGGATAGTCGTCCCCATACAGCTTGTTCCCCTTCATCAGCGGCTGCTTGTCCAGCTTCACATCACCGTTGACAAGCACCTTGCCCTCCTGTGTCAGCCGGACGCCTACGGTGGAGTGTAGATGCTCGTTGAAGACGACGATGATCGTCCCGCTTCCATACAATCGCAGATCCTTGCCGCCGCCCTGCCCGCCGGCCGCCTCTCCCGTTGTCTCATCCACCGGTTTGTTTGTTACGCCGACCGTGACGCTTCCGGTGACATGCTCCCCGACCTTGATGTTGGAGACCTTCGCGGAAGCATCGAATTCACCATCTTTATAGCTTACGGCGATCGGTACGGCATCCAGTTTGGGAACGTTGAGGGTCATTCCACCCGAGAGGCTCAGCCGCCAGCCGGTATTCTGGTCACCACCCGCACCGCCGCCGGGAGCGCCACCACTCGCCAGCGTGACCTCGATCTGCGGGTCCTGTATATATTTGTTCTTGAAGTCGAATGCTGCGCCGAGTGTAAGGCTGAAATCCTGCCCGTTGCGGTAGCTGCCTTTGATGGTAGCGGATTTTACGCCGGGAACATTCAATGCGGCGCTGCCGTCAAACGTCAACTGTCCATCGGCATAGCCGACCCTGATCGTCGCACTGTCGATCCCCTTGACCTTTTTACCGATGACCAGCGTGCCTTCAAATGTCCACGGATTCTTTCCGGGCAGGTCCTTCGTGCTGTCATAGGTGACGGTGATATTTCCCTTATCGAAAGTGCTGGGGTCGAAATCAAAGCCGCCTTTGAAGATAAAACCTTTGCCGTTCTTAGAAGCCTCGACATGTCCCTTGCCGGCCTTCGGGATGCTGAAGCGGACACCGCCGCCGACCGTGAACCCGTTGTTTAGACTAAGACCGATAGTCAGATCCGCGTCGTCCACATTGATCGGACCCACCTTGCCCAGCTCGCTCGCGGCAAAAGTCTTCTCCAGCGACAGATCACGGCCGTTGATCGACACATCGATCGGGGTACCGTTGAGGAAGCCGGGTGTAGGTTTATTGATCTTCCCCGTAATATGCAGATTCAGCTCACTGTCCAGCACCGGGTCGCCGAATTCTACCAGACTTAGATAATTGATCTCCAGTTGGGACATCTCGTAGCCAAATTTCTCCGCCCTGAACACTTTGGTTGTTCCGGGAACTTTGCTGACGGCATATTCCTTCACCGGCGGCTTGTCCCCTTTCAGCACTCCGCCGGCCAGGTCAAGTACGGCGGTGATCTTTGTGAGCCCTTTTGCCTCGCTGCCATGCATGGTCAGCAGATAGCTGCCCACCTGCAGGTCATCTGCCTTGTAAGGAAGAGTGATCATTGTACCTCCCTTGCTCGACTGCAACAGGAATTCCCCCACCTTGGGTTTTCCAAAGGACTTGATATCGATATTGGCCGCCTGCAACGGATTCAGCTTTTCCATTGTTTTTTCGACCATATAGTCTTCCAGAATGGCCTCGTCCTGTGCAAAATTGTTCTTCACCCTCCGCAGACTCGCGGCCTGGATCGTATAGCGACCCTTGGCAAGCTGTTGCGCCTCGTTGGCCTTCGTCTCCAGACTGCCCGCGGGAATATATTGGTTGTAATGGTCCAGGATATCCTGGATCTTCCCCCGGATCATCCGAAGGATATCTCCGCCAAGGTCCCTGTTCCGTTCGGCATTCAAGAGCATCAGGTTGGCGGCATCATCGGCTTTATCCCCCGCTATCTGATAATCCATGATATGTTCCACCTGGAAGGACATCCCTTTCCCCTTAATACTCCATTTGGGAACGATACACTCATCCACCAGATTCCTGTAATTTCCTACCAGTTTCGTAATTCCCTTGCTGTTCGGCAGACTGAGACTATAGAGATTCTCGGGTTTTATCTTGTCGGCGATCGGCTGCGGAGCGTTGATCTTCGCGATATAGGATTTTATTTTATCCTCCACGCTCGACTTTACCATATCCGTCCACATCCCGATCTGGTCGGTTGGAGCCTTTGCCCGGTCACCCGGTGCGGGCAGATCGAAGGGAAGCGTCTTCTTTATTTTTGCGAGATATTTTTCATCGACATTGTCCTTTACTGCAAGATTGTTGATCGCGATCGTCGTATAGCTGCCGCTCCGGCTGATCATCCCGCCCGGGAACGGACATTTTTTTGTCACATCGTCGATACTCGCATCGCCCGGCGTCAGCCCGCAGGTTTTGGCCGGCTTCCGCTGTACCTTCTTCTCACTCTTCGTTCCCTTTTTCGCGCTTTTACCGGTCTGCTGCACTACGTGCGTCAGTTCATGCGCCAGCAAATGTTGCCCATCGGTATTCTGCGGCTTGTATTTCCCCGAGTCGAAATAGATATCCTTCCCATGCGTAAAGGCCTGTGCATTCAGTTGCTTGTTCATTTGATGCGCACTACTGTTATCATGAATACGCACGCCCGAAAGGTCGGCGCCAAACGCCGGCTCCATATGGCTTAGCGTTGTCGGGGACAACGCCGATCCCGATCCCTTCGTGCTCGTGATCCCCGCTTCTACCGAAGCGGAAGCCGCCCCCGCCGCGGGTCCCTCACTTTTCCGTTGCAACCCCTCCTCTTTCTCACAGGATGCGCATTTTCGCTGCAATCCTTCCGCCGGATCGTTCTTGCTCTCGAAGATCGGCTTGCGCCGGATATGCTTCGCCATGCCCATTTCGCTGCTGAGTCCTGTCCCGGCACCAGCCCCCTCGGCAGGTTTCTTCTTCACCACCTGGTCCGCCATCTGATCGGCTTCTTTCTCGTATACGTCGCCCGGCTCCCCGATGGTAAGCTTGGTCTGCACGACGGGCTGCGCGGGTTTGAAAAAACCCTGCCCGGCGACCTTCTTAAAGAACGGCGCCGTCTTCTTCGCCGGCTGCGCGGCCGATGTCTTCGTATCAGTTGTTTTCATTTATCTCCATTCAACATAGATAATATCTTTCAGCCAGGGGAGTTTCACGATGCTTAGCCCCCAGGGCAGGAAATCCAGCAGGGCATCGATGCTGCTGATCTCCAGCATCAGGCGCGTCCGGTCGTTGCGGCGGATCAGCTTCCCGGTGCGCTGCAGGAATCCCTCCCGCAACCCGCCGATGGATGTTCGTTTCAGCTTGTCCCATTGCAGCAGGATGTTCTGTAACAACGCTTCTCCCTCCTCCCGCGCGCTATCCGGAATTTCCGTTCTGGCCGGCAGGGGTTCCTCCAGTCCGTAACCGCACAATATCTTTGGAAAAAGCAGCTCATACTCCGGCGCTTCTTTTTCGCCGGTGGCGAGGAAGTGGAGCAGGAAGACCGCCTGCTGCCGCGCCTGCGGCCCAAGGAACACTCCGTTATCCCACAGCCCGCACCGATGGAAGTACGCCGGCAGAAAAGGGTGTAACAGGATCAGCCCGGCATGCCTGCCGAACAACCCGGCCTCATCCAGCGCTTCGTCCGGCTGGACTACCCGTGCCTTCTCCGGGGTAACCGCCTTCTTCTCCGCCGCCGGCTGCGTGGCCGCAGACGATTCCGTCTCATTGGCTGGCGCCGGGGCGCCGGTATCCTTCGATGTTTGCCCGATCGACCCTTCTTCTTTTTCATCCCGCGTTTCAACGGCTGAAGACTTTGCTTCGGGTTCCCCCGGCTCATCGGCTTCCCACGCTTCACCGGGCTCCCTCACTGCTTTCCGCCCGCCGGACCCGTCACCCGGCACGCCTATTTCCGGCAAGCGAAGTCCTGACTCTTGCAACAGCCGGCGGATCAACCCCTCTTCCGGGCGAAGGAATTCCCGCAAAAGCACCCATTCCGGGCTGCTTGTTCGCAGCTTTTCGGGCCGCCTCGCGGCCTCGCGCAACAGTATTCTCCACACGGCCGCTTTCCGCTCTGGCTTTAAAAGCATAAGAAAAGAAGAATGCGCTTCCATCCACCGCCGCAGGGCCCGGATGGTTTCCGCTCTTTTTTCCGCGGGGCCCGGCTGGCTCCCGATGATCGACGTCATATCATGAAAGGTCTGCTCCAGCCATTGGCTGAGAACACCAATCGCCTCGACCTGTCGCGTCAGCGACGGCTGACGCGCACCCGTGAGGATACCGGTCAGCGTCTCCAGAAACTCATCCGGATGCTGATGACTCACCCGCTGTAAAAAGGCCGCCTGGCTTTCCAGCGCCTGCCGAAGCCGCGTGACGCTGTTATAGTCGACGGATAGCATCTCCAGCACCTGCTGATACCATTCCCTGCCGGGATCCGTGATATTCCACGGCAGCCGGCCTTTCTCCATATAATACCACCACTGGCTCAATGCATTTTCCCGCAGGTCGGCGCGGACAAGCCCCGCCTCCGGCCGCTCGCCTTTCAACACACGGAGGAATTCTTTTTTTATCGCGGCATACAGCTCATCCCCCGATCCATCACCCCGCAAACTCTTTTCGGCGATCCGGCCGAGATCGATCACCAGCCGGTCGATGAGAATCACCTCTTCGTTCGTCGAACATTCATCAAACACCTTCTCCAGTACGGAAAGCAGCTTGTTCCGATAGAAGCTGCTGGCCGCATGCTGCACGCCAAAAGGTTCCAGTCCCGAGGAGATCCGCAGCAGTAATTCCTGTTTTTTTATAAGGTGTTGCATCTTATTTCTTTTCCGGGTCTTTCGTGCCCGGGTCTTTCGTATTCGGATCTTTCGTATTCGGATCTTTGGCGCTTGTGTCTTTCGTCGCCGGATCTTTTGGTTTGGCTTTTTCGATCAGCCCTTTCAACCGGTTGAGCAATCCCTCCAGCACATCGACACCCCTGTGAAGGATCTTTGTCCAAAGCCCGACCCGCACGGCGATCCGCTCTGCCGCGGTGATGGCCGGCCCGACAACCGGGATCTCCTCTATCACAAAAGGGATCACATCCTTCGCAATTTTCTCCACTTCTTTCAACCGGTTAGAAACATCATGGACCTTGTCGGTGGCATCCTGTACCTTGTTCACCACATCCTCCGCCTTATCCGCAACTCCCTTCACCGTGTCCACGACCCCTTCGGCCTTATTGACCACATCCGATTCCACGTTTTTCACCCTGTCCACTATCGAGGCGGCTTTCTCGCCGACAGCCGTACCTACCGCCCCTGCGCCCGTAGCCGCCGCAGTCGTCGGCACAGCGGCGATCATCCGCTTCGCATCCCCGCCCACGGTCTGGCCCGTTGGATTCGGCGAGGGCTTAAACTGAATGCCGCCGCCCGTCGGTCCCGTATTCGGGATATCAAAATTCCATTTCGAGGTATCCGCGCATTCCCGGTCCTTCCAGCAGTAAAGCAGGTTGACCTCGCTCAGCCATTCATCACTGTCCCCGCTTTTTCCGACCTCGGCCGTTGCCTCCGCCAGGCACTGCACCGGCTCGGCAAAAAGCATCCTGACCCAGGGGTCGGCCAGATAGTTCGCACAAGGCTTCTCCGGCCGTAGCGAACGCAGCCAGTCTTTATATTGGCTTTCCCACCGGCACAGGTCCATCGGCGTCAACCAAATGATGCGCAGAAGGATATGCGCCGGAGTCTCCTCCTGTAACAGCCGCTCCAGCACCTGCCGGTTCTCCTTCTTGCGGAACCGCTCCGGCCAGGCGGGGAGAAAGGCCGTAATAATAAAGGAGTAAGGGTCGACACCCGGCTGGCTCAGGAACCCGGGCAAGGGGGTGGGGGGCGGGCACACCGGGATGGCCGTCTTCGCGCCCTTCTCCGGCCGTAACAACAGGTGCTCCACCAGTTGGATACCCTCCTTGTTGATGCAGTCTTTGGCCCGGCCCATCCCCAGCATCGCCATCTCTGCATAGGCATAGGTCTGTGGGTTATACGCCAGGATCTCTTCCGGCTTGTACAGCTCGATGCCATACACCCCCGGTTTGCCATGCACGCTTCGATAATAGGACAATTCATCAAGCAACGGCAACAAATCTAAAAAAGCCTTCCAGGCATCCGCCGCGTGTGCGTAAGGTGCGGGGCCGACCCAGGCGGCAAAACAGCTGGGTTCCTTACCTGACATCTCCGGCGAGCAGCCGCAGTCTTTATCGACAAACCAGGGACCCGGCAATGCCGCAAACCCCGGCAGTTTCATCTCCATTCGATATTCCGTTCCCTTTCTGGTCACGGGGAAATAGGCGATATAATTCAACAGCTGATCCTCCCATTCGTCCCGCGTGACCGACCCGCTTTTGTCGGGGTCCTTCTTTTCGGGGTCTTTCTTTTCGGCTACGACCGGTCTGATCTTCACCGACCCGCCACCTGCCGGCACATAAAGTCCCAGCTCGTCTTCGAAGAACTGTCCCGCCCAAACCGCGTCGGCCATATCGAGTACAATATCCAGAAAGGTATCATCGACGACACCCTTACCCGGTGAAGGAAACCGGGCCACCGCTTCTCCCGACCGCACATCCAACAGCGAGACCGTATCGGTGCCGCTAAACCAGGCTGCCTCAGGGAAACCCTGAGCGGCCGTATAGAGCCGTTGCAGGGCCGCATCCCGTTCCTGTCCCGTTTCATATTGACAGGGGTGCTGCGCATGGGTATCGGCGCCGGCGACAAAATAGCCCCAGCTGCCGTCTTTTCTTTTCTCGGGATGAAAGCCGCCCACCGACTGCGCAACGGAAATAAATTCTTCGACGGCCCGCCAGGCGGTGTCCACCGATGCATATCGTGTGACGCTCTCCGCCAGCACTTCGCGCAGCCCCAGCCGGAAGCCGCATTGTTCATCGTCATAGTCGATAAAATAGTTGCCGCCCACATTCAGCAGCATCCGGAAAAACCCGAATGCGACATGCGCTTCCTGCGCATCGGCAAAAGACCCCGCGCCTTCCCAATCGGTCTCTGCCGTATCCTCATTGATCAGCTGAAACAGGAAGCGATGTAGTTGGCGGCGTATCGGGTAGGCCTTCGCCGCCCTGACCAGTTCATCAGCGGTATTCAGCCCCGCCTTGTTCATCGCCTCCTGCAGGTCTTGCGGGACGAAGACCAGGGTCTTGCGCCTGCCGTGATCGGTCCAGGCGATGGGGTCTTTGTCGCCATAATTGACTCTGTCCATTGCCAGCTCCAGGATCGACAGATATTGATCCTGGAATGCCTGTTGCGCCGCATCTGCGGAAGGGAAACCCGCTGTGCTCTCGAACATCGTCCACTCCCTGTCTGCCGGCAGCCCGAGCTGTGAGAAGTAATCGTTGCGGCATTTTACAAGATAATGCCAGTCGCCGCCGCTCTCCTTGGCTCTAAAATATACATTGTCGCCCCCGAGACAGATCTCGGGATATCGATATCCCTTTCTCCCCTTGGCGATGAGTGTCTCACGGACAGTCTTTGCTTCCTCTTCCGTCTTCCACAGTACCGGATGAAAAGCCCGGGGCCGGTTCTTGTCCGTCAGCCGGTAAACGAACCCTTCCGTTTTGGATGCTGTATCGGGCCGCACCATACTGGACAGCACGGCTGCATCGCCCGCCTGCATCGCCCGCATCGAATTCTTCAACTGCACCGACTGCTGCAGGCCGGTTTCGTCTGCCGCCGGCGTTTCTGCTTCCAACAGAACAAGTTCCTTACCCTCGACCTTCGCCACTGCAAACGAATTCCCCGTCTTCCTGACCTCCCATCCTTTATCCGCCGAATAGAAATCGACGGCCGCCGCGTGCGCCTCCTCCACCGTCTTATATGCCGTGTCGCTATGAAAAACAAAAAACGATCTACCCGGCACTCCGGTATAAAAGCTAAATTTCCAGGTCAACGGCACCCGCGTCATCTGGAGACGATACAAGCGCTGGCGGAGCGACCGGGCGATCTCGCCTGCCTTTGCCCTGGCCGGCGCCTCTTCGGCAAACTCCTCTTCCGAAACCGCAAGCGATCTCCCCTCTTCCTGCACCGAGATCCGATAGCGGTCTGTCTCGGTATCAAAATACACGGCATAGCCGGCCTCCGCCGTCATCCGGAACAACAACGCATTCGCCGCGGCACGCCCCTGTGTATCCGTGGGATATTGTTCCACCGAAGCAAACCGATACGTCTTTTCGGCATCGGCAACTGTAAACCGGCAGTGTTCGGGTTTATGAGGGATGTCGTGCTTCAGGGCGATGTTAAATCCGCGGATATCCAGGTATTCTCCCATTGCCGACTCGGCTGCATTGCGGATCAGCTTTCCGATATCGCCGTCTTTTGCCGCATCGAACTGCCAGCTTTTCGGATCATCGATGCGATGCACGCGTTTGGTGGCATCGTCCCAGGCCCCGCTCTCATCATTAAACGGGGTCGCGCTGCTCCGCACGACCACCCCCTCAGCATTCAAGAGCGCGGCGCGATATTCGAATTGATCTACGGCAATGTCTTCCTCTCCCGGTTCCAGCTGGCGCATCTTCGCCAGCTGATCCGCCGCCGTTGCTGCCTGTGCCTCATCCGGCCAGTCTGCTACCGTTACAGCCTGATAACCGCCATAAAAAAATACGCCGATCGCCCAGCGGCCTGTGTCATTTCGGTGAACCAGTTGAAAGTTTTCCGCGTTGCCCATATTTCGAAACAACTCCGTTGCCGCGGGTAACGCACTCTTCCCGGGAATGGGATCGGGGCAGACCATGAAATCGCTGCCGTCGAGAGAGATCGCCACCTGGCATTGTTTGTCTTCCGTCGCGACCTCAAAATTGCACAGCCAGTGCCGGCGTTGGTCGGTGATCCCGCTAAACGCCATGAATCTTTTCTCAAGACCGCTGGTATTGGTGGTATTCCAGCCGGGAGTTGTATAGTTGAAGCCCTGGCCGCGATTGCCGCTCAGCGCCGGGAAATTGCCAAGAAATTGTTCCATCAGCCCTACCTGCCGGCCGGCAATCTCCTGCGGCGACAAAAACCCCGCCGACAGCAGGGCATAGTCCGTAAACGACTCGGCAAACCGATGCATCAGGTGTTGTAAAAAAGCCGTTCTTCGCTGGGTATACTGTGCCGGGTTCTCGAGCAGGGTCTGTACATAGTTGACGTAGGAGGCGCCGGTCTGTACCAGGCTAAAACTGTAGACGAGGCTGTCATCCTTTCCGGTGAGCACCGATGAATTGTAATTTTCCGTTGCCCCGCCGATATACAATACCGTCGCCACTTCCTTCGAAGCCGAAGCGATATCGGGGAAGAGCGACTGGCTTACAAGAACAAAACGGCCGCCCACTCCCGTAAGGACATAGACCACCTGTTTCTCTTCCACCGGAATATAGTTCACCGTTGGGGTATCGATGCTGAATAGAAGCGCGAGCTGCGTCAATGCGATATCGCGATCGGCGGCATCCGCAAACGTAAAGGGGGTCAGCGTTTCCAGCTGCCCGCAGGCGATGGTCCCTTTCCCTGCGATGGCTTCCCAGACGCCGGCATCCACGGGATAGACGAGCATCGTCCCCGCACCCGCCGCCGGCGGAAAGCGCAACAACGGCGCCAGGCCGGGCACACTCGATACATCCCCCGCAAAATACGTTGATCCGCCTGTATCCGAAGACCCGCTTCCACCAGGCATCGCTCCCCCCATGGAAAACAAGGTCTGGATATTCCCCAACTGCGCGAGATAGTCCGCCAACAGCTGATCGAACAGCAGCAGGTATCCCTTCAGTTGCAAGGCCTGCGCCTGCCGGCCGGCGGGCGCCGTTCCCGGCAGGCCCCCCGGGCCGATCCCGTAAACCTGCGGGTAGTCGTTCTGGATAGAAAAATATCGGTCCAACCCTTCGAGCCACCGGCCCGTGGGAATAGCAACATCGAGATCGGCGGCCGGATAAAATACTTTTCCCGCATGGATCACCTCCTGCTGCAGGGACCGGGTCTCGCTGCCAAGATCCACGGCCAGCAACTGCCCGCCGCGATACCAGCGGAACTGACTCCCGGCAATGTCGAATACCGGTAGCACATTTTCCATGAGCGACGCCGTCCAGACCGGCTGCATCTCCTTTCCCGCCGGCTCACCCGTATCCAGCGACAGCCGCCGCACGGTCTTCACGCCCTGGATATCCAGCAGTTGATGATACACCGCCGAGAGATAGATCGGCGTCCGCCCGGTGGGCCGCTCCGGCAGATCCCTGTCAAGGATGAACCCGTGGCTGGGCCATTTCCCGTATGGCCGGCCCGCGAAGACCTCGTCCAGCGGAATGCCCATCTGCACCAGTTGTCCAAGAGTATAGTAGGCGGGGACAGGCGAGAAGAAGGTATAGAGGGACTTGACCAACTGCCGGTACACCTCCGCCGGCGTCGCATCATCAGCGAGCTCGATATCCGCACTCACCGTTATCGGCTTTCGGTCAAGGACAACCGGTTCTCCAAAATCCTCGCAAAGATTGCGATGCGCCTGCAATACCCCCTTTACCTCGCGGACTACCTTGTCGCTATAGGCTTCCCACTGCTGATCCGTCCCAAAATCGCTGCGATCCATCTCCAGCTCGAGAAAAATAGAATATACCCCCCGGACGGCGACGCCCGCCGCACCCGAACCCGCCGAACCCGCGCCGACCGGCGTTGCACCCGCGCCCGCCGAAGTCATGCCTACGGGCGTTGCATCCGCCGCAAGCCACGCATTCCTCACCTCCGTCAGGTCCATCAGCTTCTTGCGGTAGTCATTGATCGTATAAGGATTTCCGCCCAGGATCTGCGCCGGGGTATAGAAGTCGATATTCTTCTTTCCGTTCGGCGCCGGCGTCAGCAGGTCGGCGATCGGGAAGTTCACGCGGTAGCCAAGATCCATCAGCGCATACAACAAGGCTTCCAGCGTCGTGATCCCCGGATCATGGATATTATAATCCGTCCAGTAGCTCGAGGTGATCGGTCCCAGATAGTTGATCGCATTCGTTCGAAGGCTCCCGAAATCGAGGTAAGCCGGGAAGCCTGAATCGGTCCGGCTGATAGATAGTTGATCGATGGTAGTATTCGTTGTCATGATCGTTTCAATCTCTTTTTCCAGAATAATTCATTGGAAGTGGCTGCCGGCGGGTTGGCGAACGTCACCTCGATAACCCCGGCCACCAGGATCGACCTTGGGGTCAGCGGGTCGATAAAAGCAGGACTGCCAATGGGCTCCCCCTGCCGGCCGATCATCAATCCGACCAGCGCCGCAACATAGTCCCGGCTCTCCACCACGCCGATGATATCCGACAGGTACAGCCGTTTGGCGAATTGAAAGGTCGACGGGTCACCGCTGAGCCAGGGTGCAAGGTGATCCTGCAGGTCGGCGATCAATTGATCTTCCGCCACATTCCGATCGGCGTCTTCCGCCAGCACCACGGTCACACAGATATTGACGGGCTCATACCGGGGATTCCGCACCACCAGCTGCGCCCACGGAGAGATCTTGCCGGCCAGGAATTTCTCTATCGCCAGAAGCATGCTCATCGGCACGGTCGGTTGCAGGTTGTCCGCCACGGTGAGCTGGGTGATATCCGGCAGCACGGCCAGTACCACGTCTCCCGGCGATACCGGGAAATCCATGCGGTAGGCATGGTTGTCCAGGGCCTGGCTGTGGTTGATACATTTTGCCCGCAACAGTTTCGGGAACTGCTGTAGCACGATCCGTTCATAGTCCCATTTCTGGATGGCGCGGCCCTTATGCCGGATCCGCTCGCTGACCCGCAGATAATAGCTGCTCCCCGCCGCTTCCGGCGCACTGCCGCCAAAGGAGTCGAAGGGTTGTGTCACTTTCGAGATCGACGCATCGGGTAGCAACAGCTTGCTGATGGTGCCTGATGCAATCGATGTCCCGGCCCGGAGCGGATCGTTTGCCGGTGAAGGCAGATAAGTCGCGAGCACGGCCTGGGTCAGCACCGCCAGCGCCTGGCTGCTTGCCCCCGTATTGGCCGACATCGTAGCGCTGATCCAGTATTGGCCCGTGGGTAATATCGTATTGTCGTTGCTGATCGAATCCGGGAAGACAAACCGGACCACGCCCGTCGTGGTGAGCCCGTTGGTCTCATCCTCCAGGATCTCAAAGCCCGGCCGTAGCGGCTGCCAGCCATTGTTGCTGAGAAAGCTCCAGTCAAACTGTCCGCCCTTGTCTTCGGTGTCACCGGTAGCTTCGGCCAGTTGGAAGAGGATGCTCAGACTCTCTCCAGGCACCACACCGCTGAGCCCGATAAACAGATTGCCTTCATCACAGAACGTCGCAAACAAAGGCGGCTCCCCGGCGATATCCACCGTGTTAAAGGTTCCGTCAAAGGGATACAGCTGGATCAGGCTGATGTCTTCCAGGGTAGCCATCGCCTGGTAATCGATGGACATCCCTTTTTGGATCAGCGGCGTCCATGGCTCGTTCGGCGCCGAATGCTCTTCGTCATCCCGCAGCTTGTGCGCCTGGTCGAGCACATGCCGGGTCAGCACCCACGGATATATCTTGTGCAGGAAATCCTGGTATTCGAGGGTCAGCCGCATAAACCCGTTACGCAGGCTCGTCGAAAATTGCGTGAAGGGGGTAAAGCTGGGGTCGAAGTCCAGCGGTGGCAGCTGGGGAAAATCTCCCGGCTGAAGGGAAAAGACGTCGGTGTTTGTCGTATCCTTGCCCGGGCATCCGGCAATGCCGGTAGACACGGCATCCTTCGGGATGCCCGCCGTGCCACCCGGTTTCGATCTGGCGATCTCGATCACGCCGCCGCCTGACGTACAGCCGGTGTTTGGAAACAGCTTCCGGTTATTGTCTTTTATCGATGGCTGGCTGTCGTTCGGCAGCGTTTTGCCCGGTCCTTCTTTGTACCAAGCCCCATCGTGCAGCAATGCCAGGTTCACCTGGTGGCCGGGACTGCAAAGATTGACATTGTTGTCCTTCGGGAACTGGATATACGCCTTGTAGTATTCGTTAAAGTCGGCCGGCTTCCCGACCCAGTTGATATTCAAATTCAACTGGGTCCATTTCTTCAGGAAGATCTCCGTGCTGCCGATCAGAAAACTGGGTCCTACCAGGTTGAGTTTGCCGAAATTGGGGCTCTCGCTGTTGTTATCCGGCTGTTCCAGCGGGTACACATCGAAATCGACGACGGCGGGTTTGGTGCCAAAGGGTGCAAAGTTCTTATTCCCATCCAGCACATTATCGTCATTCTGCAGCACAAGACTCGTCACCCCGCAGACCGACACCATCATCTTTGTCTGTACGTTGCCGCTTTCTCCCGTGCTCAGCGCGGCTACGAGCACGATATTGCGAAAGAACTCATAGGCCGACATCCCCTGCCCGCAGCCATCGCCGCGTTGGTTGAGACAGGAAAGCGCGGAAATGGGACTGTCCGCCAGTTGCCATTTGATCATATCATTCAGCTGGATCTTCACCAGCGGGTCCTTCGTATTGAAATCCTCGCCCAGTTTGGACGGGTCGTAAAAACTCACCGCCGGCTGGTCCGGGGCGATCTCCGCCTCGATCTCCCACAGGAAGCTCATGGTCGAAGCATCCCCAACGGGCGTCAGCTTCATCCCGATGCTGTCCGCCGTCAGCCAGGCCTTCGCGCCGCTAAAGCTTACCATGAAAAGAGACTGAGGCGTCAGGATATCCAGGAGTATCTGGGTCTCATAGGGAGCCACCCCGCCGACGGCCTTCATTTCCTTATCCCAAAAAGCGATCTGCGCCTGCTTGTCGGCCGGTATCTGTACCAGCGCCTGGCTCCGTTGGTAGACCTTCTGCGCGTCGCAGGGGCTTCGTTTACAGGGGTCTGTTAGATAGAACAGGGTCAGGCTGCGTTTTGTCGCCGGCCGTATCCCCATGACCAGGGCCTTTTCCAGCACATCCTCCGTGATCACTACATAGGAAGAACCCACAGCTTCCTGTGCCTTGGCGAAAAGCGTGGCGAAGGCTACGCCATCACAGATCCCCCGCCACTGGCAGGAAAGCTGGATGTTGACGGTTCGTTTGCCTTCCTTCATCAATAATACCTTTGAGGCAAGGATAAACCCAAGCCGCGCCATCGGATAGTTCACGGGTGTCGTCAAACCCGGCGGGGTATAAAAACTTTGTCTCGCGCCCAGCGTAGCCCAGGCGGCATTGGCCGGGTCCTTGAACGGCTTGGCGACGCCGTCGGCCATCGTCGCATCCGGCGCCATATAGACCCCTTCCGTATAGGTCTGCCCACCCGACTGCTGCTGATTGACGAAGACCGTCCGCAGCCCGGTGACCTGGCTCTGGGTGAGAAAGCTGTCCTGCGCTACGGTAAAAACGATGTCTAACCCAAGCTTGTCCTTGCCCGCCTTTAGCTTCGTACCGGCCGAGAGGACGTAGGAGGGTTTTTGTTTGGGGAGTCCGAAAATGATATAAGCATTGTCGGGAATGGATGCCGCCGGCGAAACCTTCATCACCTGCTGGTAAAAAAAGTCGAGGTGTTTCTTCGGCAGACTGTTGAGGTCGGCCTGTATCTGCAGGAATTGGTTTAGAAAGGAGAATAAAAGAGCGAGATGCGGGGGTGTACTGGCTTGCCCGTTACCGGTGAGCAGAGAGTACAGGTCGTTATTCACCGGGCCGGCGGCCTGTGGGGTGACAAGCCGCAACACTTCCGTCAGATCGCCCATCAACGCGCTGATCGCTTCCTGCAAGGCAAGCAACTGACTGCGTCTGCTGGGTACGCCACAGGAAAAATCCGCGTCATACGAGGTGAGATCGGCCGCGCTGAGCCCCCAGGCGTCATTGGCCTGCAGTTCCGCGAATGCCGGTACCTGGATGCCATAACAATGCACGGCGGTATTCGCATGACGGATATAAGCCGCGACAGCGGTGGTAAGCCGGTCTGTGATCAGCTTGCGGATATTCATCTCGATATCGAGCCCGCTGCCGGCAAGGCCAAGCGACCATTGCTGCAACGGGAAGATGGCCGTATAGTACGATTGGTAAAATAGTAACTGAAGTCCCTCCGGCGTCGGATGCCGCTGGAATAACCCTACCACCCGATCCATCTTCTCCTGCGCCGCGTCGCCCGAATAAGCCGATATGCTGCTGAGCAGGAAAGGAAGGCTCCCGGTGAAAAAAGGTTTCCATGATCCCACGCTGAGATCGGGATTATAAAAATTGATCTGTCCCGCCAGCGCCGTGAAATAGTTCAGCAAATCGGCTATCTGGCGGCCGTCTATCGGGGTTGTATCTCCCAACAGGTCGGCCGGAGCCCGCCCGTCCTGGCTCGTACCGGGATCATTCTGAAAAGGATGTCGTAAATGATCGCAACTGAACATGAAAAGTCGATTTAGATGGGCTGCAACGCCTCATTCTGGAAATAATCAAACACGTAGTTGAACCGCGTGTTTGTCTGGGTGATACTATAGGTTACCGTGATCCGAAACCGTCCTTCGAGGCTGTCCGTCGACGAGCCGGCGCTGACATCGATATTGATCAGGGTGATCCTCGATTCGAAAAAAAGAATGGAATAATACACCCTGTTCTTCAGAAAGCCGATCAGGTTGGCATTCAGCGGATCGAAAAGATAGGGCTGCAGATCGCAGCCATAGCGGGGCTGCATGACCCGTTCTCCCAACGCCGTGGACAACAGGATGTTCAGACTCTCCCTGATATCTTCTTCATCGCTCACCATCCTCACGCTCCCCAGTTCAGGATCGAAGACCGGCGGGAACTTCCAGCCGGTACCCAGGAAAGAATTGAAGTTGGAAGAAGCCATAGAATAATTTGTTTATGAAATGTTGCCTGTTTCTTTAATTGATCATAACGGTCGTGGCCTGCACGCTTGCCGTCGTCGTTCCCTGCAGGGATGCCGTCGTACCCTTTGCCGTAAGCCCGAGGCCAGCACTCAGGTTGACGTTACCCGCCGTCGCATTGATATTGATATCCCCTGTCGCACTGGTGATCGTGATCCCCGAAGAATCCATCGTGATGGAGTTCTGGTTCTGATCGGAAAGGCTGATCTTTCCGCCGCTGTCGTCAAGCAGGATCTGATTCCCATTGGGGGTATCGATCGTGATCGTATTCTTTCCGTCGTCGAAGGTGATATGCATCTTGCTCCTCGTCGTAAACCCTTTGATGTCATTCTTGTCCTGAGCTGTGACCGGCGCCGGCTTGGCGCTGCTGTTCAGCATCCCCAGTACGATGGCTTCCCGCGGATCGTCATTGATAAATCCTACGATCACCTCGTCGCCGATCTCCGGCCGGAAGAAGGCTCCACGGCTGTTCCCCGCATCCAGCGAAGCCACGCGCGTCCAGGTGCCATCGGCATTATTGTCCACCATCGGCAGCCGGACCTGTATCCGGTCCTGACCCTCGGGATCATTCTCCAGCTTCACCACGATCCCAATCTGCAAACCCCGGATCCCACCCACCAGACCCGCGGCCTGGCTGTCGTTGATATCCCGGTAGAGTTCGGCATAGCGGCGAGCGTCGAGCCCAAACTGGATATGCGTATCCCACATCCCGTTGCCTACCTCCTGCCGAACGGCCGTGACAAAGATGTTTCCGTTAAACCGTGCCCCGACCCCGCTTACTGCCAATATATCCCCCGGCTTGATCCCCGAAAAACCGGTGCATTTCGCCCGGCCGCAGATCTTCGCCAGCAGACTGCGCAGCATCTGACCCTGCGTCCACAATTGTAATTCCGCTTCGGTCAGGTATCCGCTGTGATGCAGTTCGTAATTGGTGAGGTTGATCGTTTGGGCGAGCGTGCTCGCGGCGATATTGCCGGCCTCCGACCATCCCGCCACGCTGGAGGAATCCGAGCTGAACAGCGCCTGGTTATGATAATCCCAGGAATGCGCCTCCACATTCTTCCATTGGCTTCGCGCATCCATCTCCGCTTCAAACTCCAGCAACGAAGAGCCAAAGGCCACCTGGAGAGCAGCCGGGGCGCCCGTCTTCGGGACGGCAATATTCACCACCCCGTCGATGACATTCACCAGCATCCCGTTTGCCTCGGCCCGAAGCAGCATGAAATCCCAATCGGTGCAGTGATGTTGCACCAGCTCTTCGTATTGCAGCTTGCTGTCATCCATTTGACAGCTCAGATTGGGATAGGAGGTGATCAGCGTATCGAGCAGCTCACTATCCTTTTCGTTGCTGTAATACTTGCTATGCCGGCCTACCGTCATGCGCACCGCTTCGTCCTTACAGACTACATGCAGTTGGCTCTGGCCGTTCTCCCGCACCCGGATGGCATGCTTTACTACAATGCCCTTGAAGGTCTGGTCGTTTTGCCCATCCCGTCCGAGTTTGATCACCACCGGCACTCCCGGCGCAAAATCCGGTTGCTCGCTCAACGCAAAAGTCCGGTTCGAGGGGTCTCCATCCTTGAAGACGACCGTTACCGTGGGTACCCGGTTCACTTCCCTTGTGATCACCATCGACAACAGTTCGTAGACGGGATTCGCCACCTGGCCATTGATGAGGATCTGGTAGGTCACTACATTGTGCAGCGAGGTATTGGGTATGAAGAGTTCCTGTGGCATCACGATTCATTTTGTGCGAATGGCGGGAAATAAAGTTCCTGCGGCGGGGCGATCTTGCGCACGGTGACCAGGTTGTTTACCCGCCCCACCTGCAGGAAATAATTGGGATCGTTATATTTCGAAAAGGTTAGTAAGTCGAGGCGATCCCCCCGTTGCACCCGGTGATAATGTGTCAGATCCGGCGATTGCATCCGGTTCGCCGCCGCCCGGGCATTGTCGGATTCCGATCGGACGAAGGTAACGCTCACCTTTACCCGCAATGGCGTGCCGTTAGGCAGGAAAAGCGTGTGGCTCAGGTCGACGTTCGACACCGTACCGGGGAACCGGATCTCCGATCCCCAGATGACGATCACGAAATTCGGCCGGTGGATGTCCCCGTTGAACCCGATACAGGTCAGAAACGCGGACAGCTGGTCATGCACCGACATCCCGTCATATTGGGCTGGATACCCTTCCACGGTCCCCGTTCCATCGAGGATGAAGTCGATCTTCAGTTCCTCGGGGCTCGTGGACTTATATCCGGGCTGGGTGCCGGGCTGGCCATGGCCCGTCCGGTTGTCCAGGTCTACCTTGTAGTTACGGGTAAACGACTCCGGGTTGATCGGCACCGTGAACAGCTTGTCCTTCTCCTCCTGCTGGAAGTCCTTGTCGGAAAAGGAATGGATCACCATTTTGGACAGCGCGCTGTCGCTTGGAGAGGGGCTAACGCTCATAGCGGGTCTTTAAGATTTCAGTCAGCTTGTCGATACAGGCCTGGATAAGCCCCTCATTGGGGCCGATCGCGTTGTTGTGATCAGGAGGCGGCGCAGGCTTGTTCGGCGAGCCGTTCTCCTGTTCGACCGTTGCCTTTATGACCAGTTCTCGTACTTCGATGGGCATACATCAGGAATTAAAAATGAGTCGGTTATAGTTTAATTCGAGGGTTTCGATAAGGACGGCTCCCTCCATGGCGTTCAGCTCCCCTATCTTCCAGTTCAGCGGCCAGGCATTGTTGATCTCCCAGTGCATGAGGCTCTGATGCGTCTCGTCCAGCAGGTGAATGGTCACCAGCTTAAACGGCGTGAACGTGTCGTTCTCAAACGCCAGTTTGAAATACTGCGTGAGCATCGAATCCTCCGGCATCAGCAGTCCCCGCTTCAGCACCAGCGGACCGAACTTCCGGCGCACCGGCAGTACATGCGTGAACCGGTTCTCACCGCCCTCCCGCACCGTCTCGGTTTCCAGCGTGGAATCGAGCCCTGTCACCGACTGAAAGCTCACGTCGATGCTGTTGCCGTCCGTATCGAAGTCGAACTGCACCTTGAAATGAAAATTGACGGTCTGATAGGTTGTGCTGGACATATTACGGCGCCTCCGTTATCGTTAAGCCCTCATGAACCAGCTCCATCGTTTCGATCGCCACCTCGTTGGCATCCGCCTTCAGGTCCGTGGCCTGGATCTTTGTCGGCCAGGCATTGGCCAGGCTCCAGGTGATGATCGGCTTGTGCTGCTCGTCCATTAATTGGATGACCACATTTGTGCGAAACTGGGCACTCGATTCCTGGAAGAAATAAGTTTGCTTCCACAGCTCGTAATAGTCGAAATCGCCGAGGAAGGTCCCCCGCTTCAGGGTGACATTACTGTATTTGGTAAGGCCCGGCTGTTTCAGTTTGTTGTACAACTTGCTGTTGCCTTCGCGGTATTCGATCACCTCCGTTTCGAAATCGAGCCCGGTGACTTCGGTGAAACCCATCCGCGTCTTGCCCCAGGATACCTGGAAATGGAACTTCGGGAGGGGATATGTCTTTGTAGGATCTGCCATTGTAATAGATTTTGTGCTGATTAATAGATTTTCGATGATCAATTAGCTGCAACGCACGGCAGGGTTTACCTCCTTCAATGCGTTTTGCAAGCTCTGCTGGATGGCCTGCAAGGCCAGCTGCCGTTTGGTAAGCTCTTTCACCTCGTTGGTCAGTTCCCTCATCTCCCGCCGTTCGGCTTCGAAGAGCTGATGGATCTCCCGGTAATAAGCCTGATTGCAGATAGGGAATTCCAGGATCGGCTCCAGACAGAAAGGTTCCGTCACCGGACCGCCCGGTATCCCACCTCTTTCCGGCTTTGCCTCCAACGGGCGGATCACCGGTCCATCCTCGCAGGGGATACCACAGGCCAGCGTGTCCTGCCAGATGCGGATCAGCCGCTTGTAGCCGTACTGGTCACAGATCTGCCGGTGAAGGCTGATGGCCGAATCCATCGCGCTCATGACCAATACGATCAGCGCATCTCTTGTCGCCAGCACCGCATTCAGCGCCGTGCCATAGTCAGCCAGCACTTTGCCGACCCCTGTTGTCGCCGTCAAAGCAGGATTGTTAAGGCATTTGATACAGTTCTGGAGCGAGTCGTATTTCGCCTGCAGCTGATCCAGTGTGAGATAGAACTCCCGGACCATACAATACAGGATCTCGACGCCTTTTACCGTGAACTGGGTATTCTTGCAGGTATTGACCAACTGGGCTTCGATGATCTCCAACTGCCGGCAAACCGCGAAGGCCAGATCATTGGCGGAGGAGAGTTCGTCGCCCCAGGTCTTGAGCCGGTTGTAACGGGTGGTCACAACGGTCAGATGTTTCTGTACATGGGTCAGCTCAGTGGTCACGGCGGTGAGTTCCCAGTTGACGATATCCAGTTCGGCCTGCCAGTTGTTAAAGCAGCAATCGGAGCTGGGCGGCTCGTTCGGGTTTGGCTTTGGCTCGGGACAACACTTGAGGATTTTGGAATCGTCGTATTCCCGTTGTTCGGTATACTTGAATTCATTGATCATAAGAAGATGTTTAATAAATAATAAATTGGATTATTCCACCGCACCGCCGCGATAGACGCTTCTCACCACTTCGCCGATCTTGCAGATCCGGCATTCGCAGTCATCCAGCCTTGGCGCGATCACCGACTCCTGCCAGGGTTTCACGCAACCGCAATCCGGCTGGCAAAGGAACTGTACCGAGAAATGCGCCGCATGGCATACTGCGATCTTGTTGTATTCGTCCACACCCGTTTTGGTGCAGTCCTGCACCGAGGCGATGAGATCGGCCTGCACGGTGGCCATATCCGTCGTGCGCGTCTTCACCGAGGCCTGGATTTGCGTGACAAGCGCCGAGGAAGCCTTCGTCAGGTCGACCTGTAACTGGGTCAGCACGGAGATATTCGAGAAGGTCTGGATGCCCGTAACGTCCGCCGAGGACTGTAAAAGGGAATCGACGTCAAACACGAGCACCTTCTTGGGGATGAGGATCAACTCTTCATAGACCTTATCGGCATCCCTGCAGGCGTCCGGCCGTTCGCGCGGGGCGGGCACCGGAGCATCGGCCTTGCAGTTCTCCAGGTTCTTTCCCGTCAGCAACGCCCACTGGGTGGCATTGCACTGGTCGTTCCGGAAATTTTCCAGTACCGAGGCCTGGTCGCGCAAAGCGGATACCTTGGTCTTCAGCGTCTTTATCGCCGTCGTCATCTGCGTCAGGTTGGCATACAGCGCTGCCGACAGCTTGTTGTAGCCGGTTACATTATCCGTCAGTGCGGCGTTGCCCGTCGTCAGCTCGGTATCGAGACAAATGTCGAGATCGCGGTAGATGCGATAGTTGTTCTCCGTCCATTCGAATAATTTCTTCTTCTTCCGGTAGATCCTTACGGCCCGTTCATAGGCTTTTTCACCTGCTTTCTGATTGGTCTTTGAGGTTCGGAGATTGGTGCAATACAGCAGCCGGGCGGCGTCGATGCTTTTCTGGGTGGCCGTCTCCTTTTCCTCTGGCTTTACGCGATCCTTTTCCTTTTTACCGGGATCGGGGTTTTGGGAAGGCTTTGGTTGGTCCATAATTATAAGTTTAAGAATTGAATAATTGTCTTAGTGTATCAGGCGGAAGGCATCATCTGAAGGAATTGCAGGATGATGAATTCAGCGGGTCTTACGACGGCCATTCCTACCTGTACGATCATCCGTCCTTCCAGTACATCCTGCGCCGTCATCGTGGATCCGAGACCCACATTCACAAAGAAGGCATCCTTTGTCGTACTGCCCATCAGCGCACCCGCCTTCCAGAGCTCCGTGAGATAATTGCTGATCATTGCCGTTACCCGGGTCCAGGTATTGTTGTCGTTGGGTTCGAATACGAAGGGCTCGATGGCATTCTTGATCGATTGTTCTGCCATGAAAAAGAAGCGGCGGACGGGGATATAGCGCCATTCGTTGTCATTGCCGGCCAGCGTCCGGGCCCCCCAGACAATCGCCGGACCTCGCCCGGGAAAGCTGCGGATGGCATTGACTGACAGACCCGACACCGGATCGATATTGAGATACTGCCCCTGCTCGAATGAACTTACCTGCTCTTCCAGGTCTACGGTTTCCAGGACCGCCACATTGGCCGGCGCCTTCCAGACCCCGCTGGAGTTGTCGACTGCCGCATAGATCCCCACCATCGCGGGAGCCGCGGGCATCAGCATCTCGAGGTTGTTCTGAATGGCGTTCTGGGCTGCATAGTATGCCTGACTGTTGGTTCCCTTTATTTTATCAAGGGTCGTCGCCGCCGTTCCGGTGGCGGTGGTAAGGTTCACCTTCACCAGGGCGTCGCTCACCTGGAAGTCGTTTGTCGTCTTTATCCGCGGAAAATAAACGGCCGCGTATTTATAGTCTTCCAGTTCCTGTACCACCAGGCCGGCCACGGGCGGGGTGCTCTTGTCCTGGTTACGCAGGACGGCCACATCCTGTTGCCAGGTATTGCCCGCCGTGCGGAAGACATCCATCACCGCCATCCGGTTTTGCATTTTCACACAGTGCGCCACCACCGCGCTTTGCAGGGAGTAGTAATTGGCGGCCGAAGGCATTCCCAGTGCATCGGGACAAACGACGAGTGTGATGTCGTTGTATTTTTCCAGTTCCGGCCGGAATGCGCCGCTTGCATCCAGAAAATCCGAAAGATTGATCACCGGGTTCGCGGCGTTAAAGGGATTGATGGAAAGGATATAGCAGGTTCCGCCGCCATTCGCGAAATAGTTCTGCACCGCGTAATACATCAGGTATTTCGACCGGGTTGCCTCATCCACGATCGGGACGGCAACGGGCGGCATCTTCGTGGCGTCGATGGCGACGGAGATGCCCGGCTCGTCCTGCGCCATGCCGAAAAACTGGGTGTATTCCAGTAGACTGTCGATCTGCCACGGGACAAGATGCAGGCTCTTCGTTCCCTCAGCGGCCATCGCGGTGTAACCCGCGAATACAGGTACCGCCGTTGGAACGCTGACGATGGATGATGGGATGACGGGGATCTCCTGTATGTACACCCCCGGTGTTGCTAGATTTAACGTTGTAGCCATGTTGTTCTGTTTTTTAATAAGTCATTGAAATATTTATTGAGAAGTGGGGAACAGTTTCGATTCCGGCACTCGTATCACGGAGAAGAATTGGTTGTTGCTGGCCTCGGTGGTCCCTCCCGGCTCGGGTGCGGGCAGGTAGACCCAGGTGGGGGATTTAGCCGCCGGATCGGTGGAAAAAAAGGTAGGCAGGTAGGTGAGGGGTACGGGAGTTAGCGTCGTCAGTCCGCTGCCGCTTTGTTGCAGGAAGCTCGTGAGATTACCGGCTGGGGCGCTTAGCGCAAGCCCCGCGTTATTGAGATATTTTCTAAAGCGGAAAAGACTTTTTATCCGCAGTTGGAAGGAAGGCGGAGGCACCAGCGTCCCATCCGGCTTGATCCTTGTTGACAGGTTGCCGTTGCCATCCAGCAGGCTAAAGGCGGTGTCCGCGACCGCTGCCTGGATTTGCACTGCTCCCCAGGACGCTCCCAACTCGCTGACATCGCCATAGAACACCAGCGGCAGGGTCTGCGAATAGTTACCCGTACCGGTTATTTTTAACGTATAGACAACCGGGACAGCATTGGAAACGGTGGTAATCGGTAAAGCGTTGCCCTGTGCGTCCTGTGAAAAATCGAGCGTCACGGATGTCAATGGACCGGTGGCCGCCGCCGTTATCGTCTTCAGCACTTTTCCTGTGGCATCCTGCAAGGAGAACCCCGCGCTTGTTACCACATCCGTGGGTTTAAACCGGTAGACAAATCTTGTGCCGACCAGCAGCCTGTCACTTTCGTTGATATAGCCATCGCCTGTCACCGGCAGATATTGGGGGTTCTTGCCGTCGAAATAAAAGGCCTTGATGGTATTTCCATCCTTCAGTAATTCTCCCTGCTCATACGCATAGCCGGCCGTCTTTGCCGGGATGGGATTGGACAGCGAAGGAAAGGTCCTGGCGCCGGGAACCGGGGTATTGCCAAAGAAGTAGATCGCGTCGGTGTTCCGCTGCATCCGGCCGTTGCTGATCGCGGACAGGCTGCCACCCCTTTCCCGGATCAGCATCAACAGACTTGTGGTGCTGTCCAGCGGCACGACAGGAGAGTAGACGATCGTGCCGTCGGCCTGTTTTGTCGCTGTCACCCGGGCCACCACCTGGAAACCGGAGTAGCCGGGGATCAAGCGCAGTTGCTGCCGCGCAAACACCTGCTGCATGGCGGCCGGCAAACCCACCTGGACGCCGTCAAGCGTTGAAGGCACATTTTTCTGGAGGCGATTGGTCAGATAAGTGCCGGGGTTGGCGATATTCGCCGCGTCGAACACTGAACTCTGGTCGGCATCGGTGAGATAGTATTCATGCAGGAACAGCACTTCAAACAGGATCTTGTATATTTCGGTGATCATAATATTAATAGGTATCAGGCTATAAGGGTCTTGTATCCGAATCGATCTCCGTTATCAGTGGAACGGTCCGCAGGGTGGCCCGGTCGCTGATGGCCACCAGTCGCAACTTGTACATGACAAAGGGTATCTGTCTTCCGCCAAGCGATCCCCACAGGTGATTCAACTGTTCAAAGGTCAGCGTGTAAAGCTCCAGCGTGAATCGCAGGCTGAGCAGGTCGGGGTCCGTGCTGAACGGTCCATCCGTCGAAGCCGCATAGGAGAACACAGATTTGCTTTGGAGAAATTGAACGACAAGGGATATACGCTGTAAGGCGAATATATATTTGTCACCCCAGTAATTGCTGGTGAACAATACATAGAGGTTCAGGAACACGGGTGGGTTCTGATAAACGGCATTGTTCGGTGGATTGTAGCGGACCGGCGGCTGATTCTTCAGCGTACTCTCCTCTTCTACGTTTACTACCGTAATGACGATATTGTTGGCGAGTTTGTCACCATTGGCTGTCTCAAGCAGTCCGATGTTATCAACAACGACAGTGGCCGTCGAATCTTTGAATGAAAGGTAGCTTACCAGCTCCTTTTCAAGCAAAGAAATGGCTGTGTCAATCATAGCAATAGATTGAGCAATGAATCAATTATGTACACAAATGGGTACAGTTACCGTAATACAGGTACAGTGAATGTACAGGCTCTCAGGTGACCAAAGCAGGCGCAGGCGGGTGTAGGTATGAAGGGGCTACTAGTGGAGTCAGATAACTGTAAAAAGTAGAGGTGGGGGTAGGATTATTTCAGGTAGTGAGTGCGAAGAAAATACTTTTATTTGAAATAAACAATAGTAAAAATCATTTATGTTGTAAGTATAACTACGCAAATTATTTTAACAACCCATAAAGCAACCGGTCGGCATATCCGTTCGTTCTAATTTCCTTGACCTATTTAACACGCTAACATGAAACAACATCAAACAACCCTTACGCTGGGTATTCTATGCGTTATTTTCTCAGTGGCGATCCTCTGCTGCAAAAAGGATGCGACACCTGAGCAACCGCGGCTGATCCGGTATATTTTGTATACGAAGCAGGATTTTTCAGCTGAACACGACACGATCCGCTTTCGGATCTACATGGCGACCAAGGCAAAGACCCTGTTCGATTCCGGCATTGTACCGATGACCATCAGCGCGGTTCCCGACCAGCAGCATCAACTGGTATTCGAAAAGAAAGTGCCTTTCGGCTATGAGAAGGAAAAGCTCAAAGTCGGGTTTATTTACGACATCGACAATGTAGGCGAAAGCTGGTACCTGGACAGCTGCCTCGTTGGTGAGGCGACAAAAACAGTAGAGTATTCTTTTAAGTGACCTATTACTTCTTAAGCATTTCTAAGACTTTTGACAGGATTGATCAGTGCTACCCTGATGATCTGGACGCTGATGGTAACGGTGGTGATAAAGAGCGCCAGTGCGGTCGCGATCACGAAAACACCGGGCCCGATACTGATCCGGTAGCTATATTTCTCCAGCCATCCCTGTGCAAAATAATACGCGAAAGGCGATGCCACTGCGCAACTGATGACGATCAGCAGGATAAGCTCCGAGGAGAGCAGTCGCCAGAGTCGCCAGACGGATGCGCCCATTACTTTCCGGATCCCGATCTCCTTTGTCCGGCGTTCGGCGATATAACTCGCCAGGCCGAGCAGACCCAGGCAGGAGATCACGATGGCAAGTGTGGCAAACAACCCCATCAGTTGGCCCTGGCGTGATTCGGCGTCGAATTTATGCGCATACTCTTCATCGACAAAATGATAGATAAAGGGGTAAGCAGGATTGTATTTTCCAAAAATGGAAGCCAACTGCTTCACGGCGTCCTGGGGGATATCCTGCGGTGAAAGCCGCAGCAGGATCGAGCCGGCCCATCCTGTATTGTATAAAAAAAGAGTAGGAGTGGCGGCCTCGAAAGCAGATCCCATCACCGCATCTCTAACGACGCCCACCACCCGCATCGGCGTCTTGGAATAGTCAAGTTTGATCAGTTTATTTACAGGGTCTGTAAGATGCAGCCGCTTGACGGCGGCCTCATTCAGGATGAGGCTCATCGTATCCACATCGCCCTTGAAATCCCGGCCTTTTTTTATGGACATTCCGACTGTTTTGAAATAATCCTGGGAAACGGAAGTGACCACCATCTCCAGCGATTCATCTTTTTTCCTGCCCGGCCAGTCCTCGATGGCAAAGGAAGCCGCCCATCCGTCAAGCGAGGTGGATGACTTGGTAACGGCGGTGGCGATGCCGCTTTGCAGCAGCTCGTTTTTCAAGGGCTCGAAGTTCTTCCGCAGGTCGTCACTGATGTCGGCGGCGATCAGGCCCTTCTTATCATATCCTGCGGGCCTGCTCTGGGCATATTTCACCTGACGGTAAACGATCAGCGTCACGATGATCAGCGCGAAACTACAGGCGAACTGCAGGACGACAAGCGTCTTCCGGCTCCAGGCCGCCGATCGCCCTGAGGTGAACGTCCCTTTCAAGATCTTCACGGGTTCGAAGCCGGAGAAGTAGAAGGCCGGGCGGATACCCGCCAGCAGCCCGGTCAGCAGCACATACCCGCCCATAATAACCCAAAAGATGGGATTCGAAAGCGGGATGGTCAACTTCGCGAGGAATATCGAATTGAAACCCGGCAGCGCCAGCCGCGCCAGCATAAGGGCGAAGCCAAAGGCAACAAAAGCGATGACCAGCGATTCCGTTAAAAACTGCAGGATAAGATGTTTGCGTTCCGACCCGACTACCTTTCGGACACCCACTTCTTTTGCCCGCTTTTCGGACCTTGCCGTCGAGAGATTGGTAAAATTGATACAGGCGATGAGCAACACAAGCACGCCGATCAGGGTATAGATCCGGACAAATTCGATCATCCCGCCGACAGCCCTGCCGTTCTCGAAGTTTTGGTAGAGCCGCCACTTGGCCAGGGGGTGCAGCAGGACTTCGATCTTCACCGTCGCAGGATGTTCCTGCTCCTGCGCCAGATCGCGGATCTGCCGGTTAACTTGCTCGGGGGAGGCATTCGGCTCGAGCCCGACATAGAGAGGGAAGGAGCAGTTCACCCAGTCCGACATGCTTTTTTTTACTCCGCTATCCGTCTGCTCGACAAAGCTGAAAGGAATGACATAGTTGATCTGGAAAGAAGAGTTGCCCGGCATATCCTTCATCACACCCGTGACCTTCAACTCATGGGTGTTCTCAAAAACTACCGTCTTGTTTAGGGCGTCTTCGGAGCCAAACAAGGCCCTGGCCGCAGAGTGCGTCAACACGATCGAGTAGGGGTCCCGCAAGGCCGTGGCCGTATCGCCCTCGACAAACGGAAATGGAAAGATGCGGAAGAAATCGGAGCCCATGATACCCCCTTCCAGGTGTAGCTTATGTTCGCCGGCCGACAGCCAGCGTGCGGACATCCAGTTGGACTCCGCCACATAGCGGACGCCCGGTATCTTAGTGCGAAGCGCCGTTGCCAGTGGAAGGGGAGCGCCGCTTTGGGTGTTGACACTACTATTGTATCGAAAATTCAGCTTTACCTGGTATGCCTGTTTATACCGTGGCAGGAAGCGGTCGTAGGAATACATATACCAGGCCCAGAGACCGATCAGCAGGGCAACGGCCATTCCTAAAGCCAGCCCCGATATATGGATAAAGCTGAATAGCTTATCTTTTTTAAGATTGCGCCAGGCAATCTTGAAGTAGTTTTTAAGCATACCCTTTCGCTCTAAAAAGAATGCCGCTTTTATATCTTATTAACTATCAGTAACGTAATGCCAACCGGCCACCCCCCGCTGTCCGCTTTCGATACGTTCATTGTTCGCTCCGGCCCGTGTCAGCTGCGTGCTATCGCCGCATCTCCTGCATAAACTGCGTAGGCGTCTTTCCAAACTCTTTTTTGAACGCCTTGGTAAAGTATGACTGGGTCTGGATGCCGATGCGCATCATCACCTCCGTCAGCGTCACATCCTCATGTGTCATGATCTGCACGGCCTTCTTCAGCCTGATCGTCCGGATAAAATCGCCGATCGACTGCTGACTGATCCCTTTGATCTTTTGATACAGCTTTGTCCGGCTCATCCCCATCTCCTGGCAAAGCCATTCGATATCGAAATCCGGGTTCGACAGCTGCGAATCGATCGTCTCGAGCAACCGCTTCATAAATTCCCGGTCCTTCTCCGAATGCACCAGCTCCATCGCCTCGACCTGTGAATCCCGGGAATACCGGTCCTTCAGCTTCCGGTCCCGGTCGAACCGGTTGCGGATCGTCAGCAACAACAGATCCATATTTAAGGGCTTGGCAAAATAGTAATCCGCTCCGGCATCGAGGCCCTCCAACTGTGCTGCTGGCGCCGTCCGCGCCGTCAGCATCAGAAAGGGGATGTGACAGGTATCGATATCCTGCTTCACGGCCCGGCAGAGATCGAATCCGTTCATCTCGGGCATGATCACATCGCTGATGATCATCCCCGGCGCGATCTCGTGCGCTTTGGTGAGCCCATCGCGTCCGTCGACGGCCTCCACCACCTGGTATTGGGCACAGAGGCATTCCTTCAGAAAATGCCGCAACTCGTCATTGTCCTCGACCAGCAGGATCGTTTCCACCGGCGGCAGATTCAAAGCCCTGTTCTCCACACGCGCCGCCGGGAAGCTTTCCAGGCGCACTCCACCCTCCGTAACCACGACCCGCTTTTCCTCCGGGCCATAATCGTCTTCACCGATGGGGATCCCGATGATGATCTCTGTACCTTTCAGGCGTTCGCTATAGACGTAGATGTCGCCTTTGTGCAGCAGCGCCAGGCTCTTCACGAAGGCAAGTCCCACTCCCGAACCCAGGTGTGACTCGGTGATCCGGTAGTACCGCTCGAACAAATGATGGATGCTGTTTGCGGAGATGCCAATCCCGGTATCCGCTACACGGATATAGGCATAACGGGTTCCCCGGTATGGATTTTTGAGGATCAGCTCACCTCCGAAGGACGGGGCAAACCCCTCCAGCGTGTCCATTACCTGCAGGGTGATCCGCCCGCCCACATTCGTATATTTAAAGGAATTCTGCAGCAGATTGAGCACCGTCTTCTCCAACACCTGCCGGTCGAACCAGACTTCCCCGGACACCGCGCCCTGCAGGGAGAAATCCAGTTCCTTCTGCACTGCCCAATCCCTGAACTCGTCGGCCAGCTCCGCCATGAACGTATTCAGATTGCCCGGCTGCACGCAAAGCCGGAGTGCGCCGCTCTCCAGCTTTCCGAAGTCCATCAGCTCGTTGATCAGATGGAGCATCCGCTGTGCATTCCGGTGCATCCCCTGAAAATATCGTTGCAGCAGGGGAGAGTCAAGTTCCTTCATCATCTTCTCCAGCGGGCCGAGGATCAGCGAAAGCGGCGTGCGAAATTCGTGGGAGACGTTGGTGAAGAATTGCAGCTGGACCTGGCGCATCTCCTCCCGTTTCTTCTCCTCCAGTTGCCGCATTTTCAGCCGGGTACGGAACTTATAAAGCAGGTATAGACCCGACACCACCAGGGCCACGAGCAATGTGGTAAACCAGCCTGTCCGCCAGAAGGGCGGGGTGATGACCACGCGGATCGAAGCCCCTTCGTCATTCCAGATCCCATCATTATTAGAGGCCTTTACCCGGAAGACATAACTCCCGGGACTGAGGTTGGTGTAAACGGCCTTGTTCTCCTTGCCGACATAGTTCCATGCCGTATCCAGCTGCTCCAACCGGTAAGCATATTGATTGTTCTCCGGGGTCGTATAGTTCAGTGCCGAGAAGGTAAAGGAAAACGTAGACTGCCTGTAGGAAAGCATGATCTCTTTTGTCCCGCTGATGTCCTCGGTTAGGGGTCCGATGCCGTCATCCGGCCGTACCTTGCGGTTGGACAGCTGAAATCCGGTGATATATACCGGCGGGATAAAAGAGTTGGCGGAGATCGCCCCGGGATAAAAGCTGTTGAACCCATTGATCCCACCAAAATACATCTCCCCATCTTTGGTCTTTAAAAAAGCGTTGGCTTCGAATTCCAGGTCCTGCAAACCATCCCCCGTATTGTATTTTTTGAAAATATTCGTCTCGGGGTCGAGCCGGGTAAGCCCGTTGGACGTTGCGACCCACAGGATACCCGCGCCGTCCTCGGTGATGCCCTTGATGAATTCACCCGCCAGTCCGGCCCGGTTGGGATAAAGCAGAAAGCGGTCCCGCGCGGCATCAAACAGGTATAAACCCTTCTGACCTACCCAAAGCCGGCCGCGGCTGTCCACGAACAACACCCGCAAGTCGGGCATCTTCTCTTCTTTATCAAAATAATGCGTAAAATGTCTTGTGCTCTCGTTCCAACAGTTGAGCCCGCCGTCGTCGGTGCCGATCCAGATCCTGCCTTCTTTGTCGTCCAGCAAAGACACGATGTTCTTCCCCGTTAGACTCGTCTTCCCGGTCGGATCATCGATCAGCCGGGTAAACTGCTCCTTCTTCCGGTCGAAGATGTTCAACCCGCCATAGTAGGTCGCCACCCATAGATTTCCGGAAAAGTCCTCAAAGGTCTTCTGTACAAAGTTCGAACTGATCGAATGCGGATCGTCGGCTACATTCTGATACCGGGTAAAATCCCCGCGCTCCCGGTTAAAACGATTTAGCCCGCCACCCCAGGTGGAGACCCAGAGCTCTCCTTCCCGGTCCTGAAAGACATCCAGTACGGCGTTCGAGCCGATGCTCCGTTCGTTATACGGATCGTTGCGGTGATGCCGGAAGATCCGTTCGTCCCGCAGGAAAAGATCGAGTCCTCCACCATCGGTGCCTACCCAGATATTCCCGGTCCGGTCTTCGCAAAATGCCTTCACATCATTATAAGAAAGGCTGTTTGCCGCCGGTTCCTGGCGATACAGGTTGAATTTATCCATCCCGGGGGAGTAGATATTGATGCCGCCCCGGTGCGTGCCCACCCACAGATTTCCCTGGCGGTCTTCGAATAGCGCGGAGATGGTCCGTTGGGAAAGGCTCGTCCCGTTGCCGGGTTCATAGGTATAGTGAAAGAAGGAACCGGAAGAAGCATAAAAAAGATTGAGTCCCCCATTGATGCTGCCTGCCCAGACCTGACCCTTGTGATCGGTGAGCATACACTTGATCATATTGTTCCCGAGGCTGCCGGGTTCCTTGTCGGAATGCCCGTATCGCGTGAAGGATTTCCGCAGCGGATCGAAAAGATACAGACCATCGTCTTCGGTGCCCAGCCAGAGATTACCCTGCCGGTCCTCCCGGATGGCGATGATCGTATTCCCGCTGGCATTGGTAATCGCGGGGTTCTCTATCGCCGTGAACTTTCCCGATTCAGGATGAAAAACATCGAGTCCCGACTGTGTACCCACCCAGATCTGCCCCGTTTTATCCTCGTGCAGGCAGTTGATCCGGTCGTCGCGCAGCGATCCGGGACCGCCGCCCATCCGGAAATGCCGGGATCTTCCCGTCTTCCTGTCGAGCAGGTTCATGCCGCCGGAGGTCGCAACCCAGAATTGTCCCCGGTGGTCCTCCAGCAGGGCGGTGATCCCGCTGTTGCTGAGACTTCCCGTGTCGTCGTCGCGGTGTTTCCAGCGGGTGAAACGGTCCTTCCTCCGGTCCAGCCGGTTGAGTCCATTGACTGTTCCGATCCAGAGTTGGTGATCCCGGTCTTCATAGATACACCGGATATATCCGTCGCTGATGCTTCCGCTGTCCGCGGGGTCGTTCCGATAGACCACCATTTCATGGCCGTCGTAGCGGTTGAGCCCGTCCCGGGTCCCGATCCAGATGAACCCCTGGTTATCCTGGCAGATAGCTTCGATCGTGCTGTTGGACAACCCCTGCTCCCCGGACAAATGCGTGAAACGTAGTCTTGGTCCCTGGGCATGGACGACGCCGGCAAACCCGGACACACCTAATATTATAAGTATCCTCCACATGGCAGGCAATATCATTTACTCAAATTTACTTCCTGGCGTTCAGTTTTCCACCCATCGATGCCCGTCAAATGCCGGAATGAACAGTAGAACCACAGAAATAACCGTTAGAACAAAGGCCTCTCCCGAACAGCCCTTACCTTGTATTAAGTTCAAAACCAACTCGCATTATGCAAAAACGATTGCTTGTAAGGATTCCCATCCTGCTTTTATTACTATGCCTGAGCTCCGCCCTTTTTGCCCAAAAAAAGACTGTTACGGGCAAGGTGACGGACGCAAAAGACGGCTCTCCGCTGGCCGGCGTTTCCGTCCAGCCAAAAGGTGACCTCAAAAGCGGGGTGGTCACCGGCAACGACGGCAGTTTCACCATCACCGTCAATGACTACGTAAAAACCCTCGTCTTCTCCTTTATCGGCTTTGGCACCCTTGAGCGACCCGTTGCGGCCGGCGACATGAACATCGCGCTCACCGGCAGCAGCTCCGGCCTGAATGAGATCGTCGTCATCGGCTATGGGACCGTCCGCAAGACGGACGTCACCGGCGCCATCGCCACCGTCGGCGAAAAAGACTTCCAGAAAGGAAGCATCACGACGCCGGAACAATTGATCGCCGGTAAAGTAGCCGGGGTCTCCGTCGTCTCCAACGGTGGCCAGCCCGGCGCGGGCAGCACCATCCGCATCCGCGGCGGCGCCTCCCTCAATGCCAGCAACAGCCCGCTGATCGTCATCGACGGGGTCCCCCTCGACAACGACGCCATCGCCGGCGCCGGCAACCCCCTCAGCTTCATGAACCCCAACGATATTGAGTCGTTTACCGTTCTCAAAGACGCTTCCTCCGCCGCGATCTACGGGACCCGCGCCGCCAACGGGGTGATCCTGGTCACGACAAAAAAGGGCAGGGGCGGCGCCTTAAAGGTCAACCTCAACTCGACCAACAGCGTAGGCACCCTGGTAAAGGAAGTCCCGGTCCTCAGCGCTGCGCAGTTCCGCTCGATTGTTAATACCAGCGGCACCGCAGCCCAAAAGGCAATGATGGGCGGAGCCAACACGAACTGGCAGGACCAGGTCTTCCAGGACGCCTTTGGCACGAACAACAACCTCAGCATCAGCGGCGGCCTGAAAAAGCTGCCCTATCGCCTCTCCATCGGCTATCAGGATCAAAATGGTATCCTGAAGACGGATAACCTCCAGCGTACTTCCGTGGGGCTTGCCATCAACCCCGTTCTTTTTGACAACCACCTGCGGATCGACCTCAACCTGAAAGGCAGCGCCCAGCATACCCGTTTCGCCAACCAGGGTGCTATCGGCGGCGCCGTCACCTTCGATCCCACTCAAGCCGTTTACTCCAAGAGCAGCCGGTATGGCGGTTACTTCGAATGGCTGGACCCCACCAACCCCACCGGGCTTACGAACCTTGCCGGCCGCAACCCTCTCGGCCTGCTCGAAGAGCATTACAACCGGTCCACTCCCAAGCGAAGTATCGGTAACCTACAGGTGGATTATAAATTCCATTTCCTGCCTGAGCTACATGCCAATATCAACGCCGGCTACGACGTATCCGACGGGAAAGGCACCACTTTCGTCCCCGACAGCGCCGCTGAATCTTATATCGCCGGCGGCACCGGCGGCCAGAACAACCGTTACCGTACGACCAAGACAAACACGCTCTTCGAAGCCTATCTCAGCTATAGCAAGGACATCGCATCCATCCACAGCCATTTTGATGTGCTGGGCGGGTATTCCTATAATAATTATCTCACCAAAGTTTACAATTACGCCAGCTTCTATGCCAGCGGCTCAAAGGTTCCCAATTCCGACCCGGCCTTTCCGTTCGACAAACCGGAGCATACCCTGCTCTCCTGGTTCGGCCGGGCCAACTACAGCTACGCGGATAAGTACCTGCTGACGGCCACCATCCGCCGCGATGGTTCCTCCCGTTTCGGCCCCAGCAATAAATATGGGACCTTCCCCTCCGTCGCTGTTGCGTGGCGGTTAAAATCCGAATCCTTCCTCAGCGGGGTAGACGCGGTATCCAACCTCAAGCTGCGCGCGGGGTATGGCGTCACCGGCCAGCAGGATGGCATCGCCAACTATGCCTACCTGTCCGTCTATGCGCTGAGCAACTCCAACGCCTCGTACCAGTTTGGCGACAGCTATTACCAGGGCTACCGGCCCGGCGGTTATAATCCCAATGTCAAATGGGAACAGACCGCCACTTCCAACATCGGACTCGACTATGGGTTTCTCGATAACCGCATCTCCGGCAGCGTCGACTATTATTACAAGAAAACCACCAACCTTCTCAACTCGATCCCACAACCTGCCGGCAGCAACTTCTCCGCCTATATCCTCGCCAATGTCGGCGACATGACCAACAAAGGCGTAGAGTTCAGTATCAACTTCCAACCCATCCGCACCAACCGGGTCACCTGGGACCTCGGGTTCAACATCACCTATAACAAGAACCGGATCACCAACCTTACGGTCATCCCCGGCGACACCAGCTATCCCGGCTTTGCCAGCGGCGCCATCGCCGGCGGCATCGGAGGCCAGTTCGGACTGATCAATGCCGTGGGTGGACCCAAGAATACCTTCAATCTTTATCAGCAGGTGTACGACGCGAAGGGTCAGCCGATCGAAGGGGTCTTTGTCGATAAGAACCACGACGGCATCATCAACCAGCAGGATCTCTTTAAAACAAAACCCGCCGATCCCCAGACCTTCATGGGCTTTACCACCAACGTGACTGTCGGCCGCTGGAACGCCGGTTTTGTCCTCCGCGCCTCGCTGGGCAACTATTCTTATAACAATATCTTCAGCCAGACGGGCACCCTGAACCAGATCCTCGGCAACAGTGTGCTTTACAATGGCTCGACGAATTACCTCGTCACCCACTTCAAAGGCGGCAACGCACAGCAGCTGTTAAGCGACTACTATATCCAAAACGCCTCGTTCCTGCGAATGGATAACCTCTCCGCCGGTTACAATTTCGGGGCGATCAGCCATACGCACACCAACCTGCGCTTCATCGCCGGTGTACAGAACGTTTTCGTCATCACCAAATACAAAGGCATCGATCCTGAGATCTCCGCGGGCACCGACGTCGGCCCCGGCAACCCCGGCATCGATAACAATCTCTATCCGCGCCCACGGACCTACTTCCTGGGTCTGAACCTTGACTTCTAAAAAAAGAAAAATGAACAACAACATCTTCTATATTGCCGCCGCCCTCTGCCTTTCGGCAGCGGCCTGTACCAAAAAGCTCGACCGCCTGCCGACGAACGATATCACGCCGGACAAGGCCTATAGCACCTCTACGGGTTATAAGGAAGGCCTGGCAAAGGTATATGCAGCCTTCGCCAACACCGGCAACACCGGCGGTACCGGTAATCCCGATATTCCCACGCAGATCATCAACGACGAAGGCAACTCCGATTTTCTCCGGCTTTACTTCAACCTGCAGGAACTGACTACCGATGAAGGGGCATGGACCTGGCAGAACGATGCGGGCATCCAGGGGCTCCATGAGATGAGCTGGTCTTCCATCAATCCCATCGTCGACGGACTCTACTACCGTAGCTTTTTTCAGATCGCCCTTTGCAACGAGTTCATCCGGCAGTCGGCCGACGGCGTACTCGACGGGAAGCACTTCCCCAGCCAGAGTGTCGACTCCATCCGACATTACCGCGCGGAGGCCCGCTTCCTTCGTGCCTACCAGTACTGGGTGCTGATGGACCTGTATGGCAATCCGCCGTTTGTAACGGAGAAGGATGCTATCGCCTCCACCATTCCCAAGCAGATAAGCCGGGCCGATCTCTTCAAATATGTCGAGTCCGAATTGAAGGGCGCCGCTGATAGCGGCCTCGTCGCGCCCCATACCAATGAATATGGGCGCGCCGACCAGGCTGCCGCCTGGGCCCTCCTCGCCCGCCTGTATCTCAACGCACAGGTCTATACCGGCACCGCCCGTTATACCGACGCTATTACGTATTGCAACAAGATCACGGTCGCAGGCTATAGCCTTCATCCCAACTATAGCGAGTTGTTCCGCGCCGATAACAACCTCAATATCGACGAAAACATCTTCACCATCGCGTATGATGGCACCTATATCCAAAACTATGGCGGTACGACCTACCTGATCCATGGACCGGCAAATATTCCCGGCACCATCACCGGCTGCAACGGCAGCTGGACCGGCTTGCGGCTCACCCAGCAGTCCGTTCAGCTCTTCCCCGACTATAGCGGGAATACCGACCACCGGGCCCAGTTTTGGCAGACCGGCCAGACCCTGGACATGACCGATATGTATACGGCTACCGCCGGCTTCTCCACTTTCAAATACCGCAATATCACCAAGAGCGGCGCTCCCGCTCCGCATGCAGACCCCGCGGGTAACTACTCGGACATCGACTTCCCCCTCTTCCGGTTTGGTGAGATCTATCTCATCTATGCGGAATCCGTCCTTCGCGGCGGCACGGGCGGCGATGCCGGCACGGCACTGAAGTACGTCGATTCTCTCCGAAGCCGGGCCTATGGCGGCGCGGCGGGCGTTATCCCGGCAGGGCAGCTTACAACGGACTTCATCCTCGACGAACGCGGCCGCGAACTCTACTATGAGGCTTGCCGGCGCACCGACCTCATCCGCTATGGCAAGTTCACCACCGGCGCCTATCTCTGGGCCTGGAAGGGCGGCGTTGAAAGCGGAACGGCCGTCGCCGACAAATACAATCTCTTCCCGATCCCAAGCACCGATCTGTCCTCGAATCCGAATCTCAAACAAAATCCCGGGTATTGATCCATCAAATCATAAAACATGAAAAAGCTATTCTATATCACGAGTCTGGCGCTGGGCATCTTCATCGCCGGCTGTAAAAGAGAGCTCCCGCAGGCCACCCTGCAAAGTCCTGCAGCCATCAGCGGGTTCACCGCCTCTTCCAATACCATCGTTCTCTCCACGGCCAATGACTCCGTCATGGTGGCCGTCTTCAAATGGCCGGCGCTGACCTACGGCGCCAGTGTTCCCGTCACCTATACGCTGCTTATCGATCAGGCCGCCGACACCGCCGGGGCCACCGGTTGGTCCAACGCTCTCAGGACCACGATCACGACCGACAGCCTCAGCAAAAGTTGGTTAGGAACCGATTTCAACCACCTCGTCAATCAACTCGGCCTCACCCCCGGTGTAGCCAGCGCCATCGTCGTCCGCCTCAAGGTCGACGTCAACCAAAGCAACGGCACCACGTCCGCCGTCGCCCCCCTGACCTCCGACCTGGGCATTACCGTTACACCCTACAAGGTGTTCGTCAAATATCCCGAGCTCTTTGTGGCCGGAGATTTCCTCATTCCCAACTGGGTTCAGAAAGACCAGCCCGGCTGGATCCTCGCTTCGGTAAAGAGCAATAGCACCTACGAAGGCTATGTCAACTTCCCCAACAGCAGCAACCTCTTCAAGCTCTGCGTCGAACCGGACTGGAACGGCACTGCCTATGGCTGGGGCGGAACACAAACGACCATGAGTCCCACGGGCGGTAATTTGTATTTTGGCGGTCCGGGATACTGCCGGGTCGTAGCCGATGTCACCGCTCTGACGCTTAGCTTTACCCCTACGGCCTGGTATGTCGCCGGCGATTTCAACTCCTGGAGCACCACTGCTACCCCGATGACCTTCGACGCGGTATCCAACACCTGGAAAGCCAGTGGTGTTGCCCTGACGGGTGGAACGAATTTCAAATTTGTCAGCATGTCCGACTGGGACAACCAATACGGCCTCGATAGCAAGGGGAACCTCGTGCTGGGCAACAGCAGCGGTAATATCCCGGTTACCAAATCAGGCACCTTCACCGTTACGCTCGATCTTAGCCAGGGCGCCGGCAACTATGGGTATTCCGTACAATAATTGAATGAAATGCGGCTCATCTTATCGATATTAACCTCTGTCCTGTTGTTCATCGGGTTTAGCAATTGTAAAAAGAACAGCGGAACTCCTGTCGGCGGTGGGACAAAACCCACTGCCGACACTTTTATCTTCAAAGGCGCCGATGTAAGCTGGATCACTCAGATGGAGGCTTCCGGGGTCAAATTCTATAATTCCACCGGTACGGCCATGGATGGCATGGCCCTCCTGCAGACCCTCGGCATCAATACGATCCGTCTCCGGGCCTGGGTCAATCCCACGGGCGGCTGGTGCAACACCACCGACGTCGTTGCAAAAGCGGTCCGCGCCAAAAAGCTCGGCCTCCGGGTCCTGCTCGATCTTCACTACAGCGATACCTGGGCCGATCCCGGACACCAGGCGCCTCCCGCCGCCTGGGCCGCTTACGATCTGCCTGCATTAACCAATGCCATCTCCACCTATACGACGGGTGTCATGGACACCCTAAAAGCCGCCGGCGTGGTGCCCTCCTGGGTACAGGTGGGCAACGAGACCAACGACGGGATGTGCTGGCCCCTCGGCCGCGCGTCGACGAACATGCCTAATTTTGCCGCACTGGTCAGCGCGGGCTACAAGGCCGTCAAGGCGGTGAGCGACACTACCAAAGTCATCGTCCATATCTCCAACGGCTATGACAATAGCCTCTTCCGCTGGATGTTCGACGGGTTGACGGCCAACGGCGCCCAGTACGATATCATCGGCATGTCGCTCTATCCTAATCAAAGCACCTGGGCTTCTTACAATCAATCCTGTGCCGTGAATATGAACGATATGGTCACGCGGTATAATAAACCGGTAATGATCGTCGAAGTGGGCATGCCTGCCGACGAAGCCACCGACTGTCAAGCCTTTATCACCGATCTGATCCACAAGGTCAGGGCCGTTGGCGGCGGGAAGGGATTGGGGGTCTTTTACTGGGAGCCTGAATGTTATAACAACTGGCAAGGCTATGGGCTTGGGGCCTTTGACAACACCGGAAAGCCCACCGTCGCTATGAATGCATTCCTTCAATAACAAAAATCGATCTCTTTTGAAAGCGCTACTCCTATCGATCGTGTTCTTTCCGCTTCTCGTACTGGCTCAACAACCGACGAAGCGCCACCAATCCTTCGACGCCGGCTGGAAGTTTCATCTCGGCGATGCCGCCGATCCCGCGAAAGATTTCAACTATCGAACGGCCAACGTCTTCGTAAAGACGGGCCGCGCCAACGGCACGGCCATTGCCCCGGATTTCGACGACCGGGCCTGGCGGACGCTGTCCCTGCCGCATGACTGGGCCGTCGAGCTGCCCTTTGCAAACTCCCCCGACTCTTCGGTCATTGCCCATGGCTATAAGCCCGTGGGCGGCCACTATCCCGCTACCAGCATCGGCTGGTACCGCAAACATTTTACCATCGCCCCGAGCGATTCGGGCCATCGGTTCGTCATCCGGTTTGACGGGATCTTCCGCGACAGCAAGGTCTGGGTCAACGGCTTCTATCTCTGCGGCAACGCCAGCGGCTACAGCGGGTTTTCCTGCGACATCACCGACTACCTTCGCTATGGCCATGAAAACGTCCTCGTCGTCCGCGTCGACGCTTCGCAATATGAAGGCTGGTACTATGAGGGCGCCGGCATCTACCGGCATGTCTGGCTGGAACAATACAACAACCTCCACATCGCGGAGGACGGACTCTTCGTGCACTCTGCCGTCTCGCCTTCGTCTGCCGCCGTCACCGTCGAAACGACGGTCGTCAACGACAACCCCGGTCCCGCGACCACTACCGTCTCGGCCTTTCTCACCAGCCGCGATGGCAAATTACTCGGCCGCGCGACGGCCCAGCGGCTGGCGCTAAAGCCCAACGAACGCCGGACCGTCATCCAAACGGTTACCGTGCAAAAGCCCGTCCTCTGGTCACCCGAAACCCCCTACCTCTATCGCGCCGGCGCCACGCTCCGGGCGGACGCGGGCGCCGGCTCGACGCATTCCGGTACCGTCGTCGATGAAGAAAAACTGCGTATCGGCATCCGCACCATCCGCATCGACGCCGGTGGACTCTATGTCAATGGCCGTTATACAAAGATCAAAGGGGTCAACAATCACCAGGATCATGCGGGTGTCGGCGCGGCGATGCCGGACTATCTGCAGTATTACCGGGCCCGGCTGCTAAAACAGATGGGCGTCAACTCCAGCCGGACCAGTCACAACCCGCCCACCCCCGAATGGCTCGACGCCTGCGACAGCCTCGGACTGCTCGTCGTCGACGAGAACCGGTTACTGAACAGTGGTCCGGAATATCTGGGGCAGTTCCATCGGCTTATCCTCCGCGACCGCAGCCGGGCCTGCGTCTTCCTCTGGAGCCTGGGCAATGAAGAGCAGATGGTTCAGACACGCACCGTCGGCCGGCGCATCGCCGCTACGCTCATCCAGCGTCAAAAGGAGTGGGACCCCACCCGCATCAGCACCTATGCCGCCGATCTGGCCAACGTCTATACCGGCATCAACGAAGTCATCCCCGTCCGCGGCTTCAACTATCGCATCCATGGCGTGGAACCCTATCACAAGGACCATCCCGATCAACCCATCATCGGCACCGAAATGGGCAGTACCGTCACCACCCGGGGTATTTATGTAAAGGATACCGTCAACGCCTACCTGCCCGATGAGGATATCAACGCGCCCTGGTGGGCCAACACCGCCGAGCAGTGGTGGGCATTGGCGGCTGATAAGCCGTATTGGCTTGGAGGATATATATGGACCGGCTTTGACTATCGCGGGGAACCCACTCCCTATAGCTGGCCCAACATCAGCTCTCATTTCGGGGTCATGGATATGTGCGGCTTTCCCAAGAATATCTATTACTATTATAAATCCTGGTTCACCGACGACGACGTCCTGCATATCTCGCCCCACTGGAACTGGGAGGGGAAGGAAGGCCAGAGCATCCCTGTCTGGGTCAACAGCAATGCCGACGAGGTCGAGCTCTTCCTTAACAAAAAAAGCCTGGGTAAAAAGGCGATGCCGCGGAACAGCCATCTGGAGTGGTCGGTACCCTACGAACCCGGCCGCCTTGAAGCCATCGCCACAAAAAAAGGGAGGAAGCTTACCGCTTTTGTCGAGACGACCGGCGAACCGCACGAGGTCGTCGTCACGCCTTACAAGACGACCATGAACGCCGATGGAAGCGAATCGACCGTCGTCAACATCAGTGTTGTCGACCGCCAGGGCAGGGAAGTCCCCGATGCCGGCAACCTTATCCGCTTTCGAACTACCGGCGATCTGCATATCATCGGCGTCGGCAACGGCGATCCCAGCAGCCATGAGGCGGATAAGCCCATGCCTGCCGCCGCCGGCTCCGCCGACAATGCCACCGCCTTCGATCCCATGCTCGGGCCCAACTTCGCCCCTGCCGACAGCATCGCGCAGCGCAATCTCTTCAACGGCCGCTGCCAGGTCATTCTGCAATCCGGCTCCGAGCCCGGCATGACCCATTTTTACGCCGAAGCCGATGGTCTCCAAAAGGGTTCCACCGACATCTCGCTCATCAGCCCCAACACAATGCCACACCCGGTTCCGGCATCCAATTACACCCACCGCCCCGTCACAAAAATGCTGGGCGCCGACATTTCCTTCCTGCCCGAACTCGAAGCCCGCGGGGTTCACTTCTCCGATAACAAGGGCCAACGCGATGCCATCGACATCCTGAAAGATCATGGCTTCAACTATATCCGGCTGCGCATCTTCAACGAACCGGCCCGCGACAGCGGTTATTCCCCAGGGAAGGGTTTCTGCGATCTGGCGCATACCCTGGCGATGGCGCGCCGCGTCAAAGCGGCAGGAATGCGGCTGCTCCTCGACTTCCATTACAGCGACTACTGGGCCGATCCCGGCAAACAATATAAGCCCGCGGCCTGGCGGGGCCTCGATTTCCCGACGCTGGCCGATTCTGTCTATGCGTTTACGAAAAGGGTAATCGCCGCCCTTCGGCAGCAGAATACGTTACCCGACATGGTGCAGGTGGGGAATGAGATCAATCATGGGATGATCTGGCCCGATGGCAGCATGCGCCATCCCGACAGCCTGGCGGCGTTGATCGATGCCGGGGTTCGCGGGGTAAAGGCCGTCGACCCGACCTGCCCGATCATGCTGCATATCGCCCTCGGCGGCCAGAATGACGAATCCCATTTCTGGCTCGACAACATGCTCCGGCGCCGGGTGTCCTTCGATGTCATCGGGCTATCCTATTATCCGCGCTGGCATGGCACCCTTGCCGATCTGCGATACAATATCGACGATCTCGCCCGTCAATATGGAAAGGATATGATCGTAGTGGAATACACGCAATTCAAAAGAGAGGTAAATGATATAGCGTTCAGCGTTCCCGGTGGGTTAGGGAAAGGCACCTGTATCTGGGAGCCGCTGAATACCTGGGAGCAGATCTTCGACAAGGATGGGAAGGCCAACGACCTGCTTTATATATATGATGACCTGAGTAAGGAATTTATAAACCCTTCGCCAGCATCCCCCCGTCTATCACAATATTCTGTCCGGTGATATAGGAGGCTTTGTCCATGGCGAGGAAGGCTACCGTAGCCGCCACTTCCTCCACCTGGGCGACGCGGCTTAACGCCGTCCGGTCGATGATATGTTGCAGGCGTTCGGGATTTTTCAGGACCGATGCGGCAAGCGGAGTGTCCGTGTAGGCCGGCGAGACGGCATTCACCCGGATGCCAAATTCCGCCCATTCGATGGCCAGGTTGCGGCTCAGCTGGATCATGGCGGCCTTCGTCATTCCATAGGGTGCGCCTGACAAGGTATCGACGACCCCGGACACCGAGGCAATATTGATCACGTTGGCCCCGATGCCAAGCATCAGGTAGGGATGACAAAGCCGGCAAAGGGCGATCGTTGAGAACAGATTCACTTCGAATACCTCGCGGTATTCCTCTTCTACATAGTCGACCAGCTTCTTGCGGATATTCATGCCTGCATTGTTCACCAGCACGTCCAGCCGCCCCCAGCGTTCCTGGATCGCCGCCTTGATCCACTCGCGATCGGTCTCTTTGCTCACATCGGCCACCACTCCGGAGACCGGCCGTCCCGCGGTCTGCCATTGATGCACCGTCTCATGCACGTCCTTCGAATGCCGCGCGACGATGATCACCTCCGCCCCCAGGTCCAAAAACTCTTCCGCGATTGCCCGTCCGATCCCCTTCGTTCCTCCCGTGACCAGGGCTTTCTTGCCTTGCAAATCCCATTTTTTCATGTTGATCGATTTATATTTTTTCAAACCTCAAATTCCTGCTCCGTCCGGTATTCAGCAAAAACCCACCGACCTTCCCCTTCTTATCCCTTTGAAACTCCAACAGGAACGGCCCGAGGAAAACATCTTTTATAAAAGGCCTCAATTCCGCCGCATCGTTCCGCGGGGTTTTCACCTGCAATATATTATCGCTTATGAAGAAGGTATAGCGCACATCCAGCTCCTTGCTGTAGTAGGTCCCGACAAAATCTTCCAGCCCCGCCAGCGACACCGCCACCTTCTTCACTTTCTCATAACTCCGATCCTTCATTCCGGGCGCCCGCAGCAGAACCATCACCTTGTCCCCCGAACCATGAAACCGGTACTCGGCGCCATTGAAAGGATGCATGAAAACCGTATCATTCAACGCCCGGAGTCCATTGCCATTCAGGCTCAGCCAGCCGCTGTTGCCAAAATTGACCGCATTCCCCTCCAGCTTCATGCGCACCTTGCTCGTATAATCGTAATAATCTCCTGCCCATCGGCCGATCGTCGCCGTATCCACGATGACTACCGGGGTGACCTCTCCTTTGCCCGGCGGCAGCATCAGGTCCGTTACCTTGCGACAGAGCTCCGTCGGGTTGATATTCCCAAGATTGGCCAGGATGATCACCGAAAAATGCTGCTCGGGAAAGCGCAGGAAATTAGCCCGGTATCCCGCATCCGCCCCCGAGTGCTCGACAAAATTTCTCCCTTTGTATTGACCCAGCATCAGGCCGGAGGCATAGGTCTGCAACTCCCCATTATTAAGGACCCCGGGTTTGAGCATCGCATCGATAAACGCCGGACCACCCACCTTCGCTGTATAAAAATTCTCATCCCATTTGGCCAGATCGCCCACGGTCGTGAACAGGCTGGTGGCGCCATAGTTATCGAACACCGGGATATTTATCGCCCATCGATCGCCGTCCCGGACGTAGGCCGATGTCCGGTTGGGCACGATCTCGGTGTGATCACTGTGAAAATGAGTCGAGTTCATCCCCAGCGGTTTGAAAAAACAGGAGTCCGCGTAGTGCCGTAAGGAAACTCCCGTCACCCGCTTTACAACGATCCCCAGCAAGGTAAACCCTGTATTGCAATAGAGATATTCATCGCCCGGCCGGAAGTTCAGGTCCTGCTGGCGTTTCACCATCTCCATGATGTCATCTTCCGTAATATCATCTCCCTCACGCCAGCCGGCAAGGGTTACAAGGTCCCACTGGTCGCGAAGCCCGCTGCTGTGATGCATCAGGTTGGCGAGCGAGATCGGATGGCCCAGATCGGGGACCTCGGGGATATATTTTCGAACATCATCGTTTACCGACAACTTCCCCTCCATGGCCAGCCGGATGATGGCGGCCGCCGTAAATTGCTTGGATATCGACGCGACATGAAAGATAGAGCCGGGAGTGATGGCGATGGCATATTCCATATTGGACATCCCGTAACCGCGGGTATAGATGACTTTCCCATCCTTCAGCACGGCAAGCGCGCAGCCCGGCGAGCTGGTATTGTCCCATTCACTAAAAACACGATCGATCTTTTTAGCAAGTGAGTCGCTCACCTGGCCATCGCAGTGCGGGAACCCCGCCACCAATAGCAGGCCGCCGATAAGCAGTTGTTTCGAAAAAAACCGGGACATAGGACAACATTTTACAGAAAGGTAGGAAAATTCTAAATTCACGGTTCATTCATAAAAATGTCCGCTATGTCCATCTTCGCCCGTTTTTTGTCATTGTTGATCGCCATCCCCCTCTCCGGCACCGTACTGGCCGGGGACGTACACATCATTCCAGAGCCTGTATCGGTCAAAGAACAACCCGGCCATTTTGTTCTCTCCCCGGCCACCACCATTTCCGCAAGCGTCGACTCCTTTGCGTCTACGGCCGGCTGGTTGAGCGAACACCTGCACCTGCAACAGGGCAAAGGGGGCAAACGGATCACCCTCACAACGCCCGCAGACCGGAATGTCCTCGGCGCCGAAGGGTACACGCTTTCGGTTACCCCCTCCGGTATCCGCATCAGCGCAAACACGACCGCCGGTATCTTCTACGGCATGCAGACCCTCCTGCAATTGATCCCTGCTGATGCTGCTCCCGGCCAGACTGCGAACATCCCCTGTGTGGAAGTCACCGACTACCCGCGTTTTGGCTGGCGTGGTCTGATGCTTGACGTCAGCCGTCATTTCTTTACCAAGGATGAGGTAAAGCACTATATCGATGACATGGTCCGGTATAAGTTCAACACCCTCCACCTGCATCTCAGCGACGACCAGGGCTGGCGGATCGAGATCAAGAGCCTGCCCCAGCTTACTCAGCATGGGGCGTGGCGTGTGGCCCGCACCGGCCGTTGGGGTGAATACCTGCCGCCGCTGGCAAACGAACCCACTCCCTACGGCGGTTTCTATACCCAGGACGAGATGCGCGAGATCATCCGGTATGCTGCCGAGCGTCATGTCACCATCCTTCCCGAAATAGATATCCCGGCCCATAGCCTGGCCCTGATCTCGTCCTATCCCAATCTTTCCTGCACCCAGCTGCAATACAGCGTCAACCCCGGCGCCCGTCCCCCGGTTCGCGAGGACAACGCGCTTTGCATCGGTAATGACTCGGTATATCTCATCCTTGACAAGATACTGACCGAGATCGCCGCACTCTTCCCCAACCCTTATATCCATATCGGCGGCGACGAAGCTTTCAAGGGATTCTGGGCCGCCTGTCCAAAATGCGCAAAGCGGATGAAGGATGAGAATCTCAAGAATGTGGATGAATTGCAGAGCTATTTTGTAAAACGAATCGAGAAGATCGTCAACTCCAAAGGCAAAAAGCTCATCGGCTGGGACGAGATCCTGGAAGGCGGCCTCGCTCCTTCGGCTACGGTCATGAGCTGGCGGGGTATGTCCGGCGGGATCGCCGCGGCAAAAATGAACCATCCCGTGGTCATGACCCCCTGGGATTATACCTATATCGATCTCTATCAGGGCGAGAGCTCCGTAGAACCCCCTACCTATGGCATCTGCCGGCTCAAGGACTCTTACTCCTGGGACCCGGTTCCCGACAGTGTCGACGAAAAGCTTATTCTGGGCGGTCAGGGCAATCTTTGGAGCGAGTCCGTTCCCAACTATCGTCATGCACAATATATGACCTGGCCCCGCGGGCTTGCCCTTGCCGAGGTATATTGGAGCCCGAAGAAGGCCCGCAACTGGGATGACTTCACGCACAGGATGGAAGCCGAATTCAAACGGATGGATGCGGCCGGTATCAAATATGCACGCAGCGCCTTCAATCCTATCCTTGTCCCCAAGAGAATTGCCGGCGGGGACCTCACGGTCAGCCTCACCACCGAGATCAGCGGGCTGGATATCTATTATACGTTCGATCAGACAAACCCCGACAACACCTATCCCAAATATGATGGCACCCCGCTGCGGTTTCCCATGGGTGCTAACCAGATAAATGTCGTCACTTATCGCGACGGCCAGCCTATCGGGATGCAGGTCGGCGTCAAAAAGGATGAACTTATCAAACGCGCCGCGGAAGGGCATCACGTCTATTAGACTCTACATCACATACTTTTAAGACCCCGGCCGCCGACAGGCGGCCCGGGTCTTTTTTTGAGCCTCCCAACAAACCATCTTTGAGCTTTTCAACAAACCTACCGTTCCGGGAAAACCGGAACTTTGGGGCTACAAAAACAGCATAAAATGGCAAAAATTTGGTTCATCACCGGTAGTTCCCGCGGGCTGGGTCGCAGCCTGACGGAGGCTGTCCTCGCAGCGGGCGACAAGGTCGCAGCAACGGCCCGCGACCCCAAACAGCTTGCATCACTCGAATCCCAATACCCCGGGCAGCTCCTTGCTCTGCCGCTCGATGTCAATGACAGCGCCCGGATCCGGGATGCCGTCGCGACAACCGTCAAAACCTTTGGCCGCATCGACGTTCTCGTCAACAATGCCGGCTTCGGCATCACCGGCGCCGCGGAGGCCTTCAGCGACGAGCAGGTCCGCAGCCAGCTGGAGACGAATCTATATGCCCCTATCGCCATCACCCGGGCCGTATTGCCGGTGATGCGCAAACAGCGGTCGGGCCGGATCCTCCAGATCAGCTCTGTCGGCGGGCGCGTCGGTAATCCCGGGCTGAGTATGTATCAGGCCGCCAAATTCGGTCTCGGCGGTTTCACCGAAGCCCTGGCAAAAGAAGTGGCGCCGCTCGGGATCTACGTGACCTCCGTCGAGCCCGGCGGCTTCCGCACCGACTGGGGCGGCGCCTCGATGACTTTCGCTCCCGATATCGAGGGCTATGAAGCAAGTGTCGGTGTCATTCGCAGTTATCTCCGCAGTGGTAAGTACGTTCCCATGGGCGACCCCGAAAAAGCGGCCCGCGCGATGATCAGGCTCGTCGACGAGCCCCATCCTCCCGTTCACCTCGTCCTCGGCAGTGAAGCCGTTGCGATCCTCCAGGCCGCCGACGCCACGCGCAAGGCCGAACTCGAAAAATGGCTTCCGGTCAGCACCTCCACCGATCACGATGAAGCCGTCAATTTCCTTGAGACCGAAGATGGCCGCGCGTTTCGCTAGTGCCTGGCCGCCGGCTTCGAATAAGGCGGATGCTCCAGGGATCCCTTCGGCTCCTTATCCAGCAAGCGCAAACACTCCTGCACCGCCCGTTCCAGCTGCAGATCCTTCCCCTTCGAAGCCGCTCCCGCCTCGATCTTAACCTCGATGTCCGGTGCAACCCCCTGATTCTCGGCTATCCATTGATGTGCCTCGGGATCGAATACCGCATTGTCCGGCGCCGTTATCGCCCCACCGTCCAGCAGCGCATAATGCACCGAGGACTTCACCAGCCCGCCCCAGGTCCGCGCACCGATCAGCGGCCCCACCTTCTGATGCCGGAACACCCACGGGAAGAAGTCTCCGCCGGATCCGGCCAGCTCGTTTATCAACAGTACCTTCGGCCCGAGGATGCCCGCCGGCAGCCGGAAAGCAGGTCCATTCGGTACTTCATTGGTAATCGCGGCGCGCAGTCGCCGGATCATCAGGTCCACCATATAGTCATCGAGCGATCCGCCGCCGTTGAACCGCTCGTCGATCACCGCGCCCTGCTTATCCTGCTGTGAAAAAAAGTACCGGTTGAACGACACGAAGCCTGGCCCGCCGGTATTCGGCACCCATACATAACCCAGCTTGCCGCCCGACAACTCATCCACTTTCCGCCGGTTATCTTCTACCCAGGCCCGCTGCCGCAATGCCGCCTCGGAACCCACCGGTTCCACGCGGATCGTCCACGCCCCTTCTTCCGAAGGCTTGCTATTCACCAGCAACATCGTCTGCTGTCCCACCTTCCCATCGAGCAACGAATAAGGATCGACATCGCCGCCAAGTGATACGCCATCCACCGCCAGAATATAATTCCCCTCCGTCACCTTCAATCCCGGTTGGGCCAGCGGCGCCTTCAGCTCCGGGTTCCAGCTCTCGGCGCTATAGATACGTTTTATCTGCCATCGTCCCGAAGCCGGAACGAGATCGGCGCCTAACAAACCCACACGGAGCGTATCCACGGCCGGGAAGTCACCCCCAAACACGAAGCTGTGACCCACGCTAAGCTCCCCGCCCAGCTGATCCAGCAGATAGGTCAGATCGCTTCGATGCCGGATATACGGGATCATCGGCGAGTAATACGCCCACACTTCGTCCCAGTCACGGCCGTGCAGCGCCGGATCGTAGAAATAATCCCGCTCGTATCTCCATGCTTCGGTAAAGATCTGTTTCCATTCCTGGGTCCGGTCGAGGTTCATCCGCAGGTTCACCGCCACCGTGCCTTCATTCGGCGCCGGCGGCTTGCCCGCGGCCACGACCCGGAAGCTGTTCCCGGAATGGATCAGCAGCTTTTCACCGTTGGCCGACACATCCGCCTGCCCGACATGCTGGGCATATTCTTCCAGTTTCTTTGTGTCCAAAACAAACCGGCTAAGCGTTCCTTCTCCGGTGAGGATAAATACGGAACCCTTCGGGCCGCCGATCATCCCCCGGTAGTTCGCGACCGGTATCGGCAGGGCAACGGTCCGCCGGTCCAGATTTTCAAAATCGATGCGCACCGACGATGCCAAACTATCTTTCTTCGTACTGTCCTTCTTTGCCGTGCCGGCGGCAGCGCCGCCCTCCGCCTCATCATCACTCTTCAGCGGAAACGGCGCACCGTCCTCTTTCCGCAACACCACCACGTACCCTGCAAAACCCGGTCGCGCCAGGATCGCACTCGTATTGGCCCAACCCGAACCCAACGCCGCATCCGTGCTCGCCAGGAAATACAAATGCCGCCCATCTCTATCCCAGGCGGGCTGTGTCGCATCGGCAAGCGGATCGCTCAACGGGGCGATCTTCCCCGTTGCAAGCGACCATACCATGATCCGGCGGAAATTATTTGTTCCGGTCTTCGAATAGGCCAGCCACTTCGAATCCGGCGACCACACCAATCCCATTCCACCGCGCTCGATATTGGCCCCGCCGACATCCACCGGCGTGATCTTCCCCGTCGCCACCTCCACGACGCGCACCCGCACCTTATTATCTTCAAATGCGATATACTTGCTATCCGGCGACCAGCAAGGTTCCCATGCCAGCTTCGACTCGCCGATCGAAATTTTCTTTGGTTCACCCTTGCCTTCCTGGCCGGTAAGATACAAGGCGTACCCCGCGCCTCCCTTATCCGAAAACCAGGCGATCTGCTTCCCATCCGGCGACCACAACGGCGACCGGTCGGCGGCATCGTTGCTATTCGTCAGATTCCGCGCGTTGCCGTTCTCCACCGGAACGGTAAACACCTCACCCCTCGCTTCCACCAATATTCGCTTGCCCGTCGGCGATAGCGAAACCGATGTCGAACGGCTGGTCACATTCTCCCAATGCGATTCCGCCCACGGGAAATCTCCATGCACGGTGATCTCCAGCTGGCGGCTTGCGCCCGAGGCCGGGTCCAGCAGGAACAGATAACCGCCATGCTCGTAGACCAACTCCTTCCCGTTGCCGCTCAACCATTTGATATCTCCGGTCTTCAGATGGGTCACCTGCCGCAGACTCCCCTTACTCACCGAATAGGCCCATACATTCATGATAAAATCCCGGTCGGACAGGAAAAACACTTCGTCTCCCTGCCACACCGGGTGAATATCCATCGTCCGCTCACCCGGTAATTCCGTCTCGGCGAGCGACTCCAGGTCCAGGATGCGTAACGGGGTGTTCTGTCCGCCGCGATAATGACGAAACTCCACATCCCACCGGCTTACCCGGTCGACGACCATCTTCTTTCCGTCCGGCGACAGGCTTCCGTCGAATCCCCAGGGCGCCGGCAGAAGATCCGAAGCCCCGCCGCCGGAAGCTACACTCCACAAGCGGTTATAGTTGACCGGTCCCGTCTCTCTTGCCGATGCATATATTATCCGTTTCCCATCCGGCGTCCAGCCCCGGGCGGAAGTGGGCGCGGGATACCAGGTCAGCCGGGTCGGGTTGCCGCCTTCGGTACCAACGACATACACCGCCGTCGTCCCGCTTCGGTTGGAGGTAAAGGCGATCCATTTTCCATCCGGTGAGAAATGTGCATCACTCTCGGTCGCTGCCGTGCTCGTGATCCTTCTGGCCTCGCCGCCGTTCTTGTCCACTACCCAGATATCACCACCATATTCAAAGGCGATCTGCGTCGCGCCCAGGCTCGGCTGCCGCAGCAGTCGCGTACCCTGCGCCCATCCGCTTTGTGAAAGAACCAGCAACAGGCCGGCAAGCGTCGCCGTCATTTTTCGAAAAGGAATAGACATATTTGTAGGGGTTGATGTCCCTAAATATACTATTACCTGCCAGAAAAGCCGGTGAAAAGGTCAAACATCACGGTATCCCCTCCACTTATCAAACAGTCGTTACCCCATTCCCAGGAAAACATAAATTTGAGAAAATATCTGCTAAGCCATGCGTAAACATCTCTTATCCATTGCGATCCTAACTCTTACCCTCACCGGCAGCATTCTGGTCGCCACGCCTGCCGCCGCCCAGCAAAAAGAAGCCACGCTGCGCTCTATCCTCCTGGAACAGTTCCGCAATACCTGGAACAAAGAGGACTGGTATGCCCCCATTTCCGTCGCCCTCGAAGGGCTCACCGCGAAACAGGCCATGTGGAAGCCGGCCGACTCCGTCCATTCCGTCGGCCAGCTGGCTTATCATCTGTTGTTCTGGAACCGCGACCAGCTGGACAAATTCTATGGCCGCAAACGGACCCCCTTCAGCGGCGATAACAACGAGACCTTCGCCTTTACAGAGGCGTCCTGGACCACCACTGTCCAGCAACTCAATAAAGTCATGGCAGATTGGGAGAAAGCGATCGAAACTTGCGATGACGCAACACTGAAGAAATGGGCCTCGGCGATCGATCACGTAAACGCCCATACGGCTTATCACACCGGACAGATCCTGATCATTCGCAAACTCGCCGGCAACTGGGATCCCGCCAAAGGAGTTAAATAGGCTTATACTGCAACACGACGATCCCGCACTCGAACGGTGTAGCCGCAACGAGACCAAACTTCTTATACCTTTCAAGCCCGCCAAATATCGTCAACCCCTTGCCGATCGCCGCCGGGTTCACAAACAAATGGTATTCGTCGATCAGATCCTCTTTTAAAAGGCTCCGCACAAACCGCTCGCCGCCATATGCTATGATGTCCTTCCCCGGCTTGCTCTTCAGGTCACGGATCACGGACGCCGCGTCACCCGCTGCCAGCTCGCTGTTATTCCATTCCAGCGGCTGACCCTTCAACGCGGAAGAGAATACAACCTTCTTCATCGCATTAAAACCCTGCGCAGCCGCATACATCTCATTGTCCGGTTTGATCGCCGGCCAATGGGCTGCCATTCCCTGGTATAATACCGTACCCAGTATCATCGTGTCGGAAGACCCGGTAAGATCACCGACATATTTCTTCAACTTCTCATCCCAGTTCCATTCCAGGAAGTCCATCTTGTGATCGGGGGTAGCCATAAAGCCGTCAAGGGAAAGCTGAACCTGCAATTTTACTTTTCTCATAATTTTTACTTTTTCTCAAAACTAGATGGAAAATTCCGCTTCAAAGGGGCGTAAATGCGTAATTATAACGGGGGGATTGCGCCGCAAAGCGCGCTATCTGACCCGTTTTCCGGCGGGTAACGCACCAATTTCGTTTGCCGACAGATTTATGCCGTTTACCGCGTTTTTTGCTCCGTTTGCAGTATTGCTGTCGAAGGAACCAAACACCGAAATTACCTTTGTCATCTAAAATTACAATCGTGAGAAAATTAGTTGCTATCCTTTTCCTTTCTTTCCTGTTTGCTGACCTTGCGCAGGCTCAGGCTCCCGGCGGACAAGGCGCCCCGGGTGCAAAACCCGGCGCTCCCGGCGGAAGACCCGCCGGTCCTCCGCCTTCCATCGGTCGGGCATTCGGTAAAGTGACGGACTCGGCGGGCCAGCCTGTCCAGGCAACGGCCGTCGTATTGAAGTCCACCACCGATCCTGCTACAAAAAAGAAAAAGCTCGTTCTTATAAAGGGGATGGACACCAAGGCTAATGGCGAATTCAATTTCGAAGATCTTCCCATCGTTCAACCCCTTGTTGTCCGCATTTCCGCTACGGGGTACAAACCGCAGGACGTAAACTTCACCATCATACCCGCCGCTGCGCAGACTACGCCGGGAAAGGGCAATAACAATCCGTATGGTGCCATACCCTCTTTCGAAAAGGACCTGGGCGCGGTGAAACTCGTTACCGATGTCGCTCAGCTGGCGACCGCGACGGTTACGGCCAAGACTCCGCCGATGAAACTGGAACTCGATAAAAAGGTGTTCAACGTCGCGCAGAACATTGTCAGCGCAGGGGGTACCGGGGTGGATGTTATGCGTAATGTTCCTTCGGTGAACGTCGACATCGACGGCAATCTCTCCCTCCGCGGCGCGACGCCAACGATCTTTATCGATGGCCGTCCCACGACGCTGACCCTTGATGAGATCCCGGCTGATGCTATCGAAAGCGTTGAGGTCATGACCAATCCCTCCGCCAAATACGATGCGTCCGGCGGTGGCGCGGGTATCGTCAACATCATCCTCAAAAAAAATCGCAAACAGGGATATAATGGCAGTGTTTCGGCCGGCTTCGACTCCCATGGGCAACCAAACGCCCTTGTCGGCCTCAGCCTGCGCCAGAATAAGGTCAACTTCACGCTCAACGGCATGTACAACGGGATGAATCCAAGAACGATAGGTACTACCGATCGTACGACCATCCTTCGCGACACCACGACTCATCTCTATCAGTCGGATCTGCAGCGCAGCAAAGGACATTTTGAGTTTGGACAGGTCGGCATGGACTGGTTCGTAACGAACAAGACCACTCTCTCCGCTTCCTATATTCATGTTCAGGGTTCGTTCAAGCCTACGGATGTTTCGGACATCAGGACGACGATCGTCCCCCCGGTTGGTGACTCCTCGGTCGTCAATTCGCTCCGCAATTCGAATAACGAACGAACCTTCAATGTCAACGGCGTACAAACAGGGATGAAGCATACTTTCGAGAAGAAAGGCGAAGAGTGGACGATCGACGGCTCCTTCTTCGATGTCAAATCCTCGTTGAACTCGCTCTATACAACAGACTATTACACGGACCCTTCCAAAAGCACTATCGCGTATACGACCCGGCAGTTGCAGACGGGAACCGCGGCACCCAGTTTCTATACTTTCCAGACGGATTATGTCAACCCGCTCGGTGAAAAGACCAAGCTGGAAGCCGGTCTCCGCACCAGCATCCAGAAACTGGCCAACGACAACAACACGTATACCCTGGACGATAAAGGCGACCGGACATTCAATCCCCTGGGCGTGAGTGACTATACCAGCACCAGCAACGTCTATGCGGCGTATGTCAACTTCACCAGCGCCATCGGTAACTTCGGCTATGCCCTCGGGCTGCGCGGCGAAAGCTCCCGCTATACGGGCGATCTGCTGAATAACGACCAGCATTTCAAGAACTCGTATCCAACCGCGCTCTTCCCCTCCATCTTCCTTAGCCAGAAGATGAAACACAACCAGGAGCTGCAGCTTAGCGTAACCCGCAAGATCAACCGCCCGGGCTTCTTCCAGCTGATCCCTTTCACGGATTACTCGGATACCCTTAACATCACCCGCGGTAACCCCAATCTCGTACCGGAATTCACGTACAACACCGAGTTGACCTACATGAAGACCTTCCCGCATAACAATACCCTGCTTGTCTCGGCATATTATAAACACACGACCAATCTCATCACGCGTTACCAGGACAGCGGCATCAACCCCATCGGTCAGCCCGTCCTCATCAACACGTACGAGAACGCTAACAACGCCTATACCGTAGGCGGCGAGATCACTTCCACCGACAACATCACCAAGTGGTGGGACATCTCCCTCAATGTCAACGTGTATAATTCGCATATCAACACGGAAAATCTGCAACAGGCATCGCAGGCGGCGCTATGGAGCTGGTTCGGGAAATTCAACAGCAACTTCAAGATCCCGGGGAATTTCACGGTGCAGCTGACGGCGATCTATCAGTCGAAGACCAATCTGCCGATCAACCTCAACAACAACCAGTTCGGCCCTCCCGGAACCGTCCAGCAAAGCTCGGCCCAGGGATATATAAAGCCTTACTATGGGTTCGATCTTGCGGTGAAGTACAGCTTCCTGAAACAGAATGCGGCGTCGATAACGGCCACTATGACCGATATCTTCCGCAACCGCTGGTCTGATCAGTTCAGCAGCAGCCCCTTCTTCTCGCAGGAATTCGATCGGTTGAAGGATCCCCAGCTCTTCCGCCTCGTCTTTTCCTATCGCTTTGGGAAGATGGACCTCAATCTGTTCAAGCGCAAGAGTATGAACGGCCAGGGCATGGGTGATGCCGGTTCCAGTATGCAACAATAATTCACGGAAATCTGTCTTTAGCCGTACCGGTTCGCTCCGGTACGGCTTTTTTATTATTTTTAATCACCATAAGGTACGCCCAGCAGGGGACCGTATATGATCTATGGCCGCGAACACGAGACCGAACTAAAAACAAAGTTCAAGGCTGAAATGCACGGAACGAAGCCGGAGGACTGGCTCTATAACGGAGCCAAATCGCCGCATGCCGATCTCGGCTTCCTCACACGTTCGGCGTATTATTAAACAGGGCCCCGCTCTTGCTTAATTCAACAGGCTGCTCACACTGGTCTTCAGCTGCAACTGGGTAAATGGCTTCGACAGGAAGGTATCGGCCCCGGTCTCCAGTGCCGCATCTTTTGCGGCTATATCGACGCCTGAGATCATCAGGATCTTAATCGCCGGATACTGTGCCTTGAGATAAGCGATGAAATCGATCCCCAGTCCATCGGGGAGCCGGTTGTCCAGCACGATCAGGGAAGGTTGTTCTTTCTCGAGGAATTCCCTGGCGTCCGATAAGGATCGGACATGATCTACTTCCATTCCTTCGGTATCCAGCAACAACTCCAGCAGCAGACACATATCGCCTTCATCTTCAACGACCAAAACCTTTGTCGTCGATTTTTTTCCATTGGTGCGGAACATACTCATTCTTTTAGTGTTAACCCCTTGCAATTCCTGTACCATTCCTCGCCGGTGTTCACAAAAGATTCGCACCTTTGCGGAATGAACAATACAAAACTCGGCTGGATCGGTCTGGGCAATATGGGTGCGCCCATGTCCCGGCGTCACCTCAACGCCGGCTACCCGGTCACCGTCTACAATCGCAGCAAGGAAAAAGAGTCCGCCCTCAAGGCCGCCGGCGCCACGATCGCCGCCACTCCCGCGGAACTGATAAGGAATACCGATATCGTTTTTCTCATGGTCTCCGATGACCAGGCTATCCGGGATTGCTTCACCGGCGACAACGGCTTGTTAGCCGCAAAGACATCCGGGAAGCTGATCATCAATATGAGCACCATCTCTCCCGGCATCAGCCATGAATTCGCTGCGGCCTGCAAACAACAGGGCAACGAATATCTCGATGCGCCGGTAAGCGGCAGCGTCAAGCAGGCAGAAGAAGGTCAACTGGTGATCATGGTGGGAGGATCGGCCGCTGCCTATGAAAAAGCGACCCCTGTTCTCCAATCCCTCGGCAAACTCACCCTTCATCTCGGCGACACCGGCGCGGGCAACACCGCCAAGCTGGCCATCAACCTCCTGCTCGGCCTACACACCCAGGCGCTGGCCGAAGCGACCCTCTTCGCCGAAAAGCACGGCGTCAGGATAGAAGACTTTATGAATATCGTTAACAACGGAGCGATGGCAAACGCATACGCGAAGATAAAAGGCGACCTCGTCATCAATAACAATTACAAGGCGGCATTTGCCCTGAAATGGATCGTCAAGGATCTTGGCCTTGCCCGTTCCGAAGGCTGGCAGACGCCGCTGGCCGAGCAGGCCTTCCAATCTTTCCGTGAGGCGCAAGCCCAATTCGGAGAGGAAGATCTTATCGCGATAAGAAAAAGCCTCGGCTGATAGTTTATCCGAGGTTCAATAAAGGGCTGCGGACGGCCCCGGGCGGGTGGTCCGTTCTTCAATTCGCAAAGGCTCCGCGCTCGAGGCGTTGGCGAGCCCATACCCGCGTCTGCCGGCAGATGGTAAAAGCAGCCCCGCATACCGCCAAAGCGACAAACAGACTCGACCACTCGGGCTCTGCGGTTAACTTTCCGATAGCCCGGGGTCCATGTAATAACAATACCCAAAGCAGGAACATGATCCCCAGCAGCGCCGACGCCAGCGAAAGCTTCAACCCGGTGAAAAAACTCAGGGCGGACAACAAAAAAGCGGCGATCACGACATAGGACAGAAATACATGCCCCGGCATCCATGCCGGGATCAAGGTCTGTATATAATCATTGTATTTGATATGCAGCACGGCAAACACGACGAGCCCCACGGCAAACAGGTACTGGCTCACCAGCCCCATAATATTCAGGGGCTTATCCCATCTTGCATCCCCGGGACCCGAATTGACCAGGTAGGCGGCGATCACGAACCCCCCGCTTCCCAGCATCAACGCTTCGAAAGGCGGAGTCCACACTACGGGGTTGTACAGGTCACCCAGCAGTTTCGGCAAATGCAACAGAAGAAAAAAGACAAAAAAACTCGTTCCCGCCAGCGCCGCGGCAAGATACTTCCGGCCAGGAAAGAGCATTCCCACTGCCGCAAGCAGGAAAACGAGGCTGCTCAGGATCATCCAGACTTGGCGTAGCGGTAATCCCGCGGGCACCGGGAACAAGCCCGTCAGAAAATCTTGCGCCAGCAGCTGATTGACGCCAAAACCGGCGACCGCGATCGCATAAAAGATGGGTCCTAATTCAGTTAGCTTTTTCATACTTCTAAATTTCCCCCAAAAACCCCGGAAACCCCGATCATCCGGTGTACATCTCGGTACAAGATCGTACAAGCGACCCAAAATCCTTACCTTCATCGCTGAATAATCGCTAATCGATGAAAGCTCTCGTCACAGGCAGCGCAGGCCATCTTGGGGAAGCCATGGTCCGAACGCTGAAAGCCGGTTCCACCTCCGTTCTCGGTCTCGACATCCTCGAATCTCCTTTCACCCACCGTGTCGGCACTATCGTCGACCGCGACTTCGTCCGTCAGTGTATGGAAGGGGTGGACACCGTCTACCATACCGCCACCCTCCACAAGCCGCATGTCGCGACCCATACCCCACAGCTGTTTATCGACACCAATATTACCGGGACCCTGAACCTCCTGCAGGAAGCGGTCGCCGCCGGTGTCAAACGCTTTGTTTTCACCAGCACGACCAGCGCTTTTGGGGACGCGCTCATTCCACCCGCCGGCGAGCCCGCCGAATGGGTCACCGAAGACACGCGATCCATCCCGAAAAATATCTATGGGGTGACAAAGGAAGCGGCGGAGGATCTCTGCCAGCTCTACCATCGCAATTTCAGGCTGCCCTGCATCGTCCTGCGGACCTCCCGCTTCTTTCCTGAAGATGATGACAACAAAAAGATGCGGGAGATCTATACCAGTGACAACCTCAAGGCCAATGAATATCTTTTTCGCCGGGTGGATATCGAGGACACCGTCACCGCCCTCCTCGCCGCCGCCCAAAAAGCGGAGTCTCTCGGGTTTGGCAAGTACATCATCAGCGCAACAACCCCTTTCACCCCCGAAGATCTGGCTCTTTTGCGCACCGACACTCCCGCCGTCGTGAGGCGCCTCTTCCCCGGCTATGAAGAGGTATATGCCAAACGCGGCTGGAAGATGTTCACCGGCATCGACCGGGTCTATGACAATGCCCTCGCCCGAATCGAGCTTGGCTGGCAGCCCCGCCACGACTTCGGGTACCTGCTGACCCGGCTGAGTGCAGGCGAGACCCTCCAAAGCCCCCTTGCCAGAGCCATCGGCTGTAAGGGTTATCACGAAGAAGAATTTATGGAAGGCCCTTACCCGGTGCACTGATCCGTAATCTTCGTATCTTCCCGTCAACTCCAAAACCAACACTATGCCCAACCATCTTTCCACGCTCGGGATCATCCATACCGTCATCAGCATCCTGGCTATCATCGCGGCCTTCGTCGCCCTCTTTCAAAGCGGCCGGATCGATCCCCGTTCCTCCGCCGGCCGCTGGTACGTTATCCTCACCTTCTTCACCTGCCTCACCTCCTTCGGCATCAGGAAGACCGGTCAATTCGGGCCACCACATGTTGTCTCCGCGCTGGTCCTTGTCCTTCTGGCCCTGGGCATCTATGCCCACCGCCTCTTCGGCGCCCGCGGCCCCAAGACCGAGACCATCCTCATGTCCACCACCCTCTTTTTTTCCTTCATCCCGGCCATCACCGAAACCCTCACCCGGGTTCCCCTTTCGCATCCCATCGCCGAAAGCCAGGATGCGCCCATCGTCAAACAGTGCTACCTCGGCCTGCTCCTCCTCTTCGCGATCGGCCTCTTCCTCCAGCTTCGAAAACCCAAACCCGCCACCGCCTCCTAGTCCCCGATCGTCCGCGTTCGGATCATCCGTCCCCTGGTCTTCAAGCCGGACTTGTTCAGGCTATACGTAAAACTTACCAAAAAATACCGCCGCAACACATTGTATTGCTCATCCAGGATATTTCCCTGGTTGATGCTCCGGGTGATCCCCGTATTCCGGTTCAGCAGGTCCGTCACGCCCAACTTTACTTCCCCGCGATCGTTCTTCAGGAGTGCCTTCGCGATCGACGCATTCCACAAAGGGATGGTCGTATTGTATCCATCCGCCCGCCCCGTATTGACGGTGGCCGTGAACTCGCTGTGCACCGAGATCCGCCACGGCAGATACCCCGTCACGTTTGCTCCATAGTTCTGTCGCATATAGTGTGTATTCAAGGCAGACTGCAACGAGTACCTGCCCGAATAGAACGAGAGCGACGCCGTCAGCTCGACATCGATCCTGTCCTCCCGGGTATAATCGAACACCATGCGCGGTCCGATCGTCGTAGATTGGATATTATTCCGCAGCCCATTCAGCAGGGATACGTTTTCGCCGTATATAAAATAACTTCCGATCTCCACGCGTGAATAGATCTTCCGCAAAAGAAAGCCGAGATCGACATTACTGAAGAGGTTGCGCACCCCATTTGCATTCACCGGCGTGATCACCCGCGCTCCGGCCGGGTTCACCGAATCACTTTCCACCATGGCATTGGCGGTCTCGTTATAATTGACGGTTGCCATCAGGCTGGTCCGTTTCGACGGGCCGGCGTTGAAGTAGCTCAGCGAGACCTGGTGGTTATACGAGCGCCGGAGATCGGGGTTCCCCGTCCGGATATTCAAGGGATCGCTAAGGTCGGCCACCGGTTGCAGTTTGGTAACACTGGGCTGTATGGTACTGGTGAAGTAGTCCAGTTCGAGATTCTTCGTGCTGCTGAAGAGGTACTTAAAAATGACATTAGGCAGAACATCCGTAAACGCCTGCCGGATCGTCCGCCCCCCGCTGTTGTTCACGGCGCTTAGCGTGGCTGCCTGGAAATTTGCTCCTGCCGTGATCATCGCTTTTCGCGGATTACTTCGGAAACTGATCCCGCCCCCGGAATATTGGTAGTGACTGCTGAAATCATTGCTCAGCAGGGTATTGAAGCTGTCATGCTTACCTGTAGCGGGATCGGGATCAAACGTCTGTTTGTTACTGCTGCCGGTGTTGGAATTGTAGAACCCGCTGAATGCCATCAGCGATCGCCGGCCGATCGGTTCCGTATAAGTGATATTTCCGCCAAGGCTCCTCGTCACGGCGTCTCGCGATAAATATTGGTTTAGGGCCGAGTCGGTCATCAACCCGCCTTCATAAAAGGTATTGTTGGAGACCTGGGTCCCCGTACTGGTACTGTGATTATAATTCAGGTTTAAGTCAACCGAGAGCGTCCGCCCTTTCCTGGCCAGTTTTTTTCGGATCAACGCCTCTGTCGTAACATTAAAAGCTCCCGGCTGCGACTGACTATTGGTGAACCCGGTATTCAGGACCGACCCGTCAGGCAGGGTGCTGAGATAGCTGGAATGGTCGTTCTTTTCGGAGTGCTGCCAGGTAAAGGAAGGCGTCAACTTCAGCGACAGCGAGCTGTCCAGCTGCTGATCGATGATGACGTTGAACCGCTGCTGCGCCGCGCTGTGCACCGTGTGCGAACTGTCCAACGTTGTATAGATATTTCCCGGCAACAGATTCTGCATCGCCGATTCCTTGTCCGTCAGCAGGCGGACATGGCTCATCGTATAGTTGGCGTTCAGGTTGGTTCGCCCCTGGTCCCAGGCGTTATTATAATTCAATCCGCCCGCGGCAGTCGTCGCCACCCCCTGCTGCCCCTGGCCAAGCCCGGTTATCGGTAGTCCGTTATTGTTGCTGGGATCGCCAAGCTGGATTTGTACACCGCCTCCGCCATTTTTCATCCCCCGCGAAAGTTCGCCGGTAAAATTCAGCACATCCATCAGGGTGAAGCCCTGGCGGTTGGTATTATTTCCCATTCCGATAAATGAAAGCTGTTCATCTCCCTTGAAACGGTTGATATTGGCCTGGCCGTCAAACCGGCCTTCAGCACCTCCCCCTGTCATTAATTTTCCGAATAAGGCGTTGTTCCGGTCTTTCTTCAATTTCAAATTGATCGTCTTTTCGCTATTCCCATCATCTACCCCTGTAAAACCGGCCTGATCGCTCTTGCGGTCGAACACCTGCACCTTATCCACGGCATCGGCATTGAGGTTCTTCGTCGCCATCTTCACATCCCCCGTAAAAAATTCCTTGCCATTCACCAACACGCGCTTCACGGTCTGCCCGTTCACCTTGACGGAACCATCGCTCTCGATCGTCACCCCCGGCATCTTCCGCAACAGGTCTTCCACCACGGCATTCGGCTGCGTCTTGAAATTCTCGCTGTTGAACTCCAGCGTGTCATTATTGATCTCTACCGGCGGCCGCCGCGCCACCACCTGCACATCCCGTAATCCCACCGGCGTCAGGGCGACCGTGCCGGCCTCATACTGACCGGCGGCTGACGACACCGGCTTCCAAACCGGAACATAGCCCGCGTAAGAGACCGAGAGCAGGAACTGTCCTTGCCGGATGCCGGTAAGCCGAAACCGGCCGCTGCTGTCCGCCACGGAAAAACCGACCAGCACGCTGTCTTCGGCCCTTACGAGCGAGATCGTCGCATAGGCCAATCCTTTACCCGCAATACTATCGATCACGCGACCGGAGATCGTTTGCGCGGAAGCCGAAAAACGCAGAAAAAGAAGGGCGAAAAATAGAATTTTGGACATGGGATGAATTTGTCCAAAACTAAGATGGGAAAGCACCGGCCGGGGTTAAGTAACCTGTGAGAAAGGTTAAGCAAGGTTAAAATTACGCTGAAGCAGACGCGATGATCTCACGGAATAACAAACCGGTACCCGACACCTTTTATCGTCAGGATCTCCACCCGGTCGTCCGCTTTCAGATAACTCCGCAGCTTGGTGATATACACGTCCAGATTGCGACTGTTCAGGAAAGAATCATTCCCCCAGATAGCCTGCAAAATATCCTCGCGTTCGATGACCTTTTCCTTGTTCATCCACAACTGTCGAAGCAGTTCGCTTTCCCGGTAGGAGAGCTTCCGTTCTTCTCCGCCACCCGCCAACACCTGCCGGTACGGATGAAAGATATATTCGCCGATAGTCAATGACTCGGGGATAACGCCGGCCGACGCCGGTTCCCTCCTTACCCGCAGGCAATTCTCTATCCGCACGATCAGTTCCTCCATGCTAAACGGCTTGCGGATGTAGTCGTTTCCCCCCGTGCGAAAACCGCGGACAAGATCCTCCGTCTGCGTCCTGGCCGTCAGAAAGATGATGGGGATATCGTCATTTCGCGCGCGGATCGCTTCTGCCAGCTCGAAGCCGCTGACGTTGGGCAGCATGATGTCCAGCACACAGATATCCGGCCGGACGTTCTCGAACAGGGTCAGTACTCTTGCCCCATTCGTCTCCATCAGCACTTCAAACCCCCGGCTCTCCAGCGTTTCTTTTACGATCTTTCCGAGAAAGATCTCGTCTTCCACATAAAGTACCCTGATCTTGCTCATGCTGCCGGTAGTTGGATGGTAAATAAACTTCCTTTCCCCTCCTTGCTCTCGACCGAGATAGTTCCTTCATGGCGCATCACGATATGGTGGACATAACTAAGGCCCAGTCCATATCCTTTGATGTTATGATGATCTCCCGATGGTACCCGGAAGAACTTTTCAAATATTTTCTCCCGGTATGCCGCCGGAATACCGATCCCGTTGTCTGCTACCGAAAGCCGGACGACATCCCCTTCCCTCGAGACACCGATCGCCAATACGGGACTCTCGCGGCTGTACTTCAGGGCGTTGTCGAGCAGATTGCTGATCACGCTGGCCAGGTGCATCCGGTCTGCCCGGACAAAAAGAGCGTCTTCTTCGCAACTCAGCCGTACGCTGGCGCCCGCTTTTTCAAAGGACAGTTTCATGCTGGCCATCACTTCGGCTACCAGTGTGGCTACATCGATCCGTTCGGGTTTGAGCTCGATCTGCCGGTTCTCGAAAAGCGAGAGCTTCAGCACCTTGTCGACCAGCAAGGATAACCGTTGTATCTCCAGGGCGGAGATATCCAGGTATTCCCGGGTCTTTTCCGGGTCGTCCAGCGCTCCGAAATGACGCAACGCCTCCACGGCCACCGTCACGGTTGCGATCGGCGTCTTCAGCTCATGGGTCATATTGCTGATAAACTCATTTTTAATGGCTGCGATCTGCCGCTGCTGGACCAGGTTGCGATAGAGGAAGATCAGCGATAGCGCCGTAAACGCCAGTAACAGGAATCCGACGATGATCGGGAGCCGCAGTTTCCTGACGATGTAGGGGAATGGGTTGGCGAAAATGGCTTGATAGGCATAGGCATTGGAGAGCCCGATATAGATAAATCCAGTCTTCAGCTGATCATTGGGTATCGGCTTCTCCAGTTCGGCCGCTTTCCCGGCCGTTCGTTCCAGCCGGTAAGCAACTGTGATACCGGCCCTCAACAAAGTCTTTTTATAGGCACTATCGATCTCCCCAACCGATAAGGGGGGACTGGTGGAATCCTTACCCGACAGATAACGGATGATGAAGGGGAGATTGACTACTACGTCATGGGATAGGGGAGAAGGGAACTCCGAGTGAAAAGTATCATTCCGGGCATCCGTCCGAATGGAGAAGGACATCCTTCTTATCTGTCCCGCCGGTCCGGGCTGAGTATCTTTCCCCAGAGAATCCTTTATTACGGTTTTAAAGCTGTCCAGCACATTGTACATAAAAAGATCGTCGGATGCACCTGCCCGGTGCGTTCCAGCTTCTTCGAGAAAATGCTTGTTCTTACGGAATCGCTGCATCTGCACCTGGTAGACGACATCCCGGAAGGCAACCTCCGTTTCCCGCTTGAGCGTACTCCACTCCTCGACATACAATTTTCGGATCCAGTATCCCTGGAATGCGCCAACCCCGATGATCGTCATGATCATTAATACGGCGGCCAGCATCATCATCTCCGATCTCCTTATCATGCGGTAAAGGTAAAGGGGGCCGGTCATCCAACGAACAGGCATTAACCTTAATTAACCTTATATCCAGTTTGGTTAACCACCTCCTGGGATATATTTGATACAAAGACAAAACAATATGAAGCAGCTCATTTTCCTCCTTTTGATCCCGCCTGTGCTATCCGCTCAGACCCGTCAGGGCGCCATCGTTTATGAAAGAAAGATCGATCTTCATCGCCGGCTGAAGGATGATCAGATAAAGGCCATGGTCCCGCAGTTTCAGACCGCGGTCTATGAGGTTCTGTTCAAAGACAGCATTGTCGTCTACAAGGCAATGCCAAAGGACGAGGCCCCCGATCCTTTTGACAACAACACCGGGAACGGCGCCCACATCAACATGAGATTCAACGGCCCCGGTGACGACGGCATTGTCTATAGAAATTACGGCAGCGGTCGGCTCCTCGAAGAGGCCATGCTGGAGGAAAAGAAATATATCATCAGCGACACGCTCAAACCACTGGATTGGAAGCTGTCCGGCGGCGACACTATTATCCTCGGTCATGACTGTAAAAAGGCAACGACAACCACCCCACGCGGAAGCAAGGTGGTCGCCTGGTATACCGGCGATATCCCCCTGCCTGCCGGTCCTGATCAATTCAACGGTCTGCCCGGCGCCATCCTAAAAGTAGATGCGGGGGAGGGCGAGGTTGTTTTTACCGCAAAAGAGATCCAGGATAAAGTGGAAGGCCGGGACCTGAAGGCCCCCGGTGGCGGCCGCGTCATCAGCCGGGCGGACTATGTGAAGAAAATGAATGAAGTGCTGGGCCCCCCCGACAGCCAGGGCCGCCGGATCATCCGGAATTAACCCCGGCCCCAAAATTGCTGCCTATCCGGCATGCGCAGGCAACAACTCCTTTACCTTCTTTTCCTTTTCGGGATATTCCTCCCCCGGCTGTCCCTTGCTCAGCGTGCCTTTGACGATCTGCCCATCGACGATCCGTCCAAACGTTCGGTCCTCGCCCCCGGCGAGGACCCTGCAAAAAAGATCAGGGATAATATTTTCATCGTCACTACCGTCGATCATGCCGAGTGCTATCCCGGCCAGCAGGTACTCCTTAGCTACAGGCTCTACACCGCATTGCACAGTACGTCCACCGTAACGTCAAAACCCATACTCAACGGGTTTACGGTAAAAGAACGCAAGCCGGATGAGACTCCGCTGCCCGACAAGACGATCGACGGCCGGCATTATCATGGCTTCACGGTCTGGCAGGCCCTGATCACTCCCTTGCAAACCGGCGACTATACTATCGAGCCCCTCCAGGCCGGCAACACGGTGAGTTACACCCGGGCCGATGGGCAGGCCGCCCAATATTCAGGCGTCGTCACCAGCCGTAAGACAACGATCCATGTCCAGCCGCTGCCCGCCATCGACCGGCCGCCGGCATTCAACGGCCTCGTGGGAAAATGGAAGATCCAAAGCCGGCTCACGGCTCCCCGGCCCGATTCCGCCGGTAACGATACCTTGCTGGTGGATATCTCCGGCGCCGGCAGCTTTGACAATATCGCGGTGCCCTATATCCGCTGGCCCGCCGGCTTCCGGCATCTGGAGCCGTTGCAACGCTGGGACGTGAACGACAGCACCATACCCCAAACCGGAACCAAGACCTTTGCCATTCCTTTCACCGCATCGGTCGCCGGACAATATGCCCTGCCGCCCATGGAGCTGGCCTACTTCGATCCGGCCGGCGCAAAATATCACAGCACAAACACCGACAGCCTGATCGTTCACGTCATGGACATCCCGGCGATCGCCCGGCCGGCAGCCCCTGCTCCTACCACAACGGCGCCCCCGGTGTCGACCGGTAGCCCGATCATCGTCAAACTCCTTTTTCCGATCCTGCTCATCGTTGTCGTTCTCGTATTGCTGATCCTTCGATCCCGCCGCCGTCGCGCCACGACGATAACCGATTCCGCGGCGACCGCCCCGGAGCCTGCGACCCCCGCGGCGACCGTCCCTGCGCCTGTGACCCCCGCGGCGACCGTCCCGGAGCCGACGGTCCCTGCCACGACCCTACCCGCCGAACCCCCGCCCGCTACACCTACTCCTGCCGATTTCGGGCAACCCAAACTCCCGGAAGAAGAACGCCAACTGGCCGGCATCAAAGAAACCCTCCTCCACTTTCTCCGATCCCGGTTGAATACCGATGCCTGGGCCGAAGAGCAGCTCGTCCATCTCCTCCAACAAAAAGACCCTTTCCTCGCGGAAAAGGTCACGCCTTTGCTCGAACTCTGTAATCAGCTTTTATATGCTCCGCACCGCTCCGATCCCGCCGTGCTCACGCGGCTCAACAACGGACTGGAGGAGATTTTGAAGCAGTAAGGATTAGAGTGGTATCTTATATTTTCCTACCTGGTTGAGATTCTCTTCCTGAACAACGAGGCGACCGGTATAAACGGCCGATGCATCACTGCTGCTCGTCGCCTGGATGATATAATTCCCCGGCGAGAGGTAGACCTTCATCGTCTTACCGCTCTCCAACACCCCATAGGGTGCATTGTTGATATTGATGGTGCAGGTGGTAGGCGTAGACAGCAACAGCACATACTTCGGCGCCTCCACTCCTGCTGATCCGGCCCGATCGGCGGCGCGCCGGGCTGCGTCTCCGGTGGCAGACCCTCCCGGGACGGTGGCTCCTGTGGACGTTGCGCCTCCGGCTCCCGGCGCAACATGCTCTCGTCTGGCCCTGTGCGGCTTTTTCTCTGCTTCCGCTCCCGTCACAACATTCCCCTGAGTCTTCACGGAATCGGCACGCGAAGGTGTCGCCCCCGCTGCTCCGGCCGCGGGTGTGGTAGCCGGCGATCCGCCGGAACCGATGTTTGCGGGATCCTCCTGCTGCGCGGGGAAGCCCAACGCGGCGCGCAACCGCTGATCCTGACTATAGATATAAAGCCCGGTCGCCAGAATAACGACCACTGCGACGATCGCGATCCTCAAGCCAACCCGCCGTCTCTTTGGCCGGACAGCCCAGGGCTCCGGTTCAAACGGCGTCTCCGGCTCGTATGGCGTATCCATCCCAGAGGAAGCCTCGTCTGTCACGGGCGCTGCCACTGCCTGTTTCTTTACTACCGCTCTCACGCGGGCGAGAACGTCCTGCGCTGCGGCTTCCTCCGTCATTTCCGGCGTGGTCACCGGCGGAGCGCCAACCGGCGTCACAACGGACTCGACCACCGGGGTAGCAACGGACTCGACCAAGGGCGTCGCAACTGACTCGACCACCGGGGTGATCTCGGGTGCGACCACCGGCGCGACTACAACGGGCGTTACCACTACCGGCTCCGTCACCGGGGCCGCAACGGGCGTTACCACCACCGGCCGGTGCAACAGCTCGATCAATTCATCCGCGGTCTGCGCCCGCTCGCGTGCGTCCTTCACTACACAGCGCCGGACGATATCCAAAAATGGCTGCGGCAGCTCGTTGATCTTCTCCGGTAGCTCCGGCGCCATAATATTGGTCATTATCTGCTCGCTGGTATCCCTATCGCTGTTCTTGAACAACACATTTCCCGTAATGATCTCATAGATCGTTACGCCGAGGGACCAGAGGTCCAGATTATAGCCGATCTTCTCGTCGATCCCATATCGTTTGACATTCAGCTGCTCGGGCGCCATATACGGGATCGAAACGACAAGCGCCGAATTATTTTGCTGATTGATCGAATCGGAAAGCTTGCTGATCCCGAAGTCGGTGATCTTGGCCACCGGGCCGTCATAGGATTCCTTTATCAGGATATTCGCCGGCTTGATATCCCGGTGGATGATCCCGTTCTTATGCAGGTATTCCAAACCCTTCAGCACATCGTTCAGCAGCTTTTTCAGGACGTCCTGGGTCGGATGCCCCGTATAATAATCGAGGAGGTTGCCACCATCCAGTAATTCCATCACACAGATCTGCGTCACTTCCTTCTCGCCAAAGGCATTCTCTTTTTCCATCTCCTCGATATCGAGATACCGGCAGATATTGGGGTGGTCGAGGTTGATCACCCGGCGGATCTCCGCAAAGGGACTATAGCGATCCGTAGCTTCGCCGGTCTTGTAAAGTTTCAGCGCTACCCACCGGCTCAACTTAAGGTCAAGCGCCTTATATACCCGCGAGAATCCGCCCTTGCCGATAAACCCGGTCTTCGGATTGTACTCGTACCGGTTGAACAGGAGATGGGGCACCGACGTCTCCGGCAGAGGAGCAGCGGAGCTGACAGCCGCCGCAACACCAGCCGCCGCCGCCGCCGCCGTCGCCGCAACACCTGCCGCCGTTGCCGCAACACCCGCCACCATCGACGCGACCACAGGCCCTCCGGGGCCTCCGACCACCGGTTCCGCAACGGCGGCCCCCACGCCGGCCGTCACCATCACTCCGCCATCCTCGTCCATCCCTTCTTCCTGTTCCGCTTCCACCCTCGCCATCGCCGGCAAGACTACCGTCTCGTAGACATCATCCTGCGTGGTGATCGGTTGCGACAGCAGCTCGAGCAACTCCCGCGTATTCTGCGCCCGGTCGTCCGCATGCTTGGCCAGGCAGCGCGCCACCACCTGGTCAAATGGCGGGGGCAACAGCTTGAGCTTCTCCGGCGGCGCCGGCGAAAGAATATTCTGGATCACCTGCTCCCGGCTGTCATCGGGACTGTTCTTAAAAAGGATATCATTATTCGTCAATGCGGCATAGATGGTCAATCCCACCTGCCAGAAATCGACATGATAGGTCACTTTCCCGTTGACCCCGTACTTCCGGGGATTGAACTGCTCAGGGGCCATGTCCGTGACTTCCAGTACGATCGACGAAAGCCGCGCGTCCCGGAGCGCCGCCTTCCCCGACCCAAGTCCGAAATCGGTGATCTTCACCTGGGGTCCGCGCGTCGTCTCCCCGACAAGCAGGTTGGAGGACTTGAGCCGCCGGTGAACGATACCCATTGAATGCAGATAGGCAAGCCCGCGCAGGATATCGGTGACCATCTTCCGTAAGAGTTCCGGATCCTTTCTCTCCCGGTAATAACTGGCAAAATCCCCGTCGGGTACCAGCTCCATCACGCAGACCTGCGTCCGCTCTTTTTCCCCCGCCGGACTTTCCTTCTCTACATCCTCAATATGTAAATAGCGGCAAATATTGGGATGGTCCATCGCAATAAACTTCTTCACATTCACAAGACCGAATTTCTCCACCGGGTCATTACCCCGGTAGATCTTCACCGCGACAGGCAGATAGATCTGCTTGTCAAGCGCCTTGTACACCCGCGTAAGCTCTCCCCGGCCGATGAGATCGGTGGAAGGCTGATACTGGTACCGGTTAAATAATAACATATCTCGATTGTTTTAAGGCTGGTTTATGGTGTTAATGTGTCCTTCGCCGATGCGGCGGTAGGGATCACGGTTTGGATCTCGCGCTTCGGCGCAAAATAGTTCTTCCGTATAACAAAGGCCGCCGCCGCAACCAGGATCCCCAGCAACGGCAAAAGCCAGCCGATGCGCCGCCATCCCCCGCTCTTCGTCACTTTTTCCCGCGGTGCTTCGACAGGCTCGGGACTCACCCGGATCAGATACATGGAATAGTTGTCGCGGGTCTTGTTATAACAGTATTTTCTAAAGGCCTTTGCCAGGTACATCTCCCGCTGCTCGCTATGCTGCAGCAGGAAGAGGATATCGTTATCCGAAATATTCTCCAGCAACCCATCGGTGCAAAGCAGGAAATAATCTCCATCCCGCAGCTCCCTTATCCAATGCCCTTCCGCCACGGGCCCCGGCTCATCGGCACGGATAGCCTTTAGCAACAGGTTTTTCTGTGGATGGTCCCGTGCGTCTTCCTCCGAAATATCCCCGGTTCGCACAAGGCAATGCACCAGCGAGTGATCCGTCGTCCGGTAAAGGATCTCGTTTCCCCGCAGATGATATACCCGGCTGTCTCCGCACCAGGCAACAAACACCCGGTCACGCATCAGATGGACCAACGTAAAGGTCGTCGCCATATCCTTTCCAAGTCCCTTCAAAAGGGCATGCTCTACAAGTCTGGACCGCGCTTCTTCCAGCAAGCGATTGATCAGTGGCAGCCCCACCTCCGATGGCGGTGTCTGCTGTAAGGCCCGGGCAACCCACTCCGCCACGAACTGGCTGGCAACCTCCCCATTCTCCGCGCCACCGACCCCGTCGCAAACGACAAAGGTCCGGTCCTGGACGGAAGCTGTCCCCGGCAACGGCCAGAGGAAATCTTCTTGATTTTTTTTGGCGCCGGTCTCGTGGAGATAGTCGATTTGGGTTACCCGCATGATCAGAAATATTTTTTTAGCAACTCTTTGAATTTTTTATTGTTATCGCGCATATTGGCCAACAGCCGGTCGCGTTTGATCTCGGCATAGCTGGGCGTTCTCTTCCGGAACGACCGTTCGAACCAAACGATCGACTCATCGGCCTTGCCCTGCAGCGCCAGCGACGACCCGATCCCATAGGAGGCCCAGCCATTGGTGCTGTCGCGCTGATAGGCTTTGTGACAATAATAATAGGCCGAGTCATATTTCCCCGTATTCAGGTAGACGACGCCCATCTCCACCGGAAAGGAGGACTGGGCGGTATCCAGATGCAAGGCAAGACTCCGCGAGTAGAAGGGAAGGGCTACCGTATAGTTCTGCAACATATAGTTACAGTAACCTTGCCGATAGATAGCATCGGGAATGGCCTGCTCCTTGTCCTTTTGCAGATAGACGGCAAACTGGGTCGCGGCATTCGTGAACTCCTTTTTGTCGAGATAGGCCCTGCCCAATACATAATGCCATTCGGGATGCTTGTCAAGCAGCGAGATCGCCTTCGTCAGGTCATCGATGGCGTCGGGCAATTGTCCCTGATGGAAATAGGCATAGCCCCTGTTGAAATACGCATCGGCATAATTCCTGTCGGCGGCAATCGCCTTCTTCTCGTTGGCAATCGTCCGCTCATATTCGCCCATTTCGAAATAACAATAGCCGAGGTTGTTGTATAACTCGGCCTGTAAGGCAGGTTCCGCGGAAGTGTGCCCGCTGGTCGCTATGCGTAACGCGTTCTCATAGGCCTCCGCCGCCCCGGAATGATCCTTCTGCGCCCGCAAGGCATCACCCTTGCCCTTCAGCGCAAGCAGGTTCTGCGGGTCCAGTTTCAGCGCCGTATCGAGATCGTTGATCGCTTCCTTATACTGATCCAGCCCGTACCGGGCCATGCCCCGTTTATAAAACGCCTGGATATAGACAGGATTGTAGCGGATCGCCAGGTCATAGCTGGCGATAGCTTCCTTGTGGTCGCCCAATGAATAACAATAATCCCCCCTTGTAAAACGATAGAGCGCCGACTGCGGCTCGATGGAGATCGCATAGTCGATATAGCGTAGCGCCGAGTCCATATCCTTCCGCGTAAACTGCGCCGTCGCCACGTTATAATAGTTTGCGGCATACAGCGCGATGATCCTGAGGTTGGCCGTATCCAGTCCTTTCGACCGGGCATTGGTGAAATCCGCCGCGGCATCGGGCAGCCGGCCCAGCAGGATATCACACCGGCCCCGGTTGAACAGCGCCTGGGCATTATTGCTGTCGATCCGCAGACAGGTAGTGAAATTATCACTGGCCTTGCGGATATCCTGCTGCACATCCTGCTGCCTGCTGAACATCATTAAAAGCATGCCCTTGGTAAGATAGACATGCGCCGCTTTTGGATCGACCGTCAGCGCTTCGTCCAGGTCCGCGATCGCTTCGCTGTACAGCTTCAACTGGACATGCATCGCCGATTTCCGCTCGTACATTTCGATATTGTTCCGGTCGATCGTCAGATAGACCTTGTAATCGGAAAGCGCCTTGAAATAATCCCGCATATTGGCATACAGCTCGGCCCGGTAACGAATGGCCGAAAGATTATTATGATCCAGATCATAGGCCTTGGAATAATCCTGCAGCGCCAGCAGAAGATTCTTCGGTTCATCGGTGAGTTTTTCGTGGCACCGGCCCCGGCCCAGATAATAGTCCGAATTGTTGGGGTCTTTCTTTATGGCTTCGGTATACTCCCGCAACGCATCCTTTACATAGCCCGCATTGTATTTTTCCTGCAGGTCGGAAAGGATCACGAACTTATCCGTCAGCTGCCGGATATGCGGCTGGAGATTGGCGGACTCGTTGGGCTTTACCCGGATGGCATTCTGATAACTCTCAATGGCTTCCTTATACTGCCGGCTGTTCTCCTGCAGCCTTGCCTTTTCGATGAACCCGGCATACAGCTCGGCCGACTCCACCTTGAATTCGTTCATCGAGTTGCTCGTGTTCTTGAGCCGGGCATTCACCTCAGGGGAATTGGGCCGCATTTGCTGCGCATCCGTGAAATATTTCAGGGCGCCGGTAAAATCCTTCTGGCGATAGGCGCCGTCTCCAAGTACCAGCAGCCGTTTGTACCGTTCGTCATCCAACCGCTCCTGCTCCCTCAATTGGCGGGTGATCCGCTCGGACTGTTCCTCGTCGAAGGTTTGCTGCCGTTGAATGGCCGCGACCGTATCCTGTGCGGTGCTTCTTCCGGTGAGCCCGGTCAGCACAGGGGTCTCATGTTTCAAAGGAATATTGTTCGCCACATCGGCCACCGTATCCGCAGGGTTGAAAAAGGCGAGCCGGACGATGAATAAACGCCACTGATTCTTGTCCCTCTCCGCCTTGATCTCGGCAATACGGTTGGTCATGGAATAGGGTTGCCCGCTGATCGCGCTCTGCCCTTTGAAACGCGAATTGAAATAAACCTTCACATAGATATTCTCTTTCTTCTTTACCGGACTGCTGCGGATATTATTGAACTCCACCGTGGCGCTGTCGGTCTTTTTATAAAGCAGATCGATGTCCCTGAGATATTTTCCAAGAGGTTCATCGCCCGACTGGCTGCTGTTCCGGATGGCGGGGTTGATATCCGGTTCGACCAGGACGAGCGAGTCCCGGAATATCCGGTTACGGCTTTCGGTATAAGAAGAATGAATGCTTTCCGCTACTTCCTGGGTCTCATAACTGGTATTCGAAAGAGAATTCAACAGTTCGTTCAACTCTGTTTTCACCATCCGTTCCGCCTTATACCGGATCTCGGAGGCATCACGGATGGAAAGGGAATCCTGAGCGGCAGCACGTCCAATCGTAAAAAAGGCGGCAACAAACAACAGCACTGGCGACAACTTGCTCATATCTCGGGTTTGTAACATTTTTTATGACTATTCCTGCAATAGCTTTTTTAAGTAATCGGATCGCTGTTCGGTGTTCACCGGCCGGATGCTCGCGATCAGCCATCCGGAGTTGCGCGTCTGGCGCTGGAAGTTCTCCACGGTGAAGACCCAGTCATGCACCTGCAAATAGTGATACCGCAATCGCTTGACCGTGACGAATCTGATCCGGTTGCGGAGCAACGCCTGATAAAATGCGCCGGAATACCGCCGCTCGAAAAAACTCCTGTCAAACAGATCGGCCAACCGGTGCTTATCCGCAAAATCCCGCCCCAGTTCGGCAAAATACGTTTCATTGGCCGCCGGCTGGATGAACCTTCGCCGCGGGACTACCGCGCTGATCGTCGTGATCAGCGGTGATCCATCCTTCACCCGCTGCTTCTTCGGCGCCGCAAGCGGGAAACCCGGCTTAACGGCCGCGATCACCCATTGGGCACTGCCGTCCGGGTTTAGCTGCAGCTTCAGGACAAGGGTTGCTTTTACTATTTCCGCCCGATACAGGAACTGACAGGTCGCCTCGGCATACCATTGGTCCCGCATAAAGCCCAGGTAATCCGGTTGCTCCGGATTCGTCACCCGGCGGATGAAACGATCCATCTGCAGCGTATCCCAGCGTTGTGTGGTATAGTTGAACAAACTTCGGATCAGTTGCTCCCGGCTTTTGTCCCATGGGCGGTTATGGGAAAGATAATATTGGCGGATCTCACTGATGGTATCGTTATTGAACCGGTGAATGAATTCATCCAACTGTACCACCTTCGTCACAAAATTGGCCTCCCGCACCGCGGCATCATTGCTGAAAACCTGGGCGAAAGTGGATATCCGGCAAAGAAGCAGGGTCGGGAAAAGGAGTATCTTCGGCAGGGAGATCGTCATAATTTCAACGGATTACATTGATTTTGTGGCGACGACCCCGACGTCGGACAGCAGCACATCCCAGATCTTCCGATTCGAGCCCTCATACGTTTTATTATAGGTCTTCAGCACCACGTTTGCATGCTTTAAGGTTACATCGCTGTAGACGAGTTTCCCGTCCCGGTAGCCCCTGAACTCCTGTTCGAACGAGACCGTTCCATACAAATTCCCGTCCGGCCCCGGTTTTAGATCACTCACATATTGCACATGGGTCCACTTGACGTCGATCCGGTCATATTGCACTTGTTTCACCTTCCGCAGGTAGTCCCTGATCTTCAGCCGTAAAATGGAATTGCGATTGTTGGACGAGATCTCCACCATCGCATCCTCATTCACAAAAAGGCTCACGGCCTGCGATATGGCCTTGTCCAGCGCCTCATAGCCCGCCGATTTATCGCAGAGGATCTTCAGATAATCGGTAAACTGTGCCGTCTTCTTCTCCGCCTTTTCTTCAAATTCCTTCCGGGACACTTCCCCGAGCAGCGTCGCCACCCGTTTTTGCGTTAAACTGTCCTGGCTGTTCCCGGTTGTATTTTCAATCGACTTTACCGACTCCGTAGATGTCGCCGGTGCGCTTTCCGCCGGCGATCCGGTATTATTCGCTACCACGTCCGATCCGATACCCAGGTTCAGCGGCGTCCGCTGGCAGGCACCCAGGATCTGGGCGGCCTGATTCATCGGGCAGAAGATCTTCGACCTGCCGTCTGCGTAGATGATGGCCGCGATATCCTTCTTAAAGAACCGGCCATTGTCTCCCCAATAGATATTATCCGCATCTTCCCGGGTGATCTTCACTTCCAGCAGCGTATGCTGAAGGGAAAAGACCTGATCCGTTGTGCGCGGATGCGCGCCGGGGGCGAAAAAACGACTTAGGAAACTCCGGATCTTTGGGTTGGTACTGTCCATCTGGGACGGGACAAGATAATCCCCGTCTGAATTAAATAGGATCAACACCCTGTGCAGCGGCAGTAATAAAGGTTGATCCGGCTTGTCAAGGAGAGTATACTTCACAGTGCTCAGAGAAATATCAGCCACCTTGCCTTGACGCACCTCGTTCTCGAGACAGATCTTATCCTGCGCAAAAACCAGGCGAGAAAAAAGAATACACACCCACGCTGCTGTTAGCGACTTATAGCAGTTCATAATTAGCTCAAAATTTGGATGATCGGGATACGGTCAGCAGGGTTACGAATGGCCGGGCCTGGACCTTCAAACGGATTGGAATTTTCTCTGGCTGGAGGGAAGTGAAAGGTACTAGGAAAAGCCGAATTAGCGGCGATTTGCCCTAACAATTTATTGTACCATATTAGTGGTATATGCAGGAGAGTCGGCAGTGTATTATAATTTTATCTTATATTTATGCCGATGATTGATATTGTTTTTGTGTACGACAATTCGTCGCACATCCACGGCCGAAGGGTTGCCGGTACCCATCGCATCCGTGTACTTCACGGATTCGACGCGCTGCGGCCGGATCGTATTGATGGCATCCACCCTCACCGGCAACGGCTGTAGGGCTTTGCTCAACCGGTGGTTCTGCATAATAATATAGGAGGTAATAAATATCAGGACCGAAGCGGCGACGGCGGCAATGCTCATTCCTGTATCCCATTTTGGCTTTCCCAGTGGCACCCTGACGGTATCCCGCACTTCGTCGAGCATGGGTGTGGACACGGCTTCCGCCCATACCCAGCTCTTCTCGGGCATGAACAGGTCCTGGGTTTTTGTATCCGCCCCGGGAATCAGCCGCATTTCAGGCCGGATCTCTGCCGCGCCTTTTGCTTCCGCCGCGGCTTCCAGCTCCGCCGCATCGCTCAGCTCGATCTCCCGGCTCGCGTCATAAGAGGGCATCTCCAGCGTATGGGGTATCCTTTCCACGCCGGGCTGTGGCGGCGGCGCCACAGGCTTGTGAAGCAGCTGGATCAATTCTTCTGCGCGCTGAGCGCGCCGTTTGGCATCTTTCACCAGACACCGTCTGACGATATCCAAAAAGGGTTGCGGCAGTTCGGCTATTTTATCCTGCAGACCCGGCGACAGGATATTAGCCATTATCTCTTCATTGCTGTCGTTGTCCCTGTTCTTAAATAACACCTTTCCGGTCATCACTTCGTAGATGGTTACTCCAAGCGCCCAGAGGTCGAGATTATGCGCGATCTTCTCATCCACCCCGTATTTTTTGACATTCAACTGTTCCGGCGCCATATAAGGGATCGAGACCACAAGCGCCGAAGAATGCGCGGTTTTCGCGGCATCCGATGCCTTGCTGATCCCAAAATCCGTGATCTTGGCCACCGGACCTTCGGAGGTCTCCCGGATCAGGATATTTGCCGGTTTTATATCCCGGTGGATGATGTTGCTGCGGTGCAGATAGGCCAGACCATTCAGCACATCGTTCAGCAGCCTCTTCAGCACTGCTTCCGTCGGATGCGTCGCACAATATTCAAGCAGGTTGCCGCCATCCAGCAGTTCCATCACGCTCACCTGGGTGATCTCTTTTTCTCCAAAGACATTCACTTTCTCCAGCTCCTCGATATCCAGGTAGCGGCAGATATTGGGATGATCCAGGTTGATCACCCGGCGAACCTCCGCGACAGGATTACAACGCTCCGCATAGTCACCGGTCTTGTAGAATTTCAATGCGACCCAGCGATTCAGCTTCTTATCATGCGCCTTATATACCCTCGAAAAACCGCCTTTACCGATGAGCGACCCGACAGGGTTATATTCATACCGGTTAAAAAAAGGATGGACCTCCCTGCTTTTCAACGGCGCTTCCTCCACGCCCTCGTCCTCCGTCACGGTCATCTCCCTCTCCGGGGGGACCGTCGCCGTTCTCTTTTCCGTCACGGAGTTATCTTCCTGATGCGGGAGCTTTGCGACAGGGCTCACATTCACCGGATGCGGCGATGAGATGGGCTGGGCGAGCAACTCGATCAGTTCGCGCGTGTTCTGCGGCCGGTGCCCGGCATGTTTCGCCAGACAACGCATGACAAACCGGTCGAAGGGCGGCGGCAGCAGCTGCACCTTATCCGGCAGCTTTGGCGACAGGATATTGCGGATCACCTGCTCCCGGCTATCCCTGGGACTATTCCTGAAGAGAATATCATTATCGGTGATGGCTTCATAAACCGCCAGGCCCAGCGCCCAGAAATCGACATGATAGGAAACACTCCCGTTGAACCCATACTCCCGGGCATTGAACTGTTCGGGCGCCATCCGCGTCACCTCCAGCACCATCGATGAAAATTGCCCGTCCCGGGAAGTAGCCTTTCCCGAGCCAAGCCCGAAGTCGGTGATCTTGACCACCGGTCCCTGCGTTGTCATTCCGACAAGAAGATTGGAAGGTTTCAACCGCCGGTGCACGATGCGCTGGGAGTGCAGATAGGTGAGGCCGTGAAGGATATCGAGCACCATCTTCCGCAAGAGTTCCGGCTGCCGGTGAGCCCGGTAATAGCTGGCAAAATCCCCGTCCCGCAACAGTTCCATCACGCAGACCTGCCGCTTTTCCGAATTTCCGGCCACATTTTCCTTTCTGATCTCCCCCATATGGAGATAACGGCAGATATTCGGATGATCCAGCCCCATGAATTTATTCACCTGCACGAAGCCAAATTTCTCTGTCGACTCGATGGCGCGATAGATCTTTACCGCCACAGGTAAATAGATGCAGGTATCAAGCGCCTCGTATACAAGGGAAAATTCCCCCTTGCCGATGAGATCGGTGGAAGGCTCATACTGATAACGGTTGAATAATAACATTAAAGGTCGTTTTAAGCATACCGGGGAGTCGGACCTTTAATGGATTGGAGGCATTAGATAAATCAATTAATGTGCCATCGCCTTTACTTCTTTCATCAGGGAATCTCCCCTGCTGGTCTGTTTGGTGGAATAATAAAAGGCGATGAGTTCGAACGTTCCTTTTTTGAATTCGGGCATGGTCTTGTGCAACCGTTCCAGACAGATCTGTTCATTGGCATTATCTCCCATTATCTTATATATCAGCGCCCGCTCATAATCCTGGAAGGGGTCCCTGCCGATCAGCGAATCCAGTTTGTTTACGGATTCCAGCGCCATCGGATAGTTCTTTTGCAGCGTATAGGCATCCACCATCAGCAGGTACATATTCGGATCATGGGGGAATAAGGTCCTGTATTCCTTTAGTGCCTCGACGTATTTGTCATTGGAAAGATGTGAGTAGATACGAACATGGATAAGCTGGTAGGCTTTCTCTTTTTTGAACGCGGCGGGCAGTTTCGCGTATTCTACATCGGCCTTCTCATATTCGTCCCGGTCCATCAGATCCTTGATATCATCCGTTATCTTCAGTTCCTTGCGGGAAGCGTCCTTATTCAGCCGGGTCAGGGCGTTGGCCAGGGTCTTGCTGATGTCTTCGCCGCTGGTATAGATATACAGATCGGCGGCTTTGATCCCTTCATCCCGTTTCACCAGCAGAAAATCATGATAATTGACCCCGTCGTTGCCATACAGCCGGAAAAGGATATGCTGCCGGCCATCCTTCTCGTATTGGCGGATCAGCTGATAAGTGCCGGTCTCGCCCATCGCATGGACGACCTTGCTGCCGAGCCCGCCTTCTTCCACTCCTTTCACCGCGCTGGTGATCAGGCTCCTGCTCAAAAAAATTCCGCTTGCCTCGCCCACCCGCTGCGCAAGCGCTTTTTCATCAAAGATGCGATTCAGCAGAGTGGTATCGTGCTTGCCCACGCTCCTTTCGATCCGGCGTCCCAGGGTCAGCGCCTCCTCCTTGCTCACCGGCGGTTCGGGTATTTGACATGCGGAAAAGAAGATGATTGCGCAGAACGGCAGAAGAACGGTCTTTCGAAGGTTGGCAGGAAGCATAGGATCAATTTCCATGGAATTTAGGAAAAGCTGCCCGTTTCGTCGACATTTTTTAAATTACAACGAAATTCCCTGTAAATGAATGCAATGAGAAAACTCCTGCCCATTCTGACCATCCTTCTTGTCGTCCAGCAAACGGCCTTTGCCCAGCGTCCCGATAAAAAACTGGAGGCTCTTCTCCGGCCGCTGATCGATAGCTTCCACGGCGTAGCCGGTGTCTATGTACAGAATTTACGAACGGGTAGGGAAGTGGCCATCAATGCCGACACGATCTTTCCCACCGCCAGCATTATCAAGGTTCCCATTCTTGCCGGCATCTTCGACAAGATCTCACAGGGTGTCTATGCCTATGAACAACCCCTCATCTATCGCGACTCCATGCTAAAAAGAGGTTCCGGGCTGATGCAATTCTTCAAAGACAGCTCTGTTACCGACCTCCGTACGGCCATCAGTCTGATGATCACCAACAGTGATAATACCACCGCAGTTTGGTGCGAACGGCTTGCCGGCGGTGGCCTCACCATCAACGCCTGGCTCGAAGCGCATGGATTCCGGGACACCCGGCTCAACAATCGTACGCCGGGTCGCGAGGCCAACCGCCAGCTCTATGGCTGGGGACAGACCACCCCCCGCGAAATGGCCCGGCTGGTCACCATGATCCGAAAAGGCGAGGTCGTCAATCCCGACGCCAGTCAGAATATGTATCGCCTCATGACCCACAGCTTTTACGATGACTATGCGTTGTCAGCCGTTCCACCTTATGTGCAGACCGCGTCAAAGCAGGGGATGGTCGATGACTCCCGATCGGAGGTGGTGTTGGTCAACGCCCCCCATGGCGACTATGTCTTTTATATCGCGACAAAGAACAACAAGGACCAGCGCTGGGTGAAGGATAACGAAGCGTGGCAGTTGGCGCGCAAGGTCTCGGCATCGATCTGGACATATTTTGAGCCGCATTTCCCGGATCCCGCCTTGCCCCATATGTAAGATCGTACCCGAATTATTCGCTAACTTGGGCGCCATAAACGGCTCATCTTGAACACCGACAACACCCTGGATCTGAACCAGCGCTACAGCCTGGGCATCCGTATCTGGCATTGGACCTTCTTTATCGTGCTTTCGGCTTCGCTCATCACCGTCGGCCTTGCTTCAACCGTCTTTCGAACGCGTAACAACATCAGCCTGGTACAGGATCAGCTCCGGCAAAAAGGCGTCGCCGTCGACCAGGATCAGGCACGGGCCGTCGCCCATGAATTCAGCGACAAGCTCTGGGGGCTCCACACCTGGCTCGGCTATATCCTCTGTTTTTTCTTAGTGGCCCGGATCGTCATCGAACTCGTTCAACCCGCCAAAGAAAAGTTGCGGTCCCGGCTAAAGGCCGCCCTTACCTTCAGGCCGCAAACTCCGCAACAAAAGGGTGAGCAACAGCACTACCTCCTGGTGAAGCGCAGCTATCTCGTTTTTTATGCCGGCATCGGCGTGATGGCCCTTACCGGCCTGGTCCTGGCATTTGAAGATGTACCTTTGTTCCGCGAGTGGCGCGCACCCGTGAAACAACTGCACGGGTTCGTTCAATATATTATTTATGGGTATGTGATCCTGCATTTAGCCGGCGTCATCCGGGCCGATCTTGGTCAATACCCCGGGATCGTCTCCGGGATGATCCATGGGAAGAAAAGAAGCAGTCGGTGAAACAACAAAAGATCATAGGAACGATACTCTTGCTGCTGCTTGGTCGGGCTGCGCTGGCCCAACAGGAGATCACCGGAACCGTGTTTGACAAATCACAACTCTTCACCATGCCCGGCGTCAGCGTGCTCAGCAACTCCGGGTCCGGCACGATGACCGACTCCTCGGGCCGCTACCGGATACGGCTACCCCTTGACGACAGCATCTATTTCTCCTATCTCGGCCGGCACACCGGCAAAATCGCGGTAAAGCGGATCGCCCGCGGTTATCCGCTGAATATGAGTCTTGCCATCACCGTCGACAGTCTGCCGATCGTCGTCGTAAAACCCAAACCATACCGTTATGATTCCCTCGAGAACCGCGATGAATACCGGAGGGTGTTCGACTATGCGCCCGACTATCTCGCCGGCGGTTCCAGCAGCGGATTGGGCGTCGGTCTCAACCTCGACATGATCTTCAACGCCCGCAAGAACCGCCAGATGCTCTCCCTCCAGCGCCGCCTCATCGAGGAAGAACATGATAAGTATATCGACTATCGATTCAACCGCACGCTCGTCAGAAGGATCACCGGTCTTCAAAAACCGCAGCTCGACTCCTTTATGCATATCTACCGGCCCTCTTACGAATTCATCCGCAGCTTCGAGAACGACTATGACTACTACAAGTACATCAAGGACTGTGCTCTCGCCTTCCGCGAAGCCTGGCGCCGCAACCTCCCCGTCGACCATCCTCATCCCCTCGAGAATTAGGCCCCATCAAGACGAATTTTCCTATTTTTGAGGTATTAATACCCTATCAATGGAAATAATCCAGAGTATCCAAAACAGAATTTACGTTATTAGAGGCGAAAGAGTATTGTTAGACAAGGACTTAGCGGCCCTTTACGAGACTGAGACAAAGATCCTCAATCAAGCGGTAAAGCGCAATCTCAAGCGGTTTCCCGAGGATTTCATGTTCCAATTGACCCGGGAAGAGTGGGACAATTTGAGGTCACAGTTTGTGACCTCAAAAAAGGGTGATTCTCAAAGGTCACAAATTGTGACCTTAGAAGCAGAAGGCCGTGGTCGCTACGCTAAATATCTCCCCTATGCCTTTACAGAACAAGGAGTTGCGATGCTCAGCGGCGTCCTCAACTCCGACAAGGCCATCAATATGAACATCGCTATAATGCGCGCATTCGTCGAGGTCCGCCGGATCATCTACCAGCAAAACGACCTGAAAACGCAACTCGACGCCATCAAGGACCGCCTTGGCGAACACGATGTCCAGCTCAGCCAGATCTATGACGCCATGGAGAACCTCCTCGATGAAAAAGCCGGCGCGCGCAAATGGGACGATCGCGAACGCATCGGCTTCAGGCAACGCTAACGGCTTCGCTTCGCCCTGGCATAGTTTTTTTATCTTCCAGGCCATCATGGGCCATCCTATCCTCAAAAGCATCTTCCTGCTTTTCCCTCTCTTCGTTCTTTTATTTACCCGAGCCGCGGCTCAGGAAGGCAAGACCTTATTCCAGACCAACTGTGCGCAATGTCATAATCCGATCAAGGTCCTCACCGGTCCGGCGCTAAAAGGGGTCACCGAAAGGGTCACCGATCGCCGGTTGCTCCATGACTGGATCCATAACAACACCAGGGTCCTGGCCTCCGGCAACATCTACTTCAACAACCTCTACAATCAATACGGGAAGGCCCCCATGAATACCTTCCCCGGGCTCACCGACCAGGAGATAGACGCGATCCTCAACTATGTCGACAATTACACCGAACCCCTCAGCGCCACCAACACATCGCTAAACCCGACCAAGGCTCCCGAAGACCATAGCCTGCTGTATGGGATCGCCACCTTTGTCCTCGCCATCTTCGCTCTTGGCATGTATCTGCTAAACGTCAATCTGAAACGGTTAGCCGAAGAGAAACGCGGCATCCCGCCCCAACCTTCCATCCCTGTCTACCGCAATAAGATCTATATCGCCGCGGCCCTGATCATTCTCTGCGTCGTTATCGGTTACTTCGTCGTCGAACTGGCCATCGGCGTCGGCCGTCAGCAGGGTTATCAACCCGCACAACCCATCTTCTTCTCGCATCATGTGCATGCGGGTCTCAACCAGATCAGCTGTCTGTTCTGCCATGGCAATGCCTGGGACGGCAAGACCGCGACGGTCCCTTCGCCAAACGTCTGCATGAACTGCCACGCCGCCATCAACGATTACCATGGCGAACGGCTTACCCGCGAAGACGGCTCCCGCGTCGACCCCAACGAAGAAATAAAGAAACTGTATAGCTATACCGGTTACGACCCGGAGAAGGGCCGCTATACAAAACCCGGCAAGCCGATCGAATGGGTGCGCATCCACAACCTGCCCGATCATGTCTATTTCAACCACTCCCAGCATGTGCGCGCCGGTAAGGTGCAATGTCAAACCTGTCATGGCCCCGTGCAGGAATGGAACGAGGTCCGGCAGTTTGCGCCCCTCAGCATGGGTTGGTGCATCAACTGCCATCGCACCACAAAGGTCGACTTCCCCGACTCCGCCGGCCATGGGAATAAATTCTACAGTATCTACACCCGGTTCCGGCACGATCTCGGTACGGGCGCCAGGGACAGCGTCACCGTCGAAGACATCGGCGGCACCGAATGTCAGAAATGTCATTATTAACCTACTGCACTCCCGCCGGCTCGGGCTCGTTCACGGTCTCGGGCGGCTCGGTCTGCGGGATGAAATCCCTTCCATCCTTCCCATATTCATACGGCCCCCGGTATACCCGGGGGATCTCTCCCGGCCAATTCCCGTGCACCGGGACGATCGGCGTCGTCCACTCGAGCGTATTCGCCTGCCAGGGATTGGCCACTGTAACCTTCTCGCCCCGGAAGATCGAATAAAAGAAATTGATCAGAAACACCAGCTGTGTCGAAAAAGCCACGATGGCCACCGCGGAGATAAAGGCGTTCAACCCTTCAAACTGATTAAAGGAGACCCACCCCGAAAAATCGAAATACCGCCGGGGCATTCCCGCCAGTCCCTCATAATACATCGGCCAGAAGATGAGATAGGCACTAGCCAGGGTGATCCAGAAATGCAGGGTCCCCAGCCAGGGGTTCATCATCCGCCCAAACATCTTCGGAAACCAATGATAGATCCCGGCAAACATCCCAAACATCGCCGCCACCCCCATCACCAGGTGAAAATGCGCAACCACAAAATACGTATCGTGTAATTGTATATCGATGGTGGAGTCGCCGAGATAGATACCGGTCAGCCCGCCGGAGATGAATACCGAGACGAACCCGATCGCAAAAAGCATCGCCGGGGTAAAACGGATATTCCCCCGCCATAGCGTCGTGACCCAGTTAAAGACCTTTATCGCCGAAGGAACCGCGATCAGCAGGGTCAGCAGCACAAACAGGGAACCCAACAACGGGTTGAGTCCCGATACGAACATGTGATGCGCCCAGACGGTAAAAGACAAGGTCAGGATCGCAAACATCGACCCCACCATCGCCGAATAACCGAAGATCGGTTTCCGCGAATGGACACTCAATATCTCGGACACCATGCCAAACGCCGGGAAGATCACGATATACACCTCAGGATGACCCAGGAACCAGAACAGGTGCTGGTACAGGATCGCGCTCCCACCCTCATAGGGCAGCGCCTTACCCGTCGTCGACAGGAAGATGTCCGACAGATAGAAGGACGTCCCCCCGTTGCGGTCGAACAGCAACAGGATAAAAGCGGCAAACAGCACCGGAAACGACAGCAGACCCATAATCGCCGTGAACAACAATCCCCAGACGCTCAGGGGCAGCCGGTTCATCGCCATCCCCTTGGTCCGCATGTTCAGGACCGTAGAGATATAGTTGATCCCTCCCATGAGCGTAGAGATGATAAAGAAGCAAATGCTGATGATCCAAAGATCGAGACCCGTCCCGCTGCCCGTATCGGAATCGCGAAGCGCGCTAAGCGGCGCATACGCGGTCCAGCCGACGCCGGAGGGGCCGCCCGGAACAAAGAAGGAGGCGATCATGATCACGCTCGCGAGAAAAAAGAACCAGTAGGAGAGCATATTGATAAAGGGCGAGGCCATATCCCGGGCGCCGACCTGTAAGGGGATAAGAAAATTGGCAAAGGTTCCGCTGAGTCCCGCCGTAAGAACGAAGAAGATCATGATCGTCCCATGCATCGTCATCAGTTGGTAATAGACGGCGGGTTGTATCTTCCCGCCGACAAATCCCTCGCCGCCGAGATGCAGAAAAGAAAAGGAAGAATTGGGATAACCCAGCTGCAGCCGCATCAGCACCGAGAAAAGGCCGCCGACGATGGCCCATCCTATTCCGGTGATCAGGAACTGTTTCGCGATGACTTTATGATCGGTGCTAAAGACATATTTTGTCCAGAATGACTCTTTTTCCATGGCTACCCAAATACCTCAATTCCTATGCCCTCGCCGCCAAAAAATATTTATTGATAATCAGCCCTTTATTCTCTATTTGCGCCTCCAGGGCACTATCTTTTTCCCAAACGCGTTAATAAGGGGACCGTAACCCGTATTTGATCCACATACCCTAAATTGAAAACTCCGTATGAAACCGAGCCCCAAAAATCTCGATGAGCGAAGTTCGAGCCGCCCTTTGAAAAACAATCTATTCCGGCTCAAACACATAGATTATCTGTACTTCAATATCTATAATTATTTCTACAGGTTAAGCCACTACAGGCCCACTCCAAACTACCGAACCCAGGCGATGTACCTTTTTTCTCTTGGCTCCGGCGGTTGGTTTCTCTTACTTGAATCCATCTATTTACATTTTATAAAACATACCCGGTTTGCCTCGCCGATGCAATCCATGGTCTTCGCCAGCTCTATCTATATCCTGACGGCTGCGTTGTTCAACTATATCTATATTGTAAAAGACCGTGACCAGAAGATCTTTGGAAAGTATGAAGATCTTGCCGAAAAGAATCCCAAACAGAAAAAGCATCTTGTTCTTTCGATGTTCGTTCTGGCATTACCGTATATCGTATTGATCACCTTCGCGATCATGTTCCCCCGACCGCATTAGCACTGCGCCCGCAGCGAAATACGCTGCGGGCTTTTTTTTAAGTGCTATTCTTTACCCTCCTTATTTTAGCAGCGCGCATTCGCAAATTCCCTGTTAACTTCCCAAGAGACGGGAAAAACCGTCATTTTAACATTAAACGATTTGCGATATGAAAAAGCAACACTACGCCCTCGCGTTGGTGGCGGCATTTGCCATCACCTCCTGCTCCAAGATGAGCAATCTCAACGAACAAAAACCCGATCTCAACGCCACCGCCGCCGGTTCATCCGCGCTGACGGCAGCCGTGACGCCGCTAACCCTCCCTACTGCACCAAACAATAAGATCGCCTACTATGCCTTCGACGCGACGCCCACCGGCAGCCCCGTCGTCAATCTCCCGCTCACCAACTTTGCCAATTTCGCCAATGAGGTCGTTCTCTTCGAAGGCTCGGCCTGGGAAATGGCCGACTCCGTGCACTATGGCAGCAGCAGCAGCTACATCCTCACCGTCAACCCGCACTATCATTCCTATCACTCTATCATCGCCGATGTTCGCATCCTTCAGTCCCGCGGCGTAAAAGTCCTGATGAATGTCGATGATGCTACCTCCTGGAACACCACAACGCCTTTCACCACCTGGAATGGCACTCACCTTACTTATACCCAGTTCGCCGCCTTTTTAAAGGCCTGTATCATCGACTCCCTGCATTTCGACGGCATCGCCCTCGACGTCGAGCACCTCGGCTCCACCCCCGCCAATACGAACTATACCAACCTGATAAAAGCATTTGGCTCCTATTTCGGTCCCCTATCTTCCAACAGCACCACGACGGTCTATACCGCTGCCATCTATGACGGTGCCGCCGCCGGCACTGCCATCGGCCAGAACACCACTGTCGCACAATACCTCAATTTTGTAGAAGATATGGGCTATTGGGAGAACAACACCACCCGCTTCAATCGCTGGGCTACCCATATCGGTAATTCCAAGACGATGGTCGGTGTTTCAAAACAATACAACTCGCTGAGCAACGCCACCACGGCCGCAGGCTGGGAACCTTCCGGCGCCAAAAAAGCCGGCATCATGGTCTTCGCCGGCAACGTCGATTCTTCCTATACCAACACGATCTTTCGTGCGGTGCATTAAAACCGTCCGCTTGCAGCGCCCTCCGGCGCTGCAAGTTTATATAACTCTCCGCTGACCCATCTCGCCACCGGCCCGATGTTCCCATCGCCGACCCGCAGCCCATCGATGGCCGTCACCGGCAGCACATGTTTCGTCGTACTCGTAATAAATGCCTCCTTCGCCCCGTGCAATTCGCCGATCCTCACCTCCCGTTCTTCATTCGCCAACTTCCCTTTCACCAGTTCCAGCACTTTCATCCGCGTAATGCCTTTCAACACGCCGCTGCCCGGCGTAACCAGCACCCCACGATCGGTGACGAGAAAGAAATTCGACCGCGGACATTCCGTGATCACCCCATTGGAATGATAAAGAACATCGTCCGCGTCCTTCTCCCGTAGCTGGGGCTGTAGCCAGATGGCCATCAGATAGTCGATCGTCTTTACCTCCGGCAGCTGCCGCATATGCGGGTAGGTCATCAGCCGGATGCTCCGGTTGGGCTCCGCGGTGATCGGCGCCGTCAAAGGATGCTGGCTGATCACGAGGTTGGCCCGCGCCAGGCTGTAGCCATCTTCGGAATAGCCGCCTGTCAGCGTCAACCGGATGCCTGAATCGGCAATTTCATTCCGCTTCATCAACACACCGATCATTTCCTTCAATTCGTCGCGGCTCTTTCCCACCGCCAATCGCATCCGCGAAGCCGAAAAGAAGAAGCGGTCCAAATGTTCATCGGGATAGACAGGCACGCCGCCCAGCGTCTTGAAAAAATCGAAGACCCCATACCCCCGCTGGATCGACAGATCGCTGATCCCCAGGGAGGCCTCATCTGCAGCGATGAGAACGTCGTTCACAAAAGCGAAAAGCGCCATAAAATTATTTCAGTCGGTTATATTTCTTCAGTATCGTTATCACCTTATCCATGGGTAGGGCGGGCACCGTTTGATCCGTTCCTTTTGTTGTTTTGGCCGCAAACAGGGAGTTGACGATGGCTTCTTCCGTGGCTTCGATGGCCGCCATGAACAGCGGGCTCACCGCATCGTTCTCCAGCTCGATGCGATGCAGCAGGGGGCCTGAAGGCGCGTGCGGGATGCGCAGCGAGTCATTTGTCGAAAAGGCGATCACATAGTCGCCGCTTCCGTTGGACGCGATGCCGCCTGTCCTGGCAAGGCCCATAAACGCCCGCTTCGCCAGCCGCGCGAGATTCCGGCTATCCAGCGGGGCATCGGTGGCTACCACCATCATACAACTGCCATCGACAGGGTTTTTCAGCCGGTCGCTAAACGCGAATCGTCCCAGTTCTTTGCCTACCGGCACGCCGTCGATCGCCAGCACACCGCCAAAATTCGTCTGCACCAGCACACCCACCGTATACCCGCCAAGAGAAGCCGGCAGCTTCCGCGACGCCGTGCCGATCCCGCCTTTGAACCCGAAACAGACCGTCCCGGTCCCCGCGCCGACACAGCCTTCTTCCACAGGTCCCGGCTTTGCCGCGGTGATCGCGTTCCACACATCCTCCTTATGCACATGCATTCCCCGGATATCGTTCAGCGATCCGTCGTTCGTCTCGCCCACGACGGCATTAACCGAATAGACATGCTCATTTCCCTTCTCCCGCAGAGTATACTCCACGACGGCCTGGATGGCGGTAGCCACACTAAGCGTATTGGTCAGCACCACCGGTGTCTCCAGGTTGCCAAGCTCCATCACCTGCGTCGATCCTGCCAGCTTTCCAAATCCGTTTCCCACAAATATTGCCGCGGGCACTTTCTGCTGGAAGATATTCCCCTCATAGGGCAGGATGGCGGTCACTCCGGTATGCACCGAGTCTCCCGCGTTGAGCGTCGTCTGCCCCACCATTACTCCCGGCACATCCGTGATGGCATCCCATTGACCCGGGGACAGCACGCCGATGGTCAATCCCAACTCGCGCGCCCGCTTGCCCTGCGCCACCTGCTCAAAGAAGAACACGCCCTTCTTGTTTGCCACGATGATATCCGGCAATCCATTCCCGTCGAGATCCTGCACCAGCACCTGCAATCCCACCCCTGAATTGTCGTCGACCAGATGTGGCGTCCACATCGGGACTGCGCCGGGATGAAACTCGAACCAGTACAACCGGGAAGGCTCATACGCGCCCGGGTCCTCTCCATTATGCGCAAAATATCGTTTCCCCGTCACGAGATCGGGATGTCCGTCGCCATTGACATCGGCCAGCGCCAGTGCATGCGTTTCCGAGACGCCGGAAAAGATCGGATGATGCACCCAACCCGTATCCGTCTTCTCATGCCACCAGATGCCGTAACGATGCGCGCTGCTGCTCACAAGACCCAGCTTTCCGTCACCCCTGGCATCCACCGCATATATCTGCGAGCAATCCTCGCCAAGGCCGGCCGGATGAAAGACCCAGCCGGTCTTTGTCGCGTTCGCGGGACGTTCCCACCAGCCTTTCGTGATCACCACATCCTTCCGCCCATCCTTGTTCATATCGATGAGTCCAAGTCCATGCGTATATCGGTTGGTCCCCTGCGCACTCTCGCCGCCGGCGATGACATACCGCTTCCAGGTGGTATCGCCCTTCTTCACCGGGGACTTCAGCCAGATAACCTCCTTCGCTACGGGGTCGTTGCAAAGAAGGTCGGGCCGGCCGTCGCCATCCACATCCACAAAGGCCGGCGACTCGTTCCCGCAATTCGTCAGCAGCGGATGCATCGGCCAGTACCCCGGCTTCTTCCCGGGATTTTCATACCATACCGCTTCCTCTCCCGGCAGGCTGATCCGGATAAGATCGGGCCAGCCATCCTGGTTCACATCCATGCTATAATCCAGAAAGGAATTGCTGAACTGCGTTGCAGGATCATAATGCTTCCCCTCCGCAAGCGCATGCCGCACCCAGTCCGGCGCTTCAAACCAATAGGCCCCCGCCAGGATATCCGGCTTCCCGTCCCGGTTCACATCCGCGATGGCCACCCCCTCTGAAATGAAATCATTTGTCAATACATGTTTCACAAACCGGTTGTCCGTCGCAGGGATGCCGGTGTTTTGGGCGTCGGTCCGCTGCGCGCCGGCTGTCAAAAGCATCAAGGCTGCCAAAAGGCCGGAAAGGGATAATTGCATAGGGTAAAATAACGAAAAAAGCTTATTCTTGATCAATACATTGCGTTGGCAGATGACTTCAACCGCAAAAAGAAAAAGGGACGGCAGTTCGCCATCCCTTTTTTAATTTTTTGTATCGGCGACCTACTTTACCGCGTCGGCTCCCGCCTGTGCTACAGCATGATCATTCTCCACCGTGCTGCCGGAAACCCCGATTGCCCCGATGATCTCGCCTTTCCCGTTTTTGATCGGTATCCCGCCCGGAAACGTGATCAGTCCGCCATTCGAGTGCTCGATGTTATAAAGCGGCCCGCCAGGCTGCGACAACTCCCCGATCTTGCCGGTCTCCATGTTGAAGAACCGCGCCGTTCTGGCCTTGCGTTGCGAGATATCGATACTGCCAAGCCATGCATTGTCCATATGGGCAAAAGCGACAAGGTTAGTGCCGGAATCCACAATAGCAATGTTCATCAGAGTGTTCAATTGTTTAGCCTTTTCTTTTGCCGCTTTGACAGCCGCTTCAGCTTGCTCAAGGGAAATGTTCATATAAAAGTTTTAAGACTGAAAGACCCTCATTTTTCGTGCCAGTAGTCCACTGTCAGCAACAATTTCCGATCCGTCCCATCGTTATAGGAAGGCCAATACCTCTCGCCATGAAAGCCATCGTAAAACTACCTGTCCTTATCCTGGCCCTTTTACCCTTTCTCACCCGGTGTACCAACGCTTCCTCCCATGAGACCCCGGTGAAGCCGGCGGTAAAGAAATCCCATCCAAAGCGGGACAGCCTGTCCAGCGAGCCCCAGATCAACCATATCGCATCCGGCAACCTGGGTTCCCGGATCAGCCGGGTGGTATGTTACTCCTATCTCGACATCGAAGATTATGAAGAAGACACCTTCACCCGGGCGCCTTCCTTTCAAATGATGCCGGGCTTTTCCCGTTTCTTCTGGAAATATGACCCGCACCCAAAGGTCGTGCTGACAAAAAAGCAAACCCGCCGGCTGCTGGCCATCATTAGTACCCCAAGGACGTACAAGCCGATATCTTCGAGCTGCCGTTCGCCACGCACTTGTTTCTGCTTCTATAATAAAAAAAAGGAGATCATCGGGTATTACGAGGTGTGCTTTGAGAACAGCCGCCTCATCGCCGTTCCGAATTTCCACGGTAGCGAGTCGGGCACCCTGAGTGAGCAAGGGGCAAAACGCCTGCGAAGTCTATGCCTCTCGGCCGGGATCAGCGTCCGCTAGGCCGTGGCCGGCATCAGTGTCCGCCGGGATGCCCCTTCTTCTTCACAAAATCCATCACTTCCTGAAAGGTGCCCACCCAGATCGAGCTCCGGTTTCGGGCAAGATAATCCAGCAGCTTTTGATGTACGTCGGTATCCGTCGTAATATAGTCCCCGCCGATGCCATGGAACATGATGATCCCCATCCCGCCGCTTTGTTCGACACTCTTGACAAAGCCGATGACCCTGTCGACAGGAGTATGATCTTCCAGCCCAAGCGCCGGCACCCGAAGAGGATCGACGTTCGCGGGGTCGGCGATCACCGCGCCCGTATCCCCGCCCACCCGCGCATATTTGATCAACCCATAACGGCGCAGTGTATCCACATAATCCTTTCCCCCCACCGTCGTCTCGGTGCAGGGATAAGCATAGGTCCTGCTGTTTCTGCCGTCCACCGCATACAAAAGATGATTCATCACCTCGATCTCCCGGATCATCTGGTAGGGAGTGTAATGATCCGAGGAAACCGGGTTATCTTCTCCGTTTATACAGGGATGATATACAGTATGGTTCGCCAGCTCATAACCTTCCTTTGCCAGCGCCCGCCACCGGGGGATGGTGGCACTGTCGATATCCGCCGTTAAAAAGAACGTAGCCTTCAAACCCGCCCGGCGCAGCTGCGGAACGGCCGTGTCCAGTTGCGACCGCAAGGCATCGTCATAGGTCAGCACGATGGCTGCCTTCTTATGATGGGGCCATTGAACGGGCTGCGCCATCGCGCCATAACCCGCCAACCCGCAGAAAAGGATAGAAATCTTCTTTATCATAATGACTATATAGCATATTTCGGGCCCGTCGGCTCATTGACCCCATCACGGCAAAAGGTGAACGAATATTTCCCGGCCCCGGGAAAATTCAGCGGGATGCGCCTCAGGGGAAATAAAGTATCGCGGGGGTTTCCCTGAACGTCACCCATCGTCACGAGAAAGTAAAGGGCAAACAAAGCCGTTCTCATCGCTGAAAGATACGAATTTTCATTCTCGCCGCGGGGTCACTGCACATGCATGTCCATGACATAATCCGGTATCTCCTTTACCAAGTCACCGATCTTCTCCAGCCCTCGCTGGAAAGACCCTTCCAGTTTTTTCTTTCGGGTAAGGTCAAAAAGCAATCCCCCCAACAGGCCTTTCATCCGGTAATAGTCGATCGTAAGGCGGCAACGGCCGGGCGCCAGCTTTTCGATCGTAAAAAAAAGCAGGTCCTGCGAGCTTTCGTCGGTCTCGCTAAACTCGATGTGTTCGGGTCGAAACAGATAGCTGCTCGCCCGGACGATGGTCTCTCCCTCTTCAAGGATGAACCGGCTGCGCATCCCCACCCTGGGCAGCCAGTGGTTTAGTTCCTCCACCTTCTTCACCCCCTCCTGCCAGCGATGCCGGTACCTGAGATTGCCGGCGGCATGCAGCAACGGGATCATTTCGGCGTCGTACTCCCGGCTAACCGAGAACTCTTTGACCCGCCGTGCAAATTCAGAGGTCGGGAAGGGATCGGGTTCGATGGATTGCTTCAACTCACCCAGCTGCACATATTGGAAAGGGATCTCCCCGGATTCCGTTTGCTTGGCGCTGCTGGTCCATTCCATCCATGGCGCCGGACCGGATAACGGCTTGTTCATGACAAGCGGGTCGGTCACCAGCCAATATTCATGCTGATCGATATCGTTCTTCAGCAACTGATGTGCGACGATGACGTCTTTCCCGATCAGCTTGCTGAAGGTGCTTACATTATACCCCGTGAACTCTCCATAGTGGGTGATGATCTTCAGCGTAAGTCCGCTTGCGGAATTACAGGCCTTGCACTGGCAGAACCGGGTGTTATCATAAGCGCTAAGATGCCGGTGAAACCCGCAGAACATCGCCTCCACCTGCTTGTATAGCTCGTTTATCCCGGGGACATCCCCAAACTTGTAGAACAAGATGGCATCCCCTTCGATCTCCGACACTTCGAGCCCGGACCGGTTCGTGCTGATCAGCGTTTCCAACAGCTCCTGGATGATCAGTCGGCTGTGATCGATATCCGTCTCGTTCACAAACCGGGTAAAACCGCTGATATCCGGGATAAATAGCAGTCCCCTGTTTCCCATTTTTTTCTTTAAAGTTACTATATCTTTAATAAGCTCTCGCAGTGAAAAACACATCTATATCAAAACAGCAGATAGCCGGCCGGGCTGGCGCGGCCCCTCCTGCTTCAACTACCTGAGGTCAAAAGAGTTTATCGATGAGCCCATCGATATGCAGGGGGGCCGCCGCCCTGGCAGAGATGCCAAAAGACGCCGCCACCGAATCACCCGAATAATAGGCTACCCATACTTTCTTCGCGGCATCTTCCCAGGCGATGACCTTTAACGGTAAGGCGATTGCCGCCACCGGGTTCTCCTGCATCACCGGCCCTCCTCCTTTCGGATTTCCGAACAACAGGTATTCCAGCGCCCCGACCGGCAAACCCACCCTGGCCAACTCCCGCTGCTGGTCGATCCGGGCGTAGATAGTAACCCCCTGCTGCTTCAAAAAGTCCTGCAGCCGGGAGATCGACTCCTTCACGGAATACGGACTTGCCCTGACGACGACGTCCGCCGGATGGACCCCCCCGGCGACGGGGAACAGCTTCTGCAAAAAGCCGAGCACATCCTGCCCGATTGCCGCGGCATGCGTTTCCAACGCAAAATGCCCGGTGTCATAGAATTTAACCGTAGCATTGGGGTTGTCGCGTTTGTACGCCTCCGCTCCCTGCGGGAGAAAATAAGGGTCGCGGTTTCCCCAGACAGCCAGCAGCGGCGGCTGTGAGGTGCGAAAATATTCCTGAAAACGCGGATACATCCGCACATTGCTCTGGTAGTCTTTCAGCAGGTCAAGCTGGATCTCGACATTCCCCGGCCGGTCGAGAAAATGCTGATCCAGCGTATAGGTTTCCGGCGCTATCAGTGCCGGATCGCTCGCCCCCTGCTGGTATTGAACTTTCGTAGCGCCGAGGGTAAGAAACTCCTTCAACGCATACCGGTTCTCCTGCGATGGGTCCTGCCAGTATTTTTGTATCGTGTTCCAACCGGTGCTGAGCCCCTCTTCGTAGGCGTTGCCATTCTGGGTGATGATCCCCGCTATCTTCTCCGGGTTGGCCAGGCAAAGCCGGAGACCGACGGGCGCGCCATAGTCAAAAATATATACCGCAAACCGCTTCATTCCAAGGGCGTCGATAAACGCCTGCATGACCCTGGCCAAACGATCGAAGCTGTATTCGAAGACATCGTGACCCGGTGCATCGGAGAACCCAAAACCCGGCAGGTCGGGCGCGATGACATGAAAATGCCGGTTCAGCACGGGGAACAGGTTCCGGTACATAAAAGACGAGGCCGGATATCCGTGCAGTAAAAGGACCGTCGGTGCAGCCGAGGGGCCCGTCTCCCGGTAAAAGATGCGTAACCCTTCGACGGAAATGGTCTTGTAGAGGATCGCTTGCTCGCTCATGGTATAAGTTTTTGCTGATACAAAAATAGCGCTCGTCCCGTCAGGGTAGGGTATATCGCTGAAAGAAATCCCACATCAGGTCGGTGGCGTTGAGATAGACCGAGGGGGGGTCGGCCTGTACGCGGGGCTTTAGCCCGCCGGGCCAGGAGTGACCGCCATCCTGTGTCAGGTAGCAGTCGATGGCCACGTTGCCGCTGTTGTTCTTCCATTCCGTAAGGGTATAGCCGGTATATTGCGTCGCCGTCGGTGCCCCGCAGGTATCGAGGGCTGCCCAGACATTCAGCCCGGAGTCCACCGCGGGGAACCAAACCCCGTCCATTCCATACCCGCCGTTGAAGGGCACCTTACTATCCTGTGAAGAGTGAATTTCCAGGATAGGGACGGAGCGGGATGGGGTACATGGCGAAGAAGCGATAAGCGTACCGCTGACCGAAGTAATGGCGGCGATCTTGCCGGACAGATCGCAGGCAAGGCTATAGGCCATCATCGCGCCATTGGACATCCCGGCCACATACACCTTTTTAGGATCGACCTTATAATTGGCCACCAGATAGTCTATCAGGTTGCTGATAAAATGGACGTCGTTGATGCCGTTGCTTTGAGCCACGAAACAACAATTCCCCGCGTCCCAGCTCCGGAGACGGTAGGGGCCGTCGCTCTGGATACCTTCGGGGTAAACGACGATAAAATGCCCCGCATTGCCCTTGTCCGTGACGCCGTAGTCCGCCTCCGCCTGTTTTGCGGTGCCTGCAAAGCCATGCAGCAGGATAACCAGGGGTAATCCCGTCGTGTCATAAAAATTGGGTGGAAGATTCAACAGGTAGCTGCGGTTCCATCCGTCTACATCCATCACCCCGTTGTACCGGTAATTTTTCCCACCCGTGCTCTTCTGACAATTGGAAAAGGACAACGCCGATACGAACAACGCCAGCAGCGTCCCCCGGCGTACCAAAAACTGTTTCATACTACTTTTTTTTGTTGAAGATTGATTTGGAGGATAGACGCATTGGCAGGAGATCCGTCCGCCGGTCGCGGACAAAACGGGCAGAAGGAACTGCGAAGCAGGCAGGGCCTCCCTTTTTCCTTCATGGGCGTACCGGCCCGTTTCGATGGCTTTTTTTGCCGCTTCGCCGGTTATTTTTTACAACTCAAAGGAAAAACCGGGAATTTTACCCTATGATCGATCGTTACAAAAGCAAGGTAGGCGTCATCTTTGCCTTCGTCATAGCGCTGCTGACAACCGTGTTGCCCAGGATCATCCGGCTCGACATCGATCAGCCGCTGGTCGTCCTCGCCAATTTCCTTTATCTGTCGGTGACTTTCCTGTTCTACTGGCTGACGCATCATTTCTTCCTGTTACATCTGCGATCCGGCACCTTCGCGAACCGGTACCTCAAGGCCATGATCAGCATCGTGGTCAGCGTCACTGTCATCGCCTTCCTGGCCTGGTTGCTGCATATCGCAAGTCCGTTCCCGATCTTCAAAAATTCGACCGGGATACCCGAACGCGGCCAGGCCCGGTTTGTCCGCATCTTCCGCGGGCTAATCGTCAGCACGCTTACCTGGTTCGCGGTTTACTACTACCGGCTCCTGTTCCTGTTGCAGCGGTCCCGGCTGGAGAACGAATACCTCAAACAGGAGAACCTGCAGGCCCAGTTGACATCCATGCGCCAGCAGATCAGCCCGCATTTTCTCTTCAACTCCCTCAATACCTTATCCACCCTTTCCCGCGAGGAAGCAGTAAAAGAATACATTCTGAAGTTGAGCGAAGTATACCGGTACGTACTTCACTACCAGGAACAAAACATCGTTTCCATCCGGGATGAACTGGCCTTTATCCGCAGCTATATCTATATCCTGGAGTCCCGGTTCGAAGAAGGACTGAAGGTGAATATCCAGCTGAACCCCGATTGTCTCAACCGGAAGATATTGCCGTTTGCGCTCCAGCTGCTGGTGGAAAATGCCGTCAAGCATAATGCGATCTCGTACACCGATCCACTCTCCATCGACATCTACGACAAGGGGGATAGCCTGATCGTTGAAAACGACCTCCGCCCGCGCCTGACCATGGAAGACGGTTACGGCATGGGGCTGCACAACCTGGCAGAACGATATCGGCTTACCACGGACAAAGAGATCGTCATCATCCGTGAGACGTCTAAGTTTAAAGTAAAAATCCCCCTTTTGGTATGAGAGTGCTGATCATCGAAGACGAAAGAAAAGCGGCGCAGGAACTAAAGACCCTCGTTTTGGGCCTGCGGCCGGATTGGTATATTGTCGGTGTCCTTCCATCGGCCTCCGAAACCATCGAATGGCTCAGGGAGAATAAGTCTCCGGATCTCATCTTTTCCGATATCCAGCTGGCAGATGCCGTCTGTTTTCGGATATTCGAAACGGTAGAGGTGAAATGCCCCATCATCTTTTGCACGGCCTTTGACGAATATGCGATAAAAGCCTTTGAGACCAGCGGGATCGACTACCTGCTAAAACCCGTGGACAAGCTCCGGCTGGAGCGATCTCTGCAGAAGCTGGACAACCTCCGCTCTTCCCTCAGCCCCGGCGGAAACCCCAACTACCCCGACATCGGCCGGCTGATAGAACATCTCACGCCGCCCACCGGAAAGACCATCCTGGTGCATCATAAAGAAAAGATCATCCCGGTGAACCACGCCGATATTGCGTTTTTTTACTACGACAAGGGAGTCGTCACCATCAAACTCCTGAATGGCGCATCCTATCATTTGAATCAGGGGATCGACGAGTTGGAGAAGAGCACCGATCCCCGGCTGTTTTACCGGGCCAACCGGCAGTTTATCGTCAACCGGAATGCGATCCGGGATATCGAAAAATTCTTCGCCCGCAAACTGGTCGTCAAACTGGATCCCGGGGCACCCGAGACCGTCGTCATCAGCAAGGCGAGGGCAAGCGACTTCCTGGGTTGGCTGGAGAACGGCCACCGGTGATCCCGATCGCGGCTTTGGCCGTTTGATCCGGACATTTGGCCGTTTTGCGGGCAACAGCATTACCAAATCGATCCCGCAACGTCCAATCCCTATAAAAACAGTATATGAAAAAAGCAATCTTACCCGCGATCATGATGATCCTTACGCTGACGGCTGTGTCGGCACACGCTCAGGTGGGCGTCAGTGTCCACATCGGCATCCCTGTGCCTCCCCGGCCGATCCTGCGCCCCATCCTTCCCCCGCCGCCACCCCGGGTGGTCGTCATCCGGCCAAGACCGGTGATCCTGGCGCCCGTCGTGATCCGCCCCGTTGTCGTCCGGCCTGTGCGCAGAGTAGTAGTAGTTCGTTAACCACAAAAAATAAGCAACAAATGAAAATCAGGCTAACCCTCGCGGCCGTCCTGCTGGTCCTTGCCCTCGGGACAAAGGCACAGCCGGCCGACAGTACAAGAACGTCCCAGGGCAGGGCAGCGGCGCTCACCGAAAAAATGAAGACCGAGCTGTCGCTCACCGATGACCAGTACCCACAGGTTCAGGCGATCAACCAAAAGTATGTGCAGCGGAACCAGGAGATATGGACCGGAGCCGATGGCAGGTTTGCAAAGTTCAAGGCATTGAAGTCCTCGCAAAAAGATAAGGACAAAGAGATGAAAGCAATTCTGGATAAGGATCAGTACAAGAAATATGAAACGATGAAGGAAGAGATGAAAGCCAAAGCCAGGGAGGAATACAAGGGTAGACAGGGACAATAGGCCGGTTGAGTGGGCCACGCGGAGAGAGACAGTTACGGCTATTTCTTGTACAAATCCGTTGTGGCCCCCAATTCCTGCCGGGATATCACCACGCAAAGCTATGCCGCTGATAAAGGTCAACTGCGCCGCCATTCCCCGCGGAATTGATCGGTCTGGATCCCGCATCACTCTTATGATAGACAATTAATTATCAACTACTTATTATTATAATTATAGATTAAATTAATTGAAATTAAAATAATTGTATAATTATGCGTATAAATTTATATATTTTAGTATAAATTAAAAGTATAGTTATAATGAATTTCCCGCAGTCGATCGTCTCAAGAGATACCTATTTGCGACAAATACAGCCGTTTATGCGAAAGAATCTTATAAAGGTTCTTTCGGGACAACGTCGTGTGGGGAAAAGTTATCTACTCTTTCAGCTGATTGATTTTTTTAAAAAAGAGGACCCCAAAGCAAATATCATTTATATCAATAAGGAAGATCTGCAATTTGATACGATCAAAGATGCTGCTGGCTTGAATGACTATATTTTGTCGAAATCAAAAATCAATGGGACGAACTACATTTTCATAGATGAGATACAGGATATTATCGAATTTGAAAAAGCATTACGATCCCTTCTTTTGAATGAGAAGAACGATATCTATATTACTGGAAGCAATGCTAAACTTCTATCTGGCGAGTTAGCCACGTATTTAAGCGGTCGATATATAGAATTTACGGTATACAGTTTATCTTATGTGGAGTTTCTTCAGTTCCACAAATTGGATGACAATGATCAAAGCCTGGAATCTTATGTCAAATTCGGTGGATTGCCATATCTCATCCACTTAGGACTTTCAGATAACTCTTTCGAATATCTGAATAGCATCTACAATACCATCATATACAAAGATGTAGTAAGCCGCTATAACCTTCGAAACAATCAATTTCTTGAAAAATTGATAGAATTTCTGGCGGACAATATCGGCAGTCTATTTTCTGCAAAGCGAATAAGTGATTTCCTGAAGTCACAACAAACAAACATTGCCCCCAATCAGATCCAACAATACTGCGCCCACCTGGCAAATGCTTATATCATACACGAGGCCAGCCGGTATGATCTTATCGGGCGTAGAAGATTCGAAATCGGCAGTAAATTCTATTTTGAAAATACGGGTATACGAAATGCAATTATAGGTTACCAACTGAAAGACCGGGGGAAACTCCTGGAAAATATCGTTTTCAACCATCTCCTGTATTTACGATACCATGTCGATGTGGGGACGCTCCATACGAAAGAGATTGATTTTGTGTGCGAACGGGACAATGAGCGAGTTTATATTCAAGTTGCGCTTCGCCTCGACGGACAAGAAACGATCGATCGGGAATTTGGAAACTTACTCGCCATTCCCGATAACTATCCGAAAATAGTGATAAGTGAAGATGATTTCAAAGGAAACACACATAAAGGCATCAGGCATATGCATGTTCGAGACTTTCTAAAAGTGAAACAACTGGATAAACTAACATGAGCTCATCCTCGGGCAGTGACAACCTCGCCGTTCCCAAAACCAGACACGCCGATCCTTAGAACCGCTTTCCTTAAGCGGTTCTTTTTTATTTTATTTGCTCCAGCAATCTGCCCCTCCCTGCTAAAGTCAATATCATGTCATACACACGCAAGATCACCAGCAGGTCTGCATCGGCAGACTATTCCCTGCATCAGCAGATCACCTCGATAGCGGGAGCTCTTTATCACAACAAAAACAGGGTAAGATCATTCGGGCTGTTCAACGGCCGCGCGGGGATCACGCTGCTGTTCGCCTATCTGGCGAAGACCTTTCCCGGCGACGGATATGAAGCCATCACCCATGGCTATCTGGAGGAATTGAGAGAGAGCCTGACGCGAAAGGATTTGTCCCATAGCCTTTCTTCGGGAAAGGCGGGGATCGGATTCGTCTTCCAGCATCTGTGCAATAACGGATCGATCGATCCCTCCGAAGGCCTCGACCTCAATGAACTCGACCGGGTGGTCATTGCCGGCGCCGACCGCGATCAGGTCCTAGGCACTTGGGACCCGGTCTACGGGTTGGTGGGACTCGGGATCTATTTCCTGGAAAGACACAAGGCCACCGGCGAAACAAAGTATCTCGAAAAGATCGTCGGCCATATCGAATCGCTGAGCATCGAATACAACGGCCAACGCGTTTGGACTTCCAACCGGCCGGAGCAGGAACAAAAACAGGCGTACAACTTTGGCATGGCGCATGGCATGCCGGGGCTGCTCTCCTTCCTTGCCCGGGTCTATGAACTGGGCGTTTGCAAAGACAGCATCGCCTCGCTGATCCCAGCCTGTCTGGATTTTCTTTTACAGCATCGCGCCAGCAAGGACCGCTTGTATGCCTTTCCCGTCTCGGTAAGCGCCTCATCTGCCAAGGACGGGAAGACAGCCTTTCAGCCTTCCTGGCGTCACGGTTGGTGTTATGGCGATCTGGGTATGGCGCTCGCGCTCATCCACTGCGGCCGGGCCCTCGGTCAGCCGGAATGGCGGCAAAAAGGGATCGCCATCGCGTTAAGAACAACCGCGATCCCCTTCGAATATGCGGGCTGTGAAGACGCACCCTTCTGCCATGGGACCGTAGGTCTCGTTCATCAATACCATCGTTTGTATCAGGCGACCCGGAATCCGCGGTTCAGGGATGCTGCCGAAAATTGGCTAAAGCTGACCATGCAGCACTACTATCAACCCGGTAAATTCCCGGGCGGCTACGCCTATTGCAGCTTTGATGAGGACGAGCGGAAACTGGTCAACACCATTTCATATGGACTCCTGGAAGGCATTGCCGGTATCGGCCTCGTCTATTTGTATTATCTCCACGGTACGGAGCCGGGCTGGGACAGCATTTTCCAAACAAATATCTGATGGGGTGACGGCATCGGTTATTTTCCGATCTTTACTTTTCGGCCCAACGCCGAAGAGTAAAAGATGATCCGCCGTCTCACCATAGATGAATTGCTCACCGGCTCACCGATACCGATCGTCGACGTTCGCACGCCGGCGGAATTCGACCATGGGCACATCCCCGGCGCGAAGAACATCCCACTGTTCAGCAACGATGAGAGAGTCGTCGTGGGGACCACTTACAAACAACAGGGCCGCGAAGCCGCTATCCTTCTGGGCTTCGATCTTACGGGATCGAAATGGTCGGGCTTTATCCATCAGGCCCTCGGGATCGCCCCCGCGAAAAAGATCGCCGTTCACTGCTGGCGGGGCGGCATGCGCAGTGCGGCCATGGCCTGGGCTCTCGACCTTTATGGCTTCGAGGTTTTCCTCGTTCAGGGCGGCTATAAGCACTATCGTCATTGGGTATTGAGAAAACTGGCGCAGCCCTGGCAGCTTGCTGTTGTCGGCGGCATGACCGGATCGGGAAAGACCCGCATCCTGGCCCGGCTCGATCAAAATGGGGAACAGGTGGTCGATCTCGAAGACCTCGCGCAGCATCAGGGCTCCACTTACGGCACCCTGAACCGGCTCGTACAGCCGACACAGGAGCAGTTCGAGAACGATCTCGCCGCACGACTCTCGGTGCTGGACGCCGGCCGTCGCATTTGGATCGAAGATGAGAGCCAGAGCATCGGGAAATGCATCCTGCCAAAACCTTTCTGGACCCGGCTGCGCGACGGCATCCTTTTCGATCTGCAGGTGCCGCTGCAACATCGCGTGGCTGCGCTCGCGGAAGAATATGGCACACTCGACCGGGAATTCCTTATCGATTGCACGGAACGGATCGTCAAACGGCTGGGACCCGAACAGACCAAATATGCCGTTGCCGCCATCCGCGAAGACCGCATCCCGGATTTTATCCGGCAGGTGCTTGGATATTATGATAAAGCCTATCGGAAAGGCCTGAAATACCGCGAACCATCCCGGATCATCGGGATAGCCTGCGACGATGACGATCCGGTACTGAACATGAAAATTCTGCTCGCCGCCGCGCAAACAAACGCGACAAGCGCAGCAAGCGCAGCAGGCACAGCAGGCACAGCAGGCACAACAGGCGCAGCAGGCGCAACAACCACAATCCCCGACATCGCATGGAAATAAAACTGACCCAATACTCGCATGGCGCCGGCTGCGGATGCAAGATCAGCCCGGCCATTCTCGATAAGATCCTGCATGGCGGCCTCCATTTCTCCGCCGATCCGCGCCTCCTGGTGGGCAACGACAAACGTGACGACGCGGCGGTGTGGGATCTTGGTGACGGCAACGCCCTCATCTCGACGACCGATTTCTTTATGCCGATCGTGGACGACGCCTTCGACTTCGGCCGGATCGCCTCGGCCAACGCCATCAGTGACGTATATGCGATGGGCGGCCGGCCGGTGTTGGCCATCGCCATCCTGGGCTGGCCGGTGGATAAGCTGCCCCCGGAAGCCGCTCAAAAAGTGCTGGAAGGCGCACGAACCATCTGTGCCGAAGCTGGGATCAGCCTGGCCGGGGGGCATAGCATCGACTGCCCCGAACCCGTTTTCGGCCTGGCCGTAAACGGACTCGTCCGCACGACGCAGGTAAAGCGCAATTCGACGGCAACAGCCGGCTGTCTTCTTTACCTCACAAAGGCGCTTGGTGTAGGCATCCTTTCGACGGCGCAAAAGCGAGGTCTCCTCGCTGCCGAAGATGCCGCGATTGCCTTACGGTCCATGGTCACCCTCAACAAATTGGGGGAGCCGCTGGGTAAGATAGAAGCGGTAAAGGCCATGACCGACGTGACGGGCTTCGGCCTCCTCGGTCATCTGACGGAGATGTGTGAAGGAAGCGGACTTTCGGCAACTATCGAACTCCAAAAAGTGCCGGCAATCGCTTCCATCGGCCACTATCTGGAGCAGGGCTGCATCCCCGGCGGCACGAACCGCAACTGGGCAAGCTATGGCAACAAAGTGAAGCTGGCTTCCGAAGAACAAAAACACCTTCTCGCCGACCCGCAAACAAGCGGTGGCCTGCTGATCGCCGTCACTCCGGAAGGGGCACCGGAGGTGGAACAGCTGCTCCGCGAAAACGGCCTTCCGCCCGAATGCTGTACGCCGTTTGGATCCCTGACCCCAAAAGAGCAGAACCTCATCACGGTAAAGGGCTAACGCTCATCGTATTTCCTGATCAAAAATTAGGGGTTTCCTCTTAACGACGGGTCGTTTACGGAGCCGTATGCTAAAATATTTGCATGCTCCGCCACAATAAGAATTGTTTTAATGTGTTGGAATAGGGAGTAATACTATGACCCCTTACCGTCTACTCCTACTATTGCAGGCCATATCCATAACCGCCTTCGGTCAGATCGAAGGGTTAAAGCTGAAACACATCGGCACGGAGGCTGGCCTGTCGCAAACAAACGTGACCTGCATCCTGCAGGACAAGCGGGGTTTTATGTGGTTCGGAACCCGCGATGGGCTTAACAAATACGACGGATACAACTTCACCGTCTATAAGAATCTCGAGGTAGACAAACATTCTGTCAGCAATAATTTTATCACCTCACTCCTGGAGGACAGGAACGGCGACATCTGGGTGGGCACATGGGGTGGGGGAGTCAACCGCTACGATCGTAACAAACGGCAATTTACGCTGATCGACACTACGTTCACCAACACCTTCGTCAACTATCTGCTGCAGGATTCGGAAGGTAATATCTGGATCTGCACCGACGGCGAAGGTTTATATAAGGTCGATCCGGTAACGGGGAAGCATATCTGTTACTATGCCGACTCGCGAAACCCCGCCGGGCTGGCCGACCTGGATATATACACGATCCTCGAGGACAGCCACCATGAATATTGGGTAGGCACGGCTAATGGCGGGCTCTATCAGTTTGACGGCAAAACCGATAAATTCACGCGCTATGTCCACAGCGATCGGGATACTTCTTCCCTGGGTTCCAACGCCGTAAAAAGCATTTATGAAGACCCCAGCCATCGGCTCTGGATCGGGACGCTCGGTGGCGGCCTGGACCTGATGACCGATAGAAAGGGCAGCTTCCGGCATTTTTTCAGCGGGAAGCCAACGGGAAAACTAAAGGAGAACATGGTCCAGGCCCTGGCCTCTGACGACGAGGGCAATCTCTGGGTGGGCACCGACAATGGCGGACTCGTCATCATCGGACCCTCGGCGGAATCCTACAGCGTCTATTACCAGGATGATATCGACAAGAGCAGCCTTTCCAACAACTCCGTTGACTATGTCTACAAGGACAAGCAGGGAAATATGTGGCTGGGGACCTATGGCGCCGGCACCAACCTCTTCGCCAGGGATAACGATAATTTCCTGCACTACCGGCATTCCACCAAACCGGGTAGCCTGAGCAACAATAACGTGCTCGATATCCTGGAAGATTCACGGAACAATCTCTGGGTGGGCACGGACGGTGGTGGACTCGACCTCCTGGATCGCCGTACCGGTGAATTCAGGCACTTCACAAACGATCCGGCAAAGCCCGGCGGCATGAGCGGGAATTATGTGCTGGGTCTAAAGGAAGACCGTCACGGCAACCTCTGGGCCGGAACATGGGGTGGAGGCATCACCGTTATCGATCGGTCGATGACGCGGTTCACGCAGTATAAAAACCATCCGGAAGATCCGGCCAGTCTGGCCGGCAATAACGTATATGATCTCGCCCGGGACCGGGACGGCAATATCTGGATAGGCACTTATGGTCAGGGCCTCGATCGGTTCGACGAAGCAAGCCATCGGTTTATCCATTACCGCCATGATCCCGCTCACGAAAACAGTATCACGAGCGACCGCGTTCACGCCCTGCTCGCGGACAGCAAAGGCATCCTATGGGTAGGCACTTTTGACGGCGGGCTCGACCGCTTCGATGTAAAAGCCAATAGCTTCACCCATTACCGCCATGAGGCCGGCACCGGCAGTCTGAGCAGTAATTCCATCAACTGCATTTCCGAGGACAGTGCCGGCGATATCTGGGTCGGAACCGCGGAAGGATTGAATCGCCTGGACCACACCACCGGTCACATAACCGTATATTCCGTCAAGGAGGGGCTTCCGGGATCGGTCATTTATGGGGTGTTGGAGGATGACAAGGGCGCCTATTGGGTGAGCACCAACAAAGGTTTGGTGAAGTTTGACCCCCGGACAAAGAAGATCAAGACCTTCACCGCCGACGACGGTCTGCAGGCCAACGATTTTAAAGCACATGCTGCCTTTAAAAGCCGGACCGGAAGAATGTATTTCGGCGGGGTCAACGGATTCAACGCCTTTTATCCCGACAGCATACAGGAGAATACCTTTAATCCACCCCTGGTCATCACCGGCTTCCAGATATTCAACAAGGAGGTCCCTGTTTCTACGGATCGGCACCCTTCACCGTTGACATCGGATATCACCGAGACAAAGGAGTTAAAGCTCGACTATAAAAGCTCGGTCATCACCTTCGAATTCGCCTCGCTGAACTATACGGAACCCAATAGCCGGCAATACCGGTATATGCTCGAAGGGTTCGACAAGGAATGGACCTACACCAGCACAAAACATGCCGTCACCTATACCAATCTTGATCCGGGTACCTATACTTTCCTGGTAAACGCAATGAAGGGGGACGGCAACTGGCTGGCCACGCCCACGACGCTCCGGTTCACCATCATCCCGCCTTTTTGGATGGCGACCTGGTTCCGGGTGCTGGCGATACTTGCCGTCATCGCCCTGGCGCTTGGCATCCACCGGTTAAGACTGCGGAACATCCGGTCCCATCGCAAACAGCTGCAATGGGAAGTGCAGGAAAGAACGGCCCAGCTCACCTTCTCCATCGCGGAAGAACGTAAGGCCCGCGAAGAAGCCGAACTGGCCAACAAGGCCAAAAGCGAGTTTCTCGCCAATATGAGCCATGAACTCCGGACACCCCTGAATGCCATCATCGGATTTACCGATCTGGTGCTGTCGACACCGCTCCAGCAACTTCAGCGGGACTATATCGAACACGTCAGCCGTGCCGGCTATAATCTCCTTGGACTGATCAACGCCGTTCTCGACTACTCCAAGATCGAAGCGGGAAAGCTCCTGCTCGACGACATCGAGTTCAATCTTGCCCATATGGTGGAGGAAACCGTCGGCATGCTGGCCATAAAAGGATTTGAAAAAGGGCTCGAGGTCATCTGCGAAATAGACCCTCGCCTGCCGGAACTGTTCCGGGGCGACAGCCTGCGCATCCAGCAGATCCTGGTCAACCTGATCGGGAATGCGATCAAGTTCACCGATAAGGGCGAGGTCATCGTCCTGGTGAAGAAGGAAGAGAACATCTCGATCCTCGTACAGGACACGGGTATCGGCATTCCGGCGGACAAGCTGGACACCATCTTCGAGAGCTTTACGCAGGGAGACTCTTCGACAACGCGGAAATATGGCGGCACGGGTCTCGGCCTTACCATCGCAAAGACCCTGGCGGAAATGATGCATGGCCATCTCACCGTGGAGAGTACGGTTGGCAAAGGAACTACCTTTACCCTTAGTCTGAACCTGCAGGCCGTCAGCGAGGCGCCGGTTCCTCAGCCGGTACGCCGATCCGCGCTGCATAATATCCTGATTGTGGATGACAATGCCTCCAACTGCCGGCTGTTGCAGGATATCTTCCGCCAGATGGAAGTGGGCTGTATGACAGCCACCAGCGGACAGGAGGCGTTAAGCATCCTTTCAGCCCACCGTCGACAGAACAGATCGTTCGACCTCATCGTCACCGACTACCAGATGCCCGGCATGGACGGTATTACCCTTGTCCGGGAGATCAAGTCCATGCTCACCGGCCGAAAACAACCCTTTATCCTGATGCTCTCCTCCATCGAGAGAAACATCTACAGGGAGGAGGCGAGAGACATCGGGATCGATATGTTCCTGACAAAGCCGGTGCGTGTCGAACAGCTGAACCAGATACTGGCCGGCATTTTTGAAGAACGGAATACGCCGCTGGCGGAGAACAACGGGCATGGCATCGCACCCATCAGCGATCTGCAACACAGTATTATGGTGGTGGAGGATGACGCGATCAATATGCTGCTCATTTCCGAGGTGCTGGGCAAGATGGGTTTCTCGGTTATCGGCGCGACCCACGGCAAGGAGGCGCTGATCCGGCTGGAGACACATTCACCCTGTCTCATCTTTATGGATATCAACATGCCCGAGATGGACGGCTTTGAGGCTACCCAGCGTATCAGGGAGCTGGCAAACCCCAAATGTGACATCCCCATCGTCGCCCTGACGGCGGACGCGATGAAAGAGGACAAGGACCGCTGTCTGGCGGCGGGTATGAATAACTTCCTGGCCAAGCCCTTCCGGATCGAGGAAGTAAGAACCCTCCTCGAACTCTATGTCCGCGCGCCCGCCAACTGATAGCGGTTGCTACCCTTCATTTATCTCATGTGCAATGAAAAGCTCGTCGTTGAGCAGTCCCCGGGCACTGATGGTCTTCCCGACCATGGCTTTTAGCGTGGGATCATCGAATGGATTGCCGCCCAGCCGCCGCAGGTGGTAGGAATTGCCATCCGTTTCCAGGAAGACCGCGTCATGCTCCGACTTAGAGCCTTCCGCGAATTTCCTCATCACAACCCTTCCCTTCAATTCGACCATGTCTGCCATAAGCCATCGGTTTACCTGGAGAAATATACGTGATAGTCCAAAATTCCGGAATCGGTCTCTTTCACGAGGAGAAGCTTCGACGGCTTTATAGGTTTTTTTCCCTTTTCCGGTGTTTTCATCGTAAAGGTACGAAATACCACCTGGCTGGGGACCATTCCCTTAGGTAACCCCCGGGTGACTTCCGAATGCCGTTCGCGTGTGGCGCGGGCGATATAATGCTCTTCGGTGGAATCGAGCATGCCTTCCCGCTGGAGGATGGCCTTTATATCCTTACGGTGCCGGACGCTTTTTCCGACACCCACTTTCCTGGCCGGGATCACCGATTGCCGCAGGATAGCGCCTTTACTGAAAAGTTGCATCCGCCTGCTTTTGATCGTATCCGCGCCCGCCTCTACTTTCTTGCTGTCGACCGGATTTTCCACCAACTGCAGACTCGGGTCGCCAAGGAAATAGAATTGACAGATGGTCTTGAGGGCCACGGGGTCGAGATGCGGTCCGCTCTTGGTAAGATATTGCTGCCGGGCCTCCAGCAGCGAACGGCCGGTTGAGGCGCCTTTAAGCACGCTGGTAAAAAAATAGGAACAAACGAGATCGGCCTGGTCGTTCGAATCGGCGGGCCCGTAGGCGATCGTGCTGCTGCCCAGAAAGCCCAGGGCGCCGCTAACCAAATAATTATTGGCAATGCTAAGCTGGTCCCCTCCCCCGGCGCTCGCGGCATCGATCAGCTGTGCTCCATAACAACATTCCGCGGCAACCAACGTACCCTTACCGATCTTTCCGGCGAGGTCCCTGGTATTCATCGACTCGGGATAGCTGGTCCCCGACTGTCCATAATAAGCATAGGTCAGCTCCGCCCCATGGCAGTTGATAAAATGGGAAAGGGCTTTTAGATCGCCGCTCTTAGTAGCGGCGCTGTCGGTGGGGGCCACCAGTAAACTGGAGAAATTACCAAAGACGGACTGGAGGCTGAGACTGGTGGACTTGATCCAGGGCTTGGCGGTAATGCCGAAATAAGTGGAATAATCACTCGTCTTGCCCGGCTTGGATGCGATGGCAAGATCGATCAGGGTCTTGACATAGTCGACATCGCCTTTGCCCGGTACGTCCGGCAGCCGCCCGACGACGCGGGTGGGCCCGGTGAAATCCTTTGCCTGGGTACTATAAGACGTGTCACAGGCATAGGGGAGATCGGAGGGTACGATCTTATCATCGTCGGAAGCCGGATTTACGATGGATTGGAACGGAACGATATCCTGCGCTCCGAACAAGACGATATAATCAGGCTTCCATTTGGCATAAAGCGCATCGACGGCATTCTTACAGTCCTTCTCCTTCGTCGATGGGTATACGGAGATACCCGCTTTCTTTGCTGAAGCCGGATCGTCGATATAAACCACCCGGGTAGTCAGTTTTTTCTTTTTATCGGCGGCTGCCAATTTTTTAAGCAGCGCATCGACTTTTTTGAAATTTGCCGCGCCATATTTCAGCACGAGCGGATTCTTGCAGCTGATGATCAGTTTGATGGTTGGCATAATTCATAGATTTCAACAAAGTTTACGAATTTCAGGCCGATTTGTATACCGTAGAAACACGGTATTTTCCGGACGGTGCCGATCGAGCCGATACGGGTGGGTAAGGTTGGCAGCGGGCTTATAATCGGTCGATATCCCCTCTTTTCGAATACGCCTCCAGCGTATCCTTTTCTTTTTTACTCAGGCTGCCAATCCCCCGCCTGCTGATCTTTTCGAGAATCCGGTCCACCTCCTGTTGCTGGTCGGCCCGCTCGGCATTGTACCGGTGATCGATGGAATAGTAATCCTTATGCGTCTTATAGAACAGGTTATCGACGAACAACAGGGCAGGCCGCGTGACGATGAGATAGATAAAAACAAGACAGGGGATGAGGATGATCAGGATGGTGGGGAGATTGGCCAGGAAGGTCGAGGGGCGCATCACGAGCGCGAGGAGCATGCCTACCAGTCCGCCGCCGAGGTGCGCATCGTGGCCGATATTGTTCTTCTGCGAGCGGATCGCGTAGATGCTGATCAAAACATAGAGCAGGGCATAGACCCAGCTCGGGACGGAGACGGGCAGCGGAAACAGGCTGATGTTCATGCCCGGGAACAACGCCACCGAGGCGAACATGACCCCGCAAACGGCGCCCGAAGCGCCGACGGAACTGTAATCCCCATGGTTCCGATGGATGAACAGGGAGAACAAACCCCCGCCGACCAGGCTTGCAAAATAGATCAGCAGGAATGAGATACTGCCCAGCGCCATTTCGACAAGCCCGCTAAAGGAATAGAGGCTGAGCATATTGAAAAGAAGGTGGCCCCAACCCACGTGCAGGAACCCCGATGTGATCAGCCGCTTGTAATCCTTATGGAGCAAGAGCTTGTCCACTTCGAACTTATAGCCGTCAAAGAAGAGGCTATTGGTAAAACCCTTATAGGAGACGAGGATATTCGTCACGATAAGGAGCAGGATGACAAATCCGGTAAAAGGCATACGAGTGCTGGCAGGTTTTGACCCGAAATATAAAGAATCTCTTCCACAAAAAAAGGGGCGGCCGAAACCGCCCCTTCACATCGTTCGCAATAAACCAGTGCGAACCACAGGTTCGCAGGCCGAAGGCACATTATCAGCCGTGAGCCGAGCCGGTTCACTATTTAACGTAGATACATGTCAACTTCCCATCCATCGTGCTGATCACGTATTCTTTATCGCCTATCGGCAGGATCCCGTTGACCATGCAGTTGGAGGCTTTGTATCGCCATAATAATTGTCCTTCTTTTCTCGCCAACGCCCAGACGGTCCCGGAATGCGTCGGCACCAGCACTACGCCGTCCTTTTCCAGCAGTGCCGTGGGCGCCAGCTCATAGCCCAGGTCGACGGGCGACCGCCAATCGATCTGCAATGCCGGCGCGGTGGTCGACACCCCGATGACAACTCCATCCATCGTCTTTACATACACCAGCGCGCTGTCGGCCGATAATCCCATGGACTCCCGGACCTTTAGCTTTGGCGCCCGCGACCGCCAGATCACCTGGCCTGTTGCCGCGTCGAAGGCCGTCATCACCTGGTCGGGCGCCACGATAAACAGCCGGCCGCCCGTCGCTACGGGCCAGCAGGCGGCGGGGGAATGCATCCGGCTCGTCGCGCCGTTATTCCACTTCCACACCAGCCGGCCGGTAGTCTTATCCAGTGCGTAGAGATCATACCCCCAGCAACCGAAATAGATATTTCCGCCATAGATCAGGGGCTTGTCCACCACAAATCCGCGAACCTGGTCGAAGTCCCAAAGCAATTTGCCCGTAGCGAGTTCCAGTGCCCTGAAATGACCGTCGCTTCCGCCGATGTATACCTTGCCCCCGTCGATCACCGGCGCCGCCACATCCGGCTTCGAAGTTTCGAACTTCCACACCAGCTTTCCGTCTTTCAAGCAATAAATATACTTGTCCGTCGACGCCGCTACAATGAACCCATCGGCAACGGCCGGCGTGGAATATACCTTTCCACCCGTCCGGTAACCCCATACCTTCTTGCCGGTCTTTCGATCCAGGGCGAAGATCCAACCGTCGGTGTCCGTGCCGATCACCCATTTCTTCCACACCACATTTCCGGTGCCGATATCACTCTTCGCCTGATACTCCCATCGCCGGGATACCTGTGGATAGAGGCCGTTCACCGCAAACGAAGGCCGGTAGTAGTGAGTCGTGTCGGAAGAAAAATGATGATCGAAAAGCCGGGCCGAAGCCCAAACAGACCCTATCGGCAAACCCGGGTGCTTCAATCGATAAAACACACTGTCCCCCGTGATCGTAACGATATTATACCCGCCGATCGAATCCTTTGCCCGTAAATTGGAGCGACCCATGATACCGGGGATCCCCTCGAAATTCAACAGGTGGTTACTATGGCCGTGACCGCAAAGGATAAGCTGGACATTGTGCTGCTTCAGCAGGTCGATGGCCTCATACCAGTTATTTTGTGAGGAGTCTTGCGGATAATGGTTCAGATAGATGACCGGCATATCCGGCCGGGGCAGATGTCTCAAAAGAGAATCCAGCCATACGATATTCTCATGAGGGACCTGTCCCGGGCCCATCCGCATATTGGGGCCGCAGGCCGTGCCGGCAAAGAGAAATCCGCCGTACTGGAACGTCGTCGTCTCCGACCCGAACACGGTGCGAAACGTATTAGCACCGCTCTCGCTCCAGTTGGCATCGTGGTTGCCGGGGATGATATACCAGGGTTTGTTCAGGCTGTCGAGAATGGCTTTGGCTTCCCGCAGTTCCGTATCGGCGCCAAACTCGGTGATATCGCCCGTTATGATGACGAACTTCAGATCGGGGTCGGCGTTGATATCCCGGACGGTGTTTCGCAGGTCGTCTACCGCGGTTGGGGCGCTGCCGATATGGGTGTCGGAAACATGGGCAAACTGAAAAGGACGTTGCGCGGAAGCTCCTATCATCAGCCCGCAGGCTATAAAAAACAAGAAAAGATGTCGCATAATTCTATTTTAAAGATAGGGTTTTTTCTACCATCCCGGATTCTGCATCGCTTGTTGAATGCCGGTCGGGTATAACAGGATCTGACTGGTCGGGATCGCCGACAGATAGTTTTTCGGATCTGTGAAGGTCCGGACCGACCCAGCCGCATAAGGAATGATGTATCCATTGGCATCCAGATGGACCGTATTGTTGGGCGTGACCCTGGCCCCCAGGAAGCTGTTGGGATTCTTTTGGCTGTCCATATAAACGCCCTTCTTCCAGCGCATGATATCCTGGAACCGGAATCCGTCCATCATCAGTTCGACTCTTCTTTCGCGGCGGATCTCCCAGATCAGCGGCGTTACATCGGCATCTTTGGCGGGATCGGCAAACCCGACGGTCTGCGGTCCGGTCAGCGTCAGCGCTTTTATGCCTGCGCGCTGCCGCAGCTTGTTGATCGACTGATCGAGATCGGCCTGTACAATGGTATACTTGCCAAGCTGATCCAGCTCCGCACAGGCTTCCGCATAGTTGAGATACACTTCGGCAAGCCAGAAGATGGGCGCATCGGTCGTGTTGTTCGGAGATTGCTGGACGTCGGCCGGCTGCAGGAATTTGGAAGGCCGGTAGCCCGAACTCGAAGTAAGACCCGACACCAGCGAGCCCGCATAACAATAGAAGGTATCGATAGTTTCCAGAAGCCGCTTATCCCGGTTCGTCCGCAGAGCCTGGATCGTAGCATCCCCCTTGTACAGCGGCGACAGTTGGATCGGCAGTCCATCCGAGCAGACATAGCTGTCGACGGCGCTTTTACTCGGCCCGTTCATCAGCGTAGTGCTGTTCGTATAACCGATGACCGAATGGGTGAGGAAACCTGCCAGATACTGTTTGTAGAGGATCATCTCCTTGTCGGAAGACAGGTCGAGACTGCTATAGGAGGTCCGGTAATCCGCTGCAAGGGAATAGGTGCCCGTCGCCATGAGCTGGGCGGCCGCATCCTTTGCCTGCTGAAGATAGAGATCGGCATTGGGCAGGTTCAGCTCCGGATGATATTTCCGGTAGGTTCCTTCAAAGAGGCAGATGCGGGATTTCAAGGCGAGCGCCACGTTTTGGTTGACGGTATTGGGCAGATCGACGACGCGTAAATTCGCCACGGCGTAGTTGATGTCCGCAAGCACGCTGTCCATCACCAGCTGATGGGAATCCCGGGGCTTGTAGATCTGGGTGGAATCGCTGATGTCCAGGGGGGAGTTGAAAAAAGGCACCCCGCCGAATTCCTGTACCAGTTTGAAGTACTGGAAGGCGCGGAAGAAATGCGCGATCCCCTTCCAGTGACGTTTTGCCGTCGAGTCCATATCCACTCCATCGACGCGTTGCAGCATGATATTGGCTTTGCGGATCATGCTGAAGTTCCAGTCGCCATTGGAAGCCGCCGTGGTGACGGGGAATTGCGAAAAGCTGGAAGAGACCTGGTCATCGGTGAACGCCGTGAAATAAAAGTCACCGGTGCCGGTGCCGTTCCCAAAACCCGGGAACAGGTTGTAGAACTCCCAGTTATAGGTGCGGACGCTGTTCTCGTCACGCCAGTAGGACGGATCCACTTCCGTATCGGGATTGGTCTTGTCGAGGTATTTTGTACAGGCCGGCAAGAGGAGGACAGCGAGCGGGAAAAGCAGCCGGTATATGTTCTTACTGATCATTGTCAATTTTTTTTTAGTGAATTAGAAGGTCAACTGCGTCCCAAAAGAATAGGTCCTGGAGAAAGGAAAGGTCCGGCCCGTGGAGCTGCTTTCTCCATCCGTGATCTCCGGATCGATGGGCGCGCCGACATGCGAAACGGTCAGCAGGTTCTCGCCGCTGACATAGAACCGCAGCTTGTGGATCCCTTTGCGGGCCAGCCAGGCAGCGGGGAGGGTATAGCCTGCCGTGAGGTTCTTCAGTCGGGCGTAGGCCAGATGCAACAGATATTTTGTCTGGGGATAGTAGTTGCCGCTCCCCTGAGAGATCCCTGCGATCGCCCCGGTGTTGTTATTGGCATAGGGCCGGGCAAAGCGCGCATTGGGATTCGTGGGCGTCCAGTAATCCAACTGGTTGGCATAGAGGATATCCGTGCCCTGGTACAACGGGATAACGATATTGCCGGCTCCCCAAAATTTCCGCTCCCCTACGCCCTGGATGAACACATCGATATCGAATCCTTTATACGAGGCGCCAAACCGGGCGTTGAACTGATAGCGTGGCTGGGTATTGCCGATGACTTTCAGGTCACCGTGATTGCCAAGCGTCATATTGCCGCCGTCGATCTTGCCGTCATGGTTCCGATCCTTGTACTTGATGTCGCCGGGGCCATATTTGAAGTTCCCGCTTTGCAGCGCGAGCTGCGAAGGAGACTTGGCCACATCGTCGTTGGAGGTAAAGTAACGGTCCGTCTCGAAACCCCAGATCTCGCCGTAGGTCTTGCCTTTGTAGTTGATCCCGGAGGCATTCGAAATGGACAGGTTGGGATTGCTCCACTTGGTGAACACCGTCTTGCCATCCGAGAGATTCAGGTTGCCGTAGACCGTAAGGTCTTTTGAGAGTGCATAGTTGGCGTCGATGCCGATCTCATATCCCCTTGTCCGGAAATTCCCGGCGTTGATGTATGGCCCGGATACTCCGAACGTGGAAGGGACAGAGGTAGGTTGTACCATTCCGATGGTATTCCGTTCGAACCAATCGACCGTCAGGCCAATATGGTTGTGAAAGAAACGGGCATCCGTACCGAAGTCCAGCGTTTTCACCCTTTCCCATTTGAGCGAACCGGCCACAGCTGTCGGCTGAGTCACCGTCTGAACGCTGTTGCCGCCATTCAGCCAGTTAGGCGTCGAACCGTTGAGCACCGGCAGGAACAGACTCCGCGAGCCAAGGTCCTGGTTGCCGATCTGTCCATAGGAGACCCGGAATTTCAAATCCGACAAAACAGGCTGCAGGGCCTGCATGAATTCTTCCTGGCTGATGCGGTAACCTGCCGATGCGGAAGGAAAGAAGGCCCAGCGGTTCTCGACGGGGAACGTGGAGGAGCCATCATAGCGACCGTTGAGTTCGACAAGGAACTTGCCTTTGTAATCATAGTTCACCCGCGCGAAATAACCTGCGTAGGCATTCTTGCCGTGACCGTTGGGGCTAAACGAAGGATTGGTAACGGGGGAACCCGGGGAGGTCAGATTATCGGCGCCTGCCGTCTGGGTACCCGTGGCGAGGCCGAGTTCACCCTGCGAAGGGTCCAGCAGTCCCTGACGGGCGGCCTTGAAATTGATATTCTCGTTGTTGTCCACGTTGACCCCTGCGATCAGTTTGAAGTGATTTCCGGGGAGCGGGGTAAACTGCCAGGTCGCATATGCGTTGAGCGTGTTGACGAGATAACGCCCCGCATAGTAGTTGGTGACATTCTGTGACGCCGAGGCGATATTCGTAAGGGGAAGCTGACCGGCCGTCCAGAAATCCCATGCGTTGACGGGTCCGCCGGTCTCATGACGGATGGCATTGTCGCGGCCGATGGTATAATCGGCGCGGACATTCAGGTTCTTCAGGATCTTGATGGTTGCACCCAGGTCGATCCGTGTATATTCGTCGGTAAGCGTGCTCTTGCTGGCCTGGCTCAGATAGGCGCCGTTCCCCCGGAAATAGTTACCCTGGTACGTGCCCAGCGGGAAATAAGAACCCCAACGCCAGAAATAGTACCAGTAGTTTTGGTATTGATAGGGATAATCGTATTCGTAATTACGGAAGGTCGTCTTGGCGCTAAGGTCGAGCCAGTTGTTCACGGAGAGGTTCACACCGCCGGTAAGATTGTATTTCTTTACGCCATCGGGGTTCATTTTCCAGATCCCCTGGTCATCGCTATATCCGCCGGAGACATAGTAGTTGGCTTTTTCCGTTCCACCCTGAACATTGATATTATGCTGCTGGGAGAAGGTGTATTTGTTCAGCATCAGCTTCTTCGGATCCCATACCTTATAGAAATAGGAAATGTGGCTCACCGGGTCGATATCCCAGTCTTCGCCCTTGATCATCTCCAGACCCGTATTTGTCCTGGCATAGTTCTTTTCCCAGTTGACGACCCCGGCCTGGATCTTTTCCAGTTCCATTCCAAACAATTGGGGCGTGGTCGTGGCGCTGGCGCGACGGCCGGCGGAGTCCAGGGCGATCAGCTCCTTGGCAGGATCGGCAAAGTCGGGGAGGACGGTCGGCGTGCTCCAGCTGAAGTTATCGTTGTAGGACACCCGTACCGGTTGATTGCGACGCCCCATCTTGGTCTTGATCAGAATGACGCCGAAGGCGGCGCGGGTCCCATAGATAGAGGCGGAGGCCGCATCTTTCAGCACAGAGATGCTCTCGATATCCGCGGGATTCAGCACCGTCAGATCATCCGCCTCCACGTTGTCCACCAGGATCAGCGGGCGGCTGGTACCATTGACCGATCCGATGCCCCGGATCTTGATATCCGGATTGGCGGTGAGTCCGCCGTTACCATACTGAATGGTCAGACCGGGCACGACACCCTGCAGGCCCTTGGCGGGATCGTTGAGGGGTTTGCTTTCGAACGTGTGGCTGACATCCACGGTGGATACGGCTCCGGTGAGATCGGCTTTCTTCTGCGTGCCATAGCCGACCACGACTACGTCGTTCAGACTGGAAGCCTCGGGCTCCAGGATGATAGTGAGATCACCGGACCCGGCCGACGGCTTCAGGGAATAGGTTTTGTAGCCCACCGCGCTGAAGTTGAGGGTTTGACCGGCACGCAACATTGTCGTAAACCTCCCGTCCGGGCCTGTCGTGACGCCCTTGTTCGTCCCCCGGATCACCACCGAGACACCGGTCATGGGCTCGCCGGCCTTGTTCACCACTTTACCGTGGATCACGGTATCGGCCATCACCACGTTCTCATTCCATTGCCGGCCGGGCCGCGTGCCGGCAGCCTTTTTATAGATCAGGATACTATTACCCATTTGTCTGAAAGTCAGATCGGTGTTCTCGAGCAGCAGATCCATCGTTGTGCTGAGACTACGGAATCCCTGAGGGATGTTCAGCTTTTTGTAGGTTGCCACCTGTCCCGGTTGGAAGGCGAAAAGAAACTCCGTCCGGCTTTCGATCTTTTTAAATGCCGCCGCAAGGCTTTCATTTTTCAGCCCCAGCGTCAGCTGTGTCTTATCCATGTTTTGCCCGCTGCTGGGCAGGGCAAAGAGAAGCTGGATATTTAATGTAAAGAAAATAATGTAGTAGAGACCTGTCCGCATAAGAAAGACGAGGTTACGTTTTAATATCATACCTTGTAATTGTTTTTAATAGTTTCACCATTATTAAAAGCTCACCGACCATCCGGGGTCCAGCCGGGTGGTCTTTTTTGTCCGTGTAGTAGTTGTAATTGGGGTTACATAAATAGTTGTTTTGATTGGGGGGTGATTATTAATTGCATCCTTTTCCGTTGATAATGATCTGATCGTTGGGTTGCGCGGTATAGCTCCCTTCCACGACGGCACACACGACAGTCAACACCTGCTCCAGGGATTCATGGGCCAGAAAGCTGGCGCTGATATGACAGTCCTTCAGGGCATCATTTGCCAATACGACGTTGACATGATATTTATGTCCGATCAGCCGCGCCGCCTCTGCGAGGCTGATCGAGTCGAGCACGAGGTAATCCTTTTTCCAGGCTACGATCGAATCGGCATCGACCGTTTGATTGATAAACGCACTCGAATGGGCGTCCACGGCTATCTGCTCGTTGCTGCTGATGACCCCATAGGTCCTCTGCGGATCGCTGACGCGCACCTTGCCCCTTGTAACGGTAACCACTACTTCCGATCGCGCCGGCCACGCGCAGACGTTGAAGGCCGTTCCCAACACCGTTGTGTTCACGGCTTTGGCATGAACGACAAATGGCCGGCCATCATCGGGATGAATATCGAAGTATCCCTCTCCGGTCAGGGTCACTTCGCGGGTCCGGGTGTTATAGGCAGCACCAATGGTCAGCTGACTGCCGCCGCGCAACAGGACCGTGCTGCCATCGGGCAGATGGATGAATTTCCCTCTGTCTGTATCTGCGGGAACGGCCGGCGTCGGGGTTTCCGTCTTCGCCAGCGGGGTCTTTCGCGGCGCCGAAGACCATAGGAGCCATCCTGCTACGGCCACCAATACCAGTGCCGCGGCTGCCGGTAACATTACCCGATACCTGTTAAAGGGTTTTGCGTTCGGGATCAGCTTGTCCGTCTTCTCCTCGGTGGAAAAGATCTTGTACAATAGACGATGCGCCGGCTCCAGGGACATATCCCGGTCGGCCCGGCCCTCCAGGAGGGCGTCGTCGATCCGTTGTTTCAAGAGTTTGTCGTACAGCCCGCTTTTGATCATCTGGAGCAGCTGCTGTACTTCTTCGGAGGTGGCGTTATTCGTCAGATGTTTTTCCAACAATACCGCAAACTTGTTTTCATCTCTATGCATTGCAATAAAGACGATCGTCCCAGGGGCAGGGAGTAGTGGGGGAGAAAAATTTTTAATTATTCGATCAGCGGGCGGAAAGATGGCTAAAGGAAAAATGCGGAGAGATGTTGCCGCAGATATTTTCGGATGGATTTCAGGGCCTCGGCCATATGTTTCTTAACGGTAAGCCGCGACAATTGCAGTTGGCCCGCGATAGCTTCCTGGCTCAGGCCCTGCATCTTTGCCAGTCGGTAAACTTCTTTTTGCCTTTGTGGCAGAAGGTCGACGGCCTGGCGTAACAGTTGAAGACATTGGTCCTGCCGGAGGCGGTGATCGGAGTCATCCACGGATTCGGAGGAGAGCGGCCATTTTTTTTGAGCGGCCGTCTCATAGGAGAGCGCCTTCAAGCGGTCGAATATCAGGTTGCGGGCGAGGATGAAAAGATAATTTTCGGTGTTCTGGATCTCTTGCAGGTCCTGTCGCTTCAGCCATATCTTCATAAACACGTCCTGTACGATCTCTTCGGCCAGCACCGGTGATTTCAGGAAATGCCAGGCCACGCTATACACCTTCCCCCGATAGTGATCGAACAACTGCGTGAAGGCATATTCGCTGCCTTCTGCCAACAGCTGCCAGGTTTGTTTTATTGCTACTTGCTCATCAGGGGGCACAGGCATACTAATCACGTTGAGACGGCAAAAGTAAAACAATCGACCTCCCCTTCGCCCCGATCCGGTTTGTTAACAGACAATTAATGTATGTTATCTTTGATGGATGGAAGACTCGAAACTGGAGATCCTCACGCGGATAAGCGCGGGATTTAAAGCGTATCTCTATGACTGCGACGGCACGCTGGCCGACAACATGGCCGCACACAAAGAAACCTACCTGCAGGTGGCCGCAGCAAAAGGCCGGACGATCGACGGCGGGATCATCGACGAACTGGCTGGCTGGCCGGTGCTGAAGGTGATCGAAGAAATAAACCACCGCCACGGAACGGACTTCGACCCAAACGAATTCAAGGCGCTGAAATACCGGCTCTTCATGGAACAGTATATCGATCATACCTTGCCTGTAGAGCACGTTGTCGCACATCTGAAAGCGAATGCAAAAAAGAAAAGGATCGGCGTCGTTTCCGGCAGCGGCCGGGAAGCGGTGGAGAAGACACTTGATGTCCTCGGGATCGCCCCACTCATCGAGGTGACCGTCTGCGCCGGCGAAACGGAACGGGGCAAGCCCTATCCCGATCCATTCCTGAAAGCGGCTAAACTGCTGGGCGTCGAACCCGCCGACTGTCTCGTCTTTGAAGACGGTGAAGCCGGCGTCCGGGCCGCGGAAGCAGCCGGGATGAAATGGGTACGCATCGACCAGTTGGTCTAGTGCACCACCATCTCCTGCGTTATTTGCAAAAGGGTGTTGCCGTCCATCACTTCTACAAAGTACACCCCGGCAGGATAACTGCCCGTATTCAGCGTGACATTACCACCGCCTGATCCGTCGATTACCTTGGATTGAAGCACCGTCCCCGTCATATTGACAAGCCGGATCGAAAGGCGGCGGCTCGTAGCCCCGGCGCTGATGGTAATAGTCGTGTTGGCTGGATTGGGATAGACATTCACCTGGGCCAGAGCGGCGAACGCCACCGTTCTCACCGGTGAATAAAAGGAAACTCCATCTGCACTTTCAACCAGCAGCCGGTAATAATCCTGACCGGTTACGGGCGAAACATCCGTAAAGGAATAGCTGTTCTCTTCGGAAGACCCGCCCGGTACCACGCCGATATTCGTCCAGTGGGAACCATCGACATTCTTCTCAACCGTGAAAGAGACTACGGGAATATCTGAGTTGATGGACCAGGACAGATCAGCCGTCCTGCCTTTTGGTATGGCTTTGAAATCGGTCAGCAGCACGGGCAATGCAATCGGTGTCCCGATAATGCTGAACTGGCCAAAACTGCCGAAGCTGGTACTCGCGGATTTTGTGGCGACATTACCGCTGCCGCTGGTGGTCTGCCAGGTTCCGCCTGAGTATTGGGTAATGCCGATATTGGTGCCGAACTGTTGAAAAGAACCTCCTTCCAGTGCGGTACCCGTCGAAGCCCAGTTGAGACCGAGTGTGGCATTGCCGGATCCGGCAGTGCGGCTGACATTCCACGTCGCGTGGGCCATCAGGTCCAGCAGGCCCGAACTTACTGAAGAACCGGTTGACAGCGCATTCTGCGTCACCCCCTGATAGACGGAGGTGGAATAGGCCGTATTGCCATTGTTGCCGGGATTGATGTTCACCGGCAGATAGTAGCTGGAATTGCCGATCGGGAAAAGCGTCGACGTATTTTTAGGAAGGCCTTTGATGGCGAGATAGCCGGTTTGGGTCATGCCGTCACCGGTAATTATATAACTGGTGGTAGAAGCGCCGGTGATCGCGTTGGAGCCCGTGCTGATGGTCAAAGGATGGGTCGAGGCGTCCAACAGGCCGCTGGAAAAACTTAGTTGATCGCTTACCGTGGTGGGCAGACCCAATAATACATTTCCCCCCGTATTCGCTATTTGCAGATCATAAAAGGTCTGGCTGGATAACGCCGAAGAGGTGATGGCCTGCTGTGTCGCCCCGGAAAATTTCACGGTATTGGTGCCGGGATCAAAACTCCCCTCGATGTCAAAGGCAGTGCCGGCATTGCTACCGGTGATATTCAGGACTGGGATCTGAGATGCGTCGAAGGTGGTTTTCGAGTTTGTGCTGATGCTCAGGGCATTGACATTGCCGGGAGTGAGTGGCCCCACCGTCTTGACTACATTTGTCGCCGAAGTGATATTTGGATAATTGGTCGTGGCGTGCGGTTCCAGCGCGAAAAAATTGGTATTGTTCTGAGTGCTGGAATTCCCGAACTGTACCGTACCGCCGGTAACAGAGTATAGATTCGAGGCCACATTTGCACCGCCCATGTCGAAGTCGGGTTGGGTTGCCGTGCCCGGCTCCTGTACGATGATGAGTCCTCCCGACATGAATGTTTGCCCATTTGTTTCGTCCTGCAGCTGGAAGGTGGCATTGTCGGAAGATCCGTTTGCGGCAACCGTCATTGTGCCGCCCGTCATGTGAAAATCGACATAATCGTTATTGTCTTTGGGATTGAAACCGGCCCCCACCGTCAGCGTTCCGCCGGTAATATAAAGCTGCGGCGATCCGCCGACTGCGGTATATTGAAAGTCCTCACCCGAATTGGTGTTCTGTCCGGTCTGGACATTCACCGTTCCGCCGTTGATAAACAGCTCACCCGATAGCTTCACATTCCCCGTGGTTCCCCCTGTGGCCAGATTCATCGTGCCTGCGTCGGATTCGATGACGACGCCGAAGGGAATGTTAAGGGCAGTGGACGAGCCGCTGTTATAGGCATTGTTGAGTGTCGCAGTGTTATCCATCTTCCAGGTTCCCCGGGTAAAAGTGAAATAGTATTTGGCGCCCGTGTTGATCCCAGCGATGAACTTGGTATCCTGGACATCGAGCACCGTGCCGGCCGCGCCCATATTCATTACGACAGTGCCGGCAATGGAATAGGTACCGCCCCCGGTGATCGTCGCATTCGCGGCGCTGTTAAACGTCAGTGTAGTATTGGCGACAGCAGAAAGGGTGCCGGCGTTGGACAATGAACCGGCGATGCTCAAACTGCGATTGCTGGAGATCGAAATTCTGCCGCCCGAATTGATGGTTAGACTTGCGCAGACGGCCGCCGTATTGACGGTTACTGTAAAGCCATTGGGAACTGTAATATTATCCGCTGCCGTCGGCACTCGATTGGCGGACCAGGTATTGGTGCTATTCCAGTTGCCGGTTCTAATAGCAGAGATATTTGCGGCCAGGGTAGAAAACGTATTGGCAAATAAAGACAACGTCACTACCAATACACGGTAGGTGCAATTAGTTGACATGGATTCGGTCAGATTTTAAGGGTCTTTAAAAGAAAACAATAACGGGATGCACTTAGTGCTATTGCTTTTTTTTCATAATCGGACCCCGGGGTGGAAGACCCTGGGGTGGAAGACCCCGGGGTTATTCTGCAGAAGAAAGATCGCCGGATCTTTTTCATGAAGCAACATTCTTTTCTTGATTATCGGTTGGTGGTATACGTTAGTTATATCCATGTTGCATAGATCGGCGATTTCTGACCAACGATGTTGGTTCTCCAGGGTTCTCCCGGAACCGGATGGTTTATGCCGTCCATAATGTTGGTGGCATGGTTGCCGGAGATGGAAGCCCAAATAAACAATACCCTTAGTGGCAAACAATATCAATTTCTCTAATTCGTTATTAATTAGTTGATTCAGCCCCAGTGAATTAGTACCCATGATCCCTGTCCGTGCAAACAACCGCCCCGACAACCGGTCATCCCTACAAGATGCTGATTGTAAACCGTTTCTGGCGGTGGCTGACCATATTGCCGGCATCCCGGGAGCCTTTATCGCCCCGGCGGGGACCGATCCTGGAAATTCTTTTTGCTTCCCCCTGGAACTTTCTCCCCATTGCTACGGACAACTCTGCATTCCGGCTGGTTTGCCGGATGGGCTTCGGCCGGATCAACGTAAGGCGTTGGAAGAACTGGCTTCGGGTATCGCCCGGATGTTCGCGGCAAAAAAGCAGTTCGCCACTCATAATGGTAACCAGGCCGCGCTAACGGCAGAAGCCCAGGATAAGCTTGACAGGCAACGCGAGTTTTACGAGAACATCCTGAATAAATTGCCTACGGATATCGCCGTTTTCGACGCGAATCACCGCTACCTTTTCGTCAACCCCGGAGCGATCAGCAACGAAGAATACCGCAAATTTATCATCGGTAAGGATGACTATGAATATGTCGCCTATCGCAACCGGGACATTTCCATTGCCGACTCCCGGCGGGCAAAATTTCTCGAGGCCAGGGAAGCGGGTAAGGAGATCCGCTGGGAAGAGACCATGATCGATCCGTCGGGAAATCAGCTGACCCATCTCCGGCGGATGTTTCCCGTATATGATGAGAACGGGGAATTTTCGATGGTCATAGGATTCGGAATGGAGATCTCCGATCGTAAGGCCCTGGAAGAAAAACAGGCCCGGCTGGTGCGTCAGCTTTCGACGCAGAACACCCAGCTCATTGATTTTTGCAATATCGTCTCGCATAACCTTCGGGCGCCCCTGGTCAATATTTCAATGTTAGTGGATATTCTCGGCACCAGCGACGACCTTGATGAACATAAGCTGCTTACTTCAAAGCTTCGCCCCGTACTTGATAACCTTCACTCCACGTTCAATGAATTGGTGGAGTCGATACAGATCCGGCAAAATCCCGAGATCCGGTCGGAAAAACTGTCGGTGCAGGAAGGTCTGCAGCGGACGACGGAAAGCCTGCAGACGGAGATCCATCGGCTGGAAGCGGAGATAGAAGCGGACTTCGCATCGGCGCCGGTCATCAACTTCCCGCCCCAGTATCTCAGAAGTATTTTGCTCAATCTGATCTCCAATGCCCTCAAATATCATTGTCCCGGCCGGCCGCCACGCATCCGCGTGACTACCCGCAGGGAGAAGGACAAGATCGTTCTTGCCGTTGCGGATAATGGGCTGGGTGTCGATCTGGTCAAGCATCGGGATAGTTTTTTCAAGATCGGCAAGGTCTTTCACCGGCATCCCGACGCAAAGGGGTTTGGACTTTTCATGACGAAAACGCAGGTGGAGGCAATGGGGGGCAGGATCTGGGTCGAAAGCGAGCCGCAGATCGGAACCACCTTTTATATTGAATTTATCAATCAGCAAAATTGTTTGCCGTGAAAAATATTTACTTCATAGACGATGATCCCGTATTCATCTATCTCACGAGAAGGATGATGTCCTCTTCGCGGACGGGGTTCGATGCGAAGGAATTCACGGATGGTGAACTGGCCATCGACCACCTGCGGAAGATCAGTGACCAACCCGATCTGCTGCCCGACATCATTTTCCTTGACCTGAGCATGCCGGTTATGGACGGCTGGGAGTTCCTGGAAGAATACAGCCAGTTGCGCTGCAGTCTTAGCAAGAACATCTCCCTGTTTATCGTTTCGTCGTCCATTTCCCCGGAAGAGGTTGAGCGTTCGAAGACCTATGCCGCCGTCACCGACTTTCTGATCAAGCCGCTTCGGGCGGGCAAGATCGAGGAGTTGCTGGCGGCGAAATGATCCGACATACCCTGAAAACTTGAATATGTTCGACCCTAACCATGTTGATTTGCCTGTTCTGCGGGAGAGAGCGTACAATCTCCGCTGGGCAACCGTTCCACCGGAGGTGATCCCCCTCACCGCCGCTGACCCGGATTTTCCCTGTCCGCATCCCATCACGGAGGCCATCCGCCGGTTCGCATCGGCCCGCTATTTTTCCTATACCCCTGCTGAGGGCTGGCCGGAATTCAGGGAGAGCATGGCTGCTTTCTTCACCAACAAAAGACATTGGCCCGCGTCACCGGGTGACATCCTGCCGGTCGATAGCGCGGCCTTCGGCATCTATCTTACCTGTAAAGCCTTTCTGTCTCCCGGGGATGAAGCCATTATCTTCGACCCGGTGGATTTTCTCTTTCGGTATTCGATCGAGTCCGTGGGCGGCCGCGCGGTTTCCTTTCCTATTCCGGCCGACACCGGCATAGTCGATTTCCAGCTGCTCGAAACCCTGATCACCGATCGGACGAAGCTCATCTGTCTGTGTAACCCGCTGAACCCGACCGGGAAAGTATTTACCGCTGCCGAACTGATAACCCTGGGCGAGCTTGCGCTAAAACACAACCTGCTGATCCTTTCAGACGAGATCTGGAGCGACATTGTATATGCTCCTCATTCGTTCACCAGTATTGCATCCCTTGATCCGGCGATCAGGAAGTCGACCATCACCATCACCGGGTTCAGTAAGTCCTACGGCCTGGCCGGCCTGCGTATCGGGGCTATCGGGGCAACCCATCCTCCTCATTGGCAGCGGCTCTTCGAAGCATCCCTGCATGCTTCCACCGTCCATGGCGTCAATATCCTGTCACAGGTGGCAGCCTCGGCGGCCCTCCGTGAATGCGGCGAATGGCTGAAAGGGTTTTTAGGTCATCTGGACGCTATGCGGAGGCTTTGTGTCGACAGCCTTAATGCGATCCCGGGCATCCGGTGCACGCTGCCACAGGGTTGTTATGTTGCCTTTGCCGATGTCCGCGGGACGGGCCTGTCTTCCGCTGAGATGCGGGATATGCTGTTCGACCGGGCCAAAGTCGCCGTAGTACCGGGCCTGCCACAGTGGTTTGGCCCCGGAGCCGATGGATATATCCGGCTCAGCTTCGCGACATCAGAAAAAATATTACAGGACGCGCTTCAGCGCATTCAATCGACAATCCATACGCTATGAAATATGTTATCATTGGTGGTGGCATTGCTGGAGCAACTCTTGCCATCTTCCTGCAAAGAAAAGGCTTTGAAGTGGTCATCGCCGAACGCCTGGACGGCAAGGCCAGCGTCGGCCACGGCTTTCTGATCCACAAGGAAGCGATTTCCGTCCTGGAAGAGATCAACCTGCCCGGCGGCATGGTTCCCGGTGAAAGCATCCACGGATTCCGGTTGTTTCGGCCGGATGGCGTATTGGTGCGCGAGGAACTTCTTGACTCCTGGTCCTGTATGCGGCGAGATCAGTTGATGGACTTTCTGAATGGATATCTGGCGGAAGGCACCCTGCATCAGGGTCTGCCCTTCACCGGTTTTATCAGAAATGGGAACCGGGTCGTCGCGGCGGAGTTTGAAGGTGGCCGGCGCGAGGAGGGAGATATTTTTATCGGTGCGGACGGCGCCAGGTCCCTGGTTCGTCAGCATCTGTTTGGTAAGACGGTGCATAGTCCCGTGCGGGTCAAGGAGATTGTAGGGGTTTGTTCCCATCCGGCCCTTGCGGCCCGCTATGCCCACAGCTTCCTTAAATTCCAGCACTCCGACTACGGGCTTTCCTTTGGGATGATTCCTACGGGGCCGGAAGATTTCGTCTGGTTTATCCAATATGATCCGACAATGGGTGATGTCGTGGGCGAAGGCAGCGAAGCCATCGCCGCCTTTTGTCGCAAGAAATTGAAGGGCTTCCCAGATCCGGTCACCGAGATCCTGGACAAGGTCGACTTTCGTCTTTCCTATGTCTGGCACACCCGGGACTTCGATCCGTTGCCTGCCTTCCATCAGCAAAACGTGGTATTGCTGGGCGATGCGGCGCAGCAGGTGCTGCCCTTCACCAGCGCCGGTACCACCAATGCCCTGCTGGGGGCGAAAGTTCTCGCCGATGGGTTGACGACTTATGCCGATCCGCAGATAGCTTTCCGGGTGTATTACGAGCAACGGGCCCTTCATGTCAAAAACCATGTACAACTCGGGCGGCAGTTGACCCGCAACTTCCTTCGTCCGGAGAAGGAGAAGAAAAGCGAAGTTCAGCTTCCCTTTCTTCCCACCAGGCCCGTTCGGTTTACGGGCGTGGCGCATGGTCTCCTTCGCCATCCCCGGGTGCGCATCCAATATTTTACCGATCCGGTCTGTTCCACCTGCTGGATCGTTCAACCCGCCCTGCGGAAGATCATCCAGGAGTACGGGCGTAACCTGAACATCAGTTATCATATGGGTGGACTCCTTCCTTCCTGGGAGACGATCCGCGGAAGCATCCGCTCGCCGGAAGATGCCGCGCGCCACTGGGAGGAAGCCGCCTTGAAATATCAGATGCCGATAAATCCGATGGTATGGAAAGACGATCCGCTTTCTTCTTCCTTCCCTCCGTCCATCGCCTTCAAGGCGGCGCAACGGCAGGATGAGGAGCGGGCGGTCCAGTTCCTGCGGCGTCTCCGGGAGATGCTGTTCCTGGACGCGAAGAACATCGCGCGCTGGCAGCATCTTGCAACGGCTGCTGAAGAGACGGGGTTGGACTGGCAAAAGATGCTGGCGGACTTCAACGGCGAAGCCCTGCAGGAATTCCGCCTCGACCTGCGCCTCGCCCGTAGCCTGGGGATCGTAAGCTTTCCAACGCTGATCCTCACCGACGCCGCCGGCAATAGCACCCGGATAAAGGGCTATTTCGAGTTCAGAGAGCTGGAGGCCATTATTCTCGGGATGTTGGCGGCAGACCCCTCATTCATTCCCGGGCTGCATCGGACGGGCTGAGCGTCGCGTCCGGTGATAGGCAATGGTTTTAATCAATTGATTATTATTTCATTACAGTTGTCCGATCGTGAAGAAATAAATTTATATTGCTGTAGAACTCGATGGGCCAATGGGACTAAATTTTATTGCCATGGCCAATGAGATTGAGGACTTGTTCGGAGTTAAAGTCGACGTTGTTCCTAAGCGTTCCATCAAATCCGGATACCTTCCTTACGTTGAAAAGGACATAGTGTATGTCTAGGGTTTTTCATGCAATTTTATGTGATCGAAGCGTGCCTCTACAATGATCTTCCAACTTTTAAAGCGGACCTACAACTTATTCAAAAAGACCTGGTTAATGCAGGAAGATGATTTGTATATTTATATCTATGTTAGATATAAGGCATTATATTAAAGTAGGCGCATTATTTATCTTTACGCTGATTGGCGTGGCCGGCTACTCGCAAAACACCATCAACAACTACAAATACGTGATCGTACCCGAGCGGTTCGATTTTTCAAAGGCGGATGATCAATATGGCCTGAATACCCGGGCAAAGTTGCTGCTGGAGCAAAAGGGGTTTGTCGTTTTTTGGGCCGGCAAAGACGTACCCCCGGCTGTGGCCGCCAACAAATGTAACGCGCTGCAGGCCGACGTAACCCAGCGAAAAGGGATGTTCTCTACCAATCTTACCTTTCTCTTGAAGGATTGCGACGGCAATACCATCTTCAAAAGTAAAGAAGGGAAAAGCCGGGAAAAGGAATTTGAAGTCGCGTATGACCTCGCATTAAAAGATGCTTTCGTATCGCTAAACGATGTGCCTTACAAATATGATAGCTCACGCTCTGTACAACAAACCCAGCAACCTGTCACTACAGCTGCTGTTTCCCCTTCTCCGGCGCCCGCAGCAACATCGGCCGCCGCAACATCGGCCGCCGCAAAGTCCGCAAATGCGCCAATCACGGGAACCTTATATGCCCAGGCCATTCCCAATGGGTTTCAGCTGATCGATACGACTCCGAAAAAAGTACTGACGCTGCTTAAAACCTCCACCCAGGACTGTTTTATAGCCGAAGCAGCGGGAGCCAATGGGATTGTTATCAAAAAAGATGGCGAATGGCTTTTCGAATACTATAAAGACGACAAGCTTGTCTCTCAGAAGCTGGAGATCAAATTCTGATCGCAACAAGCCCGTCATCAGTTCTTATCAAACCATAACTTCGTCGTCAGGAGGTCTGCCCCCTGATGAGCCACCGCTGCCTTGTAACTCGTTCCGTTCAACGATTGCTCCGATCCGGGGTAAATAAACCGCACGGGCATCTTCCCGCCCAAGGTCCCTGCCACCGCAGGTGTCAGCTGCGGATAGTCCAATCTTCTCCATTCCGCAAACGCCTCCAGTCCCTGGCCGTAAAGCGCGATCCACTTTTGATCGCCGACGGACTTTTTATAATTCCCCGCATTGTATTGCACCGATGCCTGTCCCAGGTAATTCCCGGTCACCGTGGCATCCGTGATCCCATATTGTGCGAGGCTGGCCAGCACGCCTTGTTTATACAGATCAGCCGCATCACCCGTGATAAATCCCCGCGACACCGCCTCGGAAAGATCAAATAATATCTCCGCATAGCTCATGATCACCGCCGGCGCATGGGGCGCTCTGAAATAGTCCCCCGGACGGGATGTCCTGCTCAACCCCAGGTTGTTGGCATCTCCCGTCAAAAGTCCGTTTGGCACACCCACATAACCGTGGGGGGCATCGTCTGTCGGCTGTGCATAGACAGGCAGGCGTGGATCATTCAGCGAGCTGAGTCGGTCCACGATCGTCTTGCTGATCCGGTAATCCTGTCTGGTGTCGAATGTAAGGCTCACCGGGTTCTGGTTGGGCGAGTCCTGGTAGGCGAGTGCCGCCAGGTCTGCATTGCTTTCGAAAAAGGCCACCGCCTCGGTTTGAATATCAGTAAACACCTGTTTGGCCAGTGTCGGTTCCTGGTCCGCTATCCGTAAGGCGATTCGCACCCGCAGCGCATTGACGAATTTCTTCCAGTTGACGATATTTCCGCCATAGATGGCATCACCCTGGATAGCGGGACCGGCAGGGTCCAGCAGGGTCTGGGCGGTTTTCAGGTCGGCCAGGAGCCCTAGATAGACGTCTCTTTGAGCATCATAGGCCGGAGTCAAAAAGCTGTCGATATTGTTCGCCTGTTTGTAAGGGATATCGCCATAGGCATCCGTCAAAATCTGGAACGCCCAGGAACGCAGCGTCAGGGCCACCCCTTTATAGTTGTTGTTCTGTTGCTCTTCCCCGATGGAGATCACCTTGTTCAGGTCGGTGATGCTTTGTCCGTACAGCGCGCTCCACAGGGTGGTAAAGCTGCTGTTGTTGAAGATATAGCGGTCCGGGTCCGTATACTGGATCTTTGCCCAGTGCTGGATGAAGAGCAGCGAGGAATTCAGGTTGTTGTCCACACCCCAATAGGCATCGGCCGTCAGCTTTTCAGCAGCCGTCAGCAGATAATCCGGTTGTGGGTTCTCGGTAGCATTGGGGTTCTTGTTGATATTGGCCAGTTCTTTCTTGCAGGACGCCGTGCCCAGTAACAGCCCGCCCAGTATAAGTTTATAGATCGTCTTCATGGTAATTAAAATTTGAAGTTTACATTGATGCCATAGCTTCTGGTTCCGGGAAGGCTGAGATCTTCCAGTCCCTGTCCATTGCCCGTGTTGAAGGCCGTTTCCGGATCCACATTGGGTACATTTTTATGGATGATCCAAAGGTTCCGACCCACCAGGCTGACCGTGGCGCCGACGAATCCGATGGGCTGCAGCCATTTGGACGGCAGTTCATAACCAAGCTTCACTTCTCTCAGCTTGATAAAGGAGGAGCTATAGATCCAGGCTTCGTCGAAGTTATTCAGCGTCTTATAATATTGTGATGCCGGGGTAACGGCCTTATTGGGTTTTCCGTCCAGGGTAACGCCTTTGAAGATGATGCCATCGTCATAGACCTTCTCCCCCGCGGGACCGGCCGCTCCGGCCACCGGCTGTTGCGAGTTATCATTGCCCGGGTAGTAGTAGTTCAAACCGCCGTGCGCTGCATCCCTGCCGGGGAGCGTCGTCGCCAGCACACCGGTATACGACCCCGTGGCATTGGTGGAAGAATATTGGCTGCCGCCAAAAGACCCATCTATCAGTATACTCAGGGAGATATGATCGTAAGTGAAGGTGTTTGTGATGCCGCCCAGCCAGTCCGGTGTATACTTGCCCAATACCTGGTTGTTGGGATTGGTTGCAGGCGTTCCGTCATCGTTGACGATGATCTGTCCCTGCCCATTGCGCAGGAAGGCCGTTCCGAAGAGACTGCCATATGCCTGGGCTACCGTAGCCACCGTCTCGATCGAGCCGTCGCTGCCAAGCACATAGTTTTTCAGCAGACCTTCATTATCCAGTGACACCAGTTTGCTGCGATTCATCGCATAGTTGGCGTTGATATCCCAGGTAAACCGAGCGGTCTTCACAGGGGTGAAACCCAATTGCACTTCGAGGCCTTTATTATTGAGCCTTCCTGCGTTGACCAGTTTCTGTGAATAGCCCGTGGTGTTACTGACGTCCACATTCAGTATCTGATTAAAGCTGCTGCTTTGATAAACGCTCAGGTCCAGGCGAACTCTGTTGTTAAAGAAACCCGCTTCCACCCCAATCTCCGAAGACGTGGTAGTCTCAGGTTTGAGGTTTGGATTGAGGTCCAGGGCGCCGGCCGTCAACTGGGGGTCCGACCCAAAGGTGGGGGTGATAAAGGGATAGGTGTTTAACAGCTGGTAGGGCGTCGCATCGGCGCCTACTTTGGACCAGCCACCCCGAACTTTCGCATAGCTCAGGACATCGCTCTTGATATCGAATGCGTCGGACAGCACCAGGGAAGCGCTGACCGATGGATAGAAATAAGAAAGGTTGTTGACGGGAAGGGTGGAGGCCCAGTCGTTACGAGCGGTGAAATTCAGGAACGCGTAATTGCGGTAGCTTAGCTGCGCCGATCCGAACAGGCTATAGGTCTTCAGCTTGTAAAAATTGTTCGACGATACCAGGGGGTCTCTTGAGTTGGTCAGCGTATAGAGACCGGCCACAGCCAGGCGTGGGGCTTTCTGGTCATTCTCCTCGAAGGATTTGGTCCGCAGGTTGGTGCCGCCCAGGACTTCCAGGGCCAGGTCGGTATTGAGCTTTTTATTATAGTTCAGGGTGAATTCGGTGTTGGTCTCGTTGACTGTATAGGCATCTTCTTCATAAGACCCGAAGGGCGTGCCGCTGGTGCCGTAGGCTATCCGCAGCTTGCGCCGGTCGGTATAGTAGTCGGTGGCGGACTTTAAGTTGGCCGTCAGTCCGTCGATGATCTTATAACTCAGGCCGATATTACCGATAAGGCGATCCCGACGCTGGCCCACCGTATTTTGTTCCGCGACGAAGAAGGGATTGCTGTAATAGGCATTGTTCCAGTTGAGCGGGCTGTGCGTGCTGTTGTAGTGGTCGCGCAGTTTATTCATATCCACCTGGCGGCCCATCCAGATAAACTGAAGCATGGTGCTGGTGGATCTTTTACCGCCCGAGCCCGGAAGGTTACCGGCGTTGGTCTGCACATAGTTGGCATTCACGGTCAATGTCAGCTTCGGGTCCAGCTTCAGCGTGGAGTTGATGGTGAAGTTGTTCCGTCCGAGGTCGCTGTTGGGGATGACGCCAAACATCTTCTGGGTATTGACAGAGAATCGGTAGTCGTATTTGTCGCCTGCGTCGCCGATAGATACCCCGTTGCTGTAGCTGACGCCGGTTTTGAAAAAGCTTTTTACATTGTCCGGATGCGGCACGAAGGGCGACGGTGTGCCGTCGAAAAATTGCGGGATCAGTTGGCCGTTCATTTTCGGGCCCCAGCTTTCATCCACGTTGTCGTTGACCCCGCCGCCGGCGCCGTCCTTATAGCTAAACTCGCCGTTGGCGCCTTGGCCGAAGATGTTCTGATATTTCGGAAGTGTCAGCAGATTGTCAAAGCTCGTATTGGAGTTCACGGTGACGCCGACCCCTTTCTTCTTCCTGCCGCTTTTGGTCTTGATCAGCACCACGCCATGTGCGGCACGGGAACCATATAAGGCCGCTGCATTCGGTCCTTTCAGGAAGCTGATGGATTCGATGTCGTTGGGATTGATGTCGGAAATGGGGTTGGCAAAGTCCCGGGAAGCGGCCGTGCCCAGTTGTTGGTCGTTATCGACGGGAAATCCATTGATGACGAACAGAGGTTGGTTATTCCCCGAGATGGAGGTCTCGCCCCGGATCACGATCCGGGAGGAGCCCATATCGCCCTGACTGTTCGTGACGCGGACCCCCGCTACTTTTCCTTCGATGGTATTGACGAGGTTGGGCTCGGATGTCTCGGAAATATCCTTTGACTTCAGTTCCTGCACGGCGTAACCCAGGGATTTCTTCTGTCTTACGATTCCCAGCGCCGTCACCACGACTTCGTTGAGGACCCCTTTCGCCTGTTCCAGCGATACCTGGAGATCGGTGTCCGCTGCAGGCAGTTCCGCCGGGGTATACCCAATAAAACTGAATTGAAGGATGTCCCGTGCCGTTGCGGATATTTGAAATTTACCTTCTGCGTTGGTCTGTGTGGCCCTGGCGCTTCCTTTTACGGTGACGGTAACGCCGTCCAGCGGAGTACCATCCGGTTTTCCGGTAACGACGCCTTTTACGATGATGGATTGAGCTTGGGAGGAGAAAGAGAAGGAGATAAGCATTAGTCCGGCCAATAGCAGTCTATACCCGTCCGGCATAAGCCCGGTTAGCAGATTCTTCATAACAGTGATTTTAGTGACTCGATGTTTTTCGGACTGCAAATATAAACCCTATCTGGTTTATAGACTAATATTTTTAAAACCCTATGGAATGACCTTATCGTTCCTCAGTTCAGTAAACAGCCGATAGAACATTTCTTCCGTGTCTACAAACTCGTGAAAACCGAGTCGTCTGGCCTTTGTTCCATCTCCAAAAAAGTCATAGTCCCATGAAAATACAAAGTCGCCGAATGCCCACGAGGACAGTTGCTCATAACTATGCTCCTTCAGTCCATACCTCTTTTGTATCTCCTTCCACAGTATAGCTTTGTCGGCCATGACCGTCTTCAGAGGCATCGGAAGCGGCGGGGCTGTTTCCATTTTAAAATAGGCCGCGATCTTCGGCCACATCTCACTCCATCGGAACAGATCGCCGTTGTTGATATTGAACGCCTGGTTGGCGCCCTGGGGACTTGTGGCCGCCCAGATCGTGCCCTTCGCCAGCAATGTCGCGTCGGCCATTTCCATCAGCTTGTCATAGGCTTGCGGCTTGCCCGGAAACCGCAAGGGCAGACCAAGCTCCCGGGAAATAGAGGCATACATGGCGATCACCAGGATGAGGTTCATCGGATTTCCGAGGGCGGTACCCCCTACGACGGGCGGGCGGATTGCGGACCAGGTCCAGTTCTTGCCGATCTGGCGCTGTTGCAGGAATCGCTGTTGCCCGACGTTGAATTCGGGTGGCATGTGATCGGCATCGCTTTCTTTGGCCGGCGTCTTAAAAGGACCGTAGTGCGCGCCATATACCTTATAACCCTGCATGAGGCTGATGTGTTGCAGTCCGGCAGGGTCCACGGCGTTAACCACATTTACCAGCATGGCAACGTTTGGCTCCACCAGCTCCGCCCAGCCCGGCCTGTCCTGGTAGGCGGTATAAAATATATGCGTGATCCCGGACAGTCCCGCCAGTTTCTCGCTGCTATCCTGTGAGTCCAGCAGATCTGCGGATATATAGCGAACTTTGTCCATATCTGTGCCGCCACGCCGCGACACCCCGATGATGTTCCAGCCTTCCGACTCCGACAGCTGCCGGATTATTTGGGTGCCGGCTACCCCGTTTGCACCTACTACCAGTGCGGTGTTTTTTGTTTTCATCCCCCAAAATTCGGTCCACGGGACCCGCTGAAGCTTGTACCTTTACACTACATTTTGGTATATTTCTCATATGAAACGATATCGCCAGTTGGAGGATGTCCTGGTTGCGGATTTTGTGACCGATCGTTGGGAACATCCCGTCCATAGTCATAATCACTATGAGCTGATCTACATCAAATACGGCTCAGGCGTCCATCACATCAACGGCGTGTCCACGCCTTATAAAGAGACTGATATCTTTTTGCTGGGGCCGGAAGAAGAGCATGCCTTTGACATAGCTACCCGCACCCGATTCGTTTACATAAAATTTACGGATGCCTATATCTACCAAAAGGAAAACGCGGCGTATGACGAAGTGCAGCATCTTGAGTATCTGCTAAAGAGCAGGGAAACGCATCTTTCGGCCTTTCGGTTGAGTGAGGAGGACGCCAACACTGCCGCCCTGGTTTTTGATGTCGTTATTTCGTTGAAACGGGATATCCGGCACAACGAATCCCTCATCCGGATGCAGTTGCTTTCCTTGTCCATCCTCTTGCAGCGCAACATGGCTGAAATCCGTTCGACCGTCGGGCGGAATAAAGATATGCAGGCCTTATTCTGTTATATTCACAAGCATATCTATATGCCCGACCGGCTAAGATCCGCGGTCATGGCTGAGCATTTCCATCTCGCCGAGGCGTATGTAGGACCCTATTTTAAGAGGAATACCGGTCTCAGCCTGCGGGATTATATTCGCGATTACCGCGTTGGTCTGATCAGGAAGAGAATGGATAGTGGAAAATATAGCTTGAAAGAGATTGCCGCTGATTTTGGATTGACGGATGAGAGTCATGTGAGTAAGCTGCTTCGCGAAGGGCGCGCGAAGTGTTAGCCGTTGAGGCCGCCCTTGTGTAAAAAAAGACCCCTCGCTTTGCGAGGGGTCTTTTTGTTGGCCTACCTGGATTCGAACCAAGACAAACAGAACCAAAATCTGTCGTACTACCATTATACTATAGGCCATTCCGACCTCCGGCAGGGCGTGCCGTAAAAAGGAGTGCAAAAATAAGGTTTGACGCCAAACCCTCCAAAAGAATTTACTGTAAAGTCGTGATTAACACCTCCGAATCAGGAGATTACAACGAAATAAACTTAAACAACAACGCCACGATCGCGTAGATCAACGTCGCCGCAAATACCCCTTTCGCCGTTTTATCCCGATGCGAATTGATATAAACCGTGAACAACACGATATTCAGTACCAGACAAGGCACCGAGATCGCCGTGATCTGCGACTTGTTCGCCTGGATAAATCCGAAAAACTCTCCCACCGTGTACAGTGGATAGAACTTCACAAAATAATAAACGATAAGACTCAGCAACGGCGCTACAAGCCCGAGAATAAGGCCCAGTCGGAGGTTATCTTTTTTGAATATCACAATTTCCACGTTTTTTCGAGTTTGCTCTTTAGAACGTAATTCGTCATGTCAAATTGTACGGGTACCACGCTCACATAGTTATGTTCCAACGCCCATACATCCGTATCTCTTCCCCGGTCAAAATTTACAAATTTGCCCGTTAACCAGTAATATTTTCTCGAATTCGGGTCGTTGCGCTCCACAAAATCCTCCTCGTATTTCGCGTAGGCCTGCCGGCAGATCTTGATCCCCTTGATCAGGTTATCGGGCACCGCCGGGAAATTCACATTGAGGATCAGGTGCTTATCCATCGGTCGCGACAATACCTGCTCGACGATGATCCGGACATATTTCCTTGCGGGGCCAAAATCGGCCTCAACACTATAATCCAGCAGGCTAAAGCCCATCGACGGGATGCTTTCTATCGCCGCCTCGACCGCTGCGGACATCGTTCCGGAATAGATCACGTTGATCGAATGATTCGCGCCATGGTTGATGCCGCTGAGACAAAGATCCGGCTTCCGGCGGAGAACCTTATCCACGGCCAGTTTCACGCAATCCACCGGCGTCCCGCTACAGGACCAGGCTTCCACTCCTTCGAAGAGATGGTGCATGGGTTGCAGCCGCAACGGATTCCCGATAGTAATGGCATGGCCCATTCCCGACTGGGGCTTGTCCGGCGCCACAACCACCACTTTGCCCAGACCCCTTACAGCCTCTACGAGATTGCGGATCCCCGGGGCATTGATCCCGTCATCATTGGTCACCAGGATCACCGGCAGTCGCTTGCCGTTCTTGCCATTTTTGCCACTCGCCTCCAGCGCTTTTTCCGCCGCGGTAGCCTCTTCACCCATCCCATTCTTTCCCGTCTCACGGATGATCCCTGTCGGCCCCGTCTTCCCTGTCCGCCGGGACCTGGTCGTCGTATCGGTTGTCTTGATGAACCCTGTGGCACCCGTCTTACCGGGCTTTTTGGCGGCGGCAGTTTTCCCGTCGGCCTTCCGAGCCTTTCCGGATGCGGCAGTCTTGTCGTTCGTATTCTTCTTTTCCATAGATGTTTAAATATCCTCCCGGTCAGCTCGTATCTGTCCGACGGACAGGCCGAACTTCATCCGGAACGGCAAAAATCAGCATAATTTTGGAATTTTCCCCCGTTTTCCCCCCATCACCGGGATTTCTCGCGGCTTTGCGCTATTTTTGCACCCATTTTAAACTACGTTTCGCGACTATGGCAGGACAACTAAAAGAGGTACGCAACCGGATCAAATCCATCCAGAACACGCAACAGATCACCAAGGCGATGAAAATGGTAAGCGCAGCCAAACTACGGCGCGCCCAGGATTCCATCCTTCAAATGCGCCCCTATGCCCAGAAGCTGCAAGAACTGCTCAGTAATATCGTCTCCAACACCGAAGGCGACCTGAGCCTGAACCTTGGCATCCAGCGCCCCGTCGGGAAAGTACTCATCTTCGTCATCACCAGCGACCGCGGTCTGGCCGGAGCCTATAACTCCAACGTCATTAAGCTCGCCAAGGTCACCGCCCGCGAAAAATATGCCGCCCAGCTGGAAAAAGGCAATGTCGTCTTCTGGAGCATCGGAAAAAAGGGCTACGAACACTTCGCCAAGAACAACTTCAACGTCTCCGACACCTATAAGGATATCTTCCTTCAACTAAGCTTTGAGCACGTACAGGCAGCTGCACAGGCGGCCGTAAAGGCCTTCGAGCGGGGTGAATTCGACGCCGTCGAGATCGTCTATAGCCAGTTCCGCAACGCCGCCACCCAAAGCTTCGTCGTCGAACAATTCCTTCCCATTCCCAAGGTGGAGAAGAAACCCGGCGCCGCCAACGTCGACTTCATCTTCGAACCCAGCAAGGAAGAGCTTATTATCGAACTGATGCCGAAGATCCTCAACACCCAACTGTATAAGGCCGTACTGGATGCCTGGGCTTCCGAGCACGGCGCCCGCATGACCGCCATGGACAAGGCCAGCGACAACGCGAACGAACTGCTCAAGTCGCTCCGCCTTTCCTACAACCGGGCACGCCAGGCCGCGATCACCACCGAACTGACGGAGATCGTATCCGGCGCTGCAGCACTCCAGGGGTAAAAAGCCATCAGGACCCGCAGCATCCGGGGCTACGCTGCCCCATGAAGATCAACGGGCCAAGGGCCGAAAACTTAGCATATGGAAATCGGAAACATCATCCCGCATATCGAAGCGCTCATTTTCGCGAGCGACAAGCCACTAACCTCCATGGAGCTCACGGAGCTGATCAATAACGCCTTTGGCTTTATGGAGGAAAAGCTGACGCTCGAACAGATACAGACCGGTATCGACGGGATCATCGAAAAATATGCTTCCGAATTCTATCCCTTCGAAGTCCGCGAAAGCGGCGGCGGCTGGCAATTCCTGACAAAAAAAGACTATCATAAGACCGTCGCGCAGCTGAACGGCGAAAAATTCCTCAAACGCCTCAGCTCAGCCGCCCTGGAAACCCTCTCCATCATCGCTTACAAACAGCCGATCACCAAAGGCGAGATCGAAGCCATCCGCGGTGTCAGCAGCGACTACAGCATTCAAAAACTGCTGGAAAAAGAGCTTATCGTCATCACGGGCCGCAACGAAAATATGCCGGGTAAACCCCTGGTCTACTCGACGTCCAAAACCTTCATGGATTATTTCGGGATCAACACGGCCGCCGATCTTCCCAAACTCAAGGAGGTATTCGCCGAAACGCTGATCGAGCCTACCGCCATCACCCATAGCCCCGACGAGATCGCCCCGCTTCAGCCGAATACGGCCGGCGAAGAACCCGCCGAAGGCGAAATACCCGCCGATGGCGAAATACCGCTTATCGTCTCCGAAGAAGGCGAACTCCGGGAAGGCGACACCGAAGAAGAAGTCACCGAAGAAGGCGACACCGACGAAGAAGTCACCGACGAAGCTATTCCGCCTTATTCCGATGCGGACGAGAGTCTCGCCCCCGAATATCCCGAAGCCGAATCGACCGGATCCGAAGAATCTGACGAACAGGCCGACGAACCAGACGCCGCCGCCGATGAAGGTGAAGACGAGGCCTCGTCTTCTGGTGACGAAGAAGCCGACGATGACGAAGCAGTCCGTGACGCCCAACCTTAAACAAGCGACCTATCATGTCCCAGCAAGAAACTCAACTCTCCCCCGAATACCTTATCTCTCTCGGCCAGCAATTCGGAACCCCGTTGTATGTCTATCACGCGGAAACCATCAGCCAACAATACAACAAACTCACTTCCGCCTTCCGCGGCACCAACACCGTCTTCTTCTACGCCTGCAAGGCGCTCACCAACGTCAACATCTTACGCCATATCTACAGCATCGGCGCCAACGTCGACTGCAGCTCGATCAATGAAGTAAAGCTCGCCCTCCACGCCGGCTTTCCCCCGCAGCGCGTCCTCTATACGTCCAACGGCATCGGTTTTGACGAGATCGTCGAAGCCCAATCCCTCGGCGTTATTATCAACATCGACAGCCTCAGCAATCTGGAAAAGTTCGGCCAGAAATTCGGGCACGGTTACCCGGTAGGTATCCGCCTCCGCCCCAACATCATGGCCGGCGGACATCTCAAAATGAGCACCGGCCACGATAAAAGCAAGTTCGGCATCCCCGTCGACCAGATCGACAGGGTCCTCAAACTGGTGGACCAATATAACCTTCGCATCGGCGATCTTCATATTCACACCGGTTCCGAGATCAAGGACGTCGACGTGTTTGTAAAAGGCATCGAAGTCCTCTTCGATCTGATCCCCAAATTCAAGGAACTTCAGTTCATCGACCTCGGCGGCGGCTTCAAGGTGCCCTACAAGGAGGGCGACGGTGAAACGAATATCCAGGAACTGGCGCAAAAAGTCGGCGAAGCCTTTGCCAATCACCCCAATCCCGGCGGCCGCCCTCTGCAGGTCTGGTTCGAGCCGGGCAAGTTCCTCGTCAGCGAATGTGGCTATTTTGTAACGAAGGTCAATGTCCTCAAGGAGACCAACGCCGCCAACTTCGTCAGCGTCGACAGCGGATTCAATCATTTGATCCGCCCCATGTTCTACGACGCCTACCACCGCATCGAAAATGTCAGCAACACCGCAGCAACGCCAAAACGTTACTCCGTCGTCGGCAATATCTGCGAGACCGACACCTTCGCCTGGGACCGGACCATCAATGAGGTCCGCGAAGGCGACTACCTGGTGTTCTATAACGCCGGCGCCTATGGCTTCGAAATGTCCTCCAACTTCAACTCCCGCTATAAACCTGCGGAAGTACTCGTCAAAGCCGGCTCCGCCCACCTTATCCGCCGCCGCGACACCTTCGAAGATCTGTTGCGCAATCAAATCGAACTTTAATGTATGGCTATCGGCGCTGCCACCGGGTGCGGCGCCGTGAACTTCAACCCCAGCAGGGCCGCCATCGTCGCGGCAAACTGTTCATCCCAAACAAGCCCCGCGTCCTTCACCTCGCCCCGGGCAGCCACGCCGGGCCCCATCGCCATGAAATACGTCTCATTACTATGCTCCAGCCTGGAGCCATGACTCGTCCACTCCGGTCCCACACCCCGGCCATGATCCGGAAACACCACCAACGCCGTTTGATCTTTATAAAAAGGGTCAGTCTGTATCAATTCCCAGACATCCCTGAACATCGCGTCCGCATAATGCGCCGCATCCAGGTAACTCCCATAATCTCCCGCATGCGCAAAATCATCGTTGTCCCCAAGATCGACATACAGTACACGCGGATGCTTTGCTGTCATATACGCGCGGGCCATTAAATAAGTCGCCCCATCCAGCCGCTCCCCGGCACCAAAGATATCGGGTAGCAGATGCTGCATCCGGTTGGCCTCCGCTTGCGCCGGCGTCAACGCCCCCTTGACATCCTCCCCATAGATATTCACCAACATTCCATTCCGGGTACGATTAAGGATACGCGCCACTGCATCCCACGACGCAAAGCTCGCCACTTTCCCCCGGAACCCGGGCTGTTGATCGATAAACTCCAGTACATTCAAATTCGGGTTATCCGGATATTCGTTGGAATTTATCGCTGAGTCATAATAGCCGCAAAATGCCTCACTCCGCCCGGGATAGGAAAACCAATATTTGTTCCGCACCTGTACCTTGCTTCCCAGGTTCCGATTCCCCCACAGCTGCCCCTTCACCGCCATCGTCTCCCACACAAAGGGCATCAATTTCTTGCGCCGCTGCTCCGCGTTATCCGCCCAATACTTCTTCATCGTATACGCCGAATCCACATGGTTATACTGCTTGTCAAAGATCACTCCCGAATCCGCGCCCTGGTAGAGTTCCCGCCACCGGTAACCATCCATCAGGAATATAACCAGATTCTTAGCCTTCGCCGGCTGCTGCGCGACGCCGGCGCCGCACCAAATGCAAAAAACAACTGCAAGTAGGTATACTCTTTTCATAACGATAAAATTAACTGCAATCTTCCTACATTTATATTAACTAAATGTAATCACATGCCTATCCGGATGGTAGACGACCCCAACGACCCCCAGGACAACAGTGGCGAAGACTCCGGTAGTGGCGGCGGTGGCAATTTGGGCGGGGGTGGGGGAGACAATGGGATCCTGGGCATCCTCTTCTTACTCCTCGGACTCTTCCGTGGCCGCGGCCTCATCCTCCTTCTCGCCATCCTCGTCGGCGGCTACTTCCTCCTTGGCCGCGGTGGCTGTAACAATCTCATCGGCGGCGGCGGCGGCAATGGTGGAAACGGTAACGGCCGGCCCAATGCCAACCAGAATCTCTTCACCGGCGGTTTCCTCGATCCCAAACAATTCGAAAAGGCCAATATCTACGAGTCCCTCGACTCCACAAAGAACCCGCTCCCCGAAGCCGCCAACCTCCAGCGCTTCGCTCCCAGCGTCGGCAACCAGGGCCACCAGGGCAGTTGTGTCGCCTGGTCCAGCGCCTACGCTGCCCGAACGATCGAAGAAGCCGCCCGCACCGGCGCCGACCCCAACAGCCTTCGGTTCAGCCCCTCCTTCCTGTACAATCAGATCGGCCTCGATAACTGCGACGGCAGCTATATCGAACGCGCCCTGGAGTTCATGACCCGTACGGGCTCTGTCCCTTACAGTCAGTTCCCCTACGATGACAAGGACTGCAGCAAGCAACCCGACCAACAGCTGCTACAGGATGCACGGCAATATAAGATGCGCGGCTTCAACCGCCTCACCCCCGGCGACCGCAACAACGTCATCGACCTCCACGCGATAAAAGAGAATATCTCCCGGGGGGCGCCCGTGGTCATCGGTATGCAGGTCGGCGGCAGCTATATGCAGGATATGATGGGTAAGGACGTCTGGCAGCCCACCGGCGAAGACCGCAGCATGGCCGGCTTTGGCGGACACGCCCAATGTGTGGTTGGTTATGATGATCGAAAGTATGGAGGGGCGTTTCTCATCATGAACAGCTGGGGACCTGAGTGGGGCAACAACGGCTTCGCCTGGGTTCGTTATCCCGACTTCAGATTCTTCGTTCGCGAAGCCTATGGCATCGAACCCATGGCAAAGACAGGCGCGGCCGCAAACGAGCCTTTCGCCTGCGAGATCGGCCTCGTCGAGGTCCGCTATGAAGGGAACAAGACGCTTATGGGAGACTATATTCCGTTGCAGGTGAAGAAGGACAATGTCTTCGAGACCATCGCACCCGTAAAAATGGGCACCCGCTTCAAGATGGAAGTGAAGAACAGCACCGAATGCTATGTCTATGTCTTCGGCAAAGAGACCGACGGCACCAGCTATACGCTGTTCCCCTATCCGGTAAAGGACAACTCGCAAAAAACAAAATACTCCCCGTTCTGCGGTATCACCGGGTACCGCCTCTTTCCTAAAGGGCAGAGCATGATGCCCGACAGCGTGGGAACAAGGGACCAGATGGCCGTCGTCGTCAGCAAGCAACCGCTCAACTGGTACGCGCTGAACAACGAGATCAGCCGCAACCCGACACAGGACTATGGCGCCCGGCTCAATGCCGCCCTGGCCGCCCAGCTTGTCCGTAACATCCCCTTCAAATCCTCGGCGAAGGGAAATATGCAATTCACCGTCAGCGGGGACAAGGATAACAGCGTTGTCGCCACCATCGTAGAGATCAGCAAACACTAGCACCATGACAACTAATCCCGCCGACGCAAGTCCTTTTCTACGGCTTATCCGCAGCCCGCTGAAAGTGAAACTCTTTCTGTTGACCAACCTCCCCAGCGCCTTCTTCTCCGGGCTCAGGATCCCCGAGGTGGACGGGGATCATTGTGTCGTCACCGTTGCTTACCGCTGGTTCACCCGCAATCCTTTTCGTTCGACCTACTTCGCCTGTCTTAGTATGGCGGCGGAGATGAGTACCGGAGTTCTCGCCATGGCCCGGGTATACAAACATACCCCTTCTGTTTCCATGCTGGTCGTTCACTCCGAGGCCGCCTACTTCAAAAAAGCCACCGGCCTCACCCGCTTTGTCTGCAACGACGGCGCCGCGATAAAAGCCGCCGTTGACCAGGCGATCGCCACGGGCGACAGCGCAACCGTCAAGGCCCGAAGCATAGGTACTAACGCCGCCGGCGATCCGATAGCGGAATTTTTCATAACTTGGTCCTTCAAGGTAAAAAAATGAAAATTGCTTTCCACGGCGCCGCCCGTACCGTCACCGGTTCAAAACATCTCCTGACACTTAACAACGGAAAAAAATATCTCCTCGACTGTGGCATGTTCCAGGGAATGGGCGCCCAGACCGATGTTCTCAACCGCAACTGGGGCTTTACCCCGGCGCAGGTAAGCAGTCTCATTCTCTCGCATGCCCATGTCGACCACTGCGGCCTCATCCCCAAGTTGATCAAGGATGGCTTCGCCGGCAAGGTCTTCTGCACCCCCGCCACAAAAGCACTCACCGGTATCCTTCTCGAAGATAGCGCCGGCATCCAGGAAGACGAAGCAAAATATGCGAACAAACGGCGCACGGCCGAAGGGCTGCCCTATATCCAGCCGCTGTACACGGAAGAGGATGCCAAACGGGCCCTGGATCATTTTGTCAGCGTGGAATATGATGATTGGCATGCCGTCGACGAGTATGTAAGTGTCCTGTATACGGATGCCGGTCACATCATCGGCAGCGCGGCCGTCCATCTGAGAATAAAAGAGGAGGGGAAAGAGACCCATATCAGCTTCAGCGGCGATGTCGGCCGGTACAAGGATGTCATCCTCCGCAGCCCCGCCGTCTTCCCCCAGGCCGATCATATCCTTATCGAATCCACCTACGGCAACAGCCTCCACGATGCGGCGGAGACCACCCCGGAGATGCTCCTGAAGTGGATCGAACACACCTGTGTCCAGAAAGGCGGCAAGCTGATCATCCCCGCCTTTAGTGTGGGTCGAACGCAGGAATTGTTATTTGCCCTGAACACCCTCGAGGAAGCGCACCAGTTGCCCGATCTCGATTATTATGTCGATAGCCCGCTCAGCGTCGCCGCAACGGAGATCGTAAAAAGTTATCCGCAATATTTCAATAGGACGATCCAGAAGGTCCTGGAGAAAGACAATGATCCCTTTAGCTTCAAAGGGCTCAAATACATAAAATCGGTCTCCGAGTCCAAGCTCCTCAACTATCACGACAAACCCTGTGTTATCATCTCTGCCAGCGGGATGGCTGACGCCGGTCGTGTCAAACACCATATCAGCAACAGCATCGAGAACAGCCGCAACACCATCCTGCTCGTTGGCTATTGCGAGCCTCATTCGCTCGGCGGCCGACTCATGGCCGGCGCAAAGGAGGTCCATATCTTCGGCATCCTCCACGAAGTCCATGCCGAGGTCGGCAGCATTCGCAGCATGAGTGCCCACGGCGACTACGAAGACCTCAGTCAATTCCTTGCCTGCCAGGACCCGCGCCAGGTGAAGACCGTCTTTATCGTCCATGGGGAATATGAGGTCCAGCAGGCCTTCCAGGCCCGATTGCAGAAGAAAGGCTTCGCCGACGTCCGCGTCCCCGAACTCCACTCCGAACACGGTCTGGGCTAAGCGCCCCAAGGCAGGAAAACATCGCGGCGCCTTACTCGCTCCGCAAACTCCGGATCGGATTCACCATCGCGGAGCCCCGGCGCATGGCCCCGAACGATCCTTTTTATTCAGCCGATGGTCTGTCCGTTTTCGATACAGCTGCCGTCCGCTTACCCGGTATCCTCCCCGTTCGCAACTTTCGCGTCGCCTGGTTGTCCCCCAGCAGCCGCCCCCAGGGCTTCATCTCCGGTATCCGGTCGAAGATGATCTTCAGCACCCCGATAAACGGGATCGACAGGAACATTCCCGACAACCCCCACACCGCTCCGCCTAATAACACCACGACGATGGAGATCAGCGCATTGATCTTCACCTTCGCCGAGACGATATAGGGAATAAAAAAGTGGTTGTCCGCAAACTGGATGATCATATAGGAAACACACACCCATATCTGCGTGCTGAACCCATCCTTCACGATCGTCGCCACCAACACCGGCAGCAAGGTCGACAGGATCCCGCCAAAGAAGGGCAGCACATTCAATATCGCCCCCAGGACGCCCAGCAACACCGCATACGGCACTCCCAGGATCAGCAGGGCCAGTGTATTCAGACTCGCCACGATCAACCCCTCGATCAGCAGTCCATACATATAGCTTTGGATCGCTCCCCGCGTCTGCCGCAACACCGTTCTCACCTCCTCTTCGTTCTCCTTCGCAAAAATGTCATAAAGAAAATTCAAGATGAGGGTCTTATAATATACCAGCAGAAACGTATAGACCGGCAGCAAAAAAGCCGTCGTCAGCGTCCCGAACACGGACCCCAGCAGCCGCCCGACCAACGGCTTGATACCGGCTTTCGCCTCCACGATATACTGGTTCTGCTTCGCCAGCGGGATCTTCCGGGCCAGGTCCTGCTGGAGCTTTGACACCAGGGCTTGTGTTTTCTGTTCCAAAGCCGGCAATTGCGACGTAAAATGCATCATCTGGGTGGCCAGGAAATACCAGACGCCGCCGATGACGACAATGGCCACCAGCAAGGCGATCAGGATCGCGGCCACCCGCGGTATCCGCCAGATCATCAGCCGGTCGACCAATGGGTTCAGGAGGATCGCAAGAAACAAGGCAAATGAAAAAGGGATCAGGATATCCCGCAAGTCCGCCAGGGCATAGGAAAAAAGGATCAGCCCGAAGAGGATGATCGTGGCCCGGACATAAAAGGGGTATTTCCTTGGTACAGTAGGCATATCTTCTCCTATGCCTAGCCCGTGCCGCGGAACCGGGCGGAGCCGTTCGCATGCGAAAACATGCGGAAATTGGATTATTGGTTATCTTACAACCCAGGCTGCCGGCGTAAAGGCAGCCCCATTACCCAATATGAGTAGATTATTCCTCATCGCGTTTATCGCTATCCTCGCAACCTCTACCGCGGAGGCCCAGACAACCGCCCAACTCTCGGGTAGGGACATCGTAAAGAAAATGCACGACCGCTACGCCGGCAAATGGTATCATAGCTTCACTTTCAACCAAACCACCGAGGTATACCGCAACGATTCGCTGCGATCGACCCAAACCTGGTACGAGTTCATCCGGTTCCCCGAACGGTTTCGCATGGACTTCGGCGCGGCCGACAGCGGCAACGCCGCCATTTTCCGCCGGGACTCCTGCTACCGCTTTCGCGGCGGCAAACTCCGCAGCACCACCATCAACAACAACGAAGGCCTCATCTTCCTCCTGGGCGGGATGTTCTTCTACCCGCTCGCCCAAACCTATACCATTTTCGACTCGCTCCACTACGATCTGCGCAAGGGCCATGAAGACACCTGGAAAGGCCGGCCCGTCTATGTCATCGGCGCCAACAAAGGCGAGGACGGCATCAATCAGCTTTGGATCGACCGGGAGAATCTCTATCTCGTCCGCCTGATAAAGGCCGACCCTTCCTCCAAGCTTGAAGCCCTCTTCGAAGACTGGAAACCCGCCGGCGGCGGCTGGCTGGAAACCAAATGCAGCTTCTACGTCAACGGCAAGCTGGCGCAGGTGGAGACTTATCATGACTATAAGACCAACGTCTCGCTCGAAGACCGCATCTTCGACCCGGCTAATCTGGCGAGGACGCACTGACGCCGCTGACCCGATAGACCGGAACCGCCTCCACTTTGCCTGTTCGCGCTAAATCCGTTATTTTTATCCATGCCCGCAAAACGAGCCCCTGGCAAACTGCGGTTGCTCCATCTGGCAGCCATCATCTTCTTTACCGTCTCGGGAGGTCCCTATGGGCTCGAGCAGCTTTTCGACCTTGTCGGCAACGATGGGGCCCTCTTCCTCCTGCTCCTGACTCCCCTCCTCTGGGATGTTCCTACGATTCTCACCGTGCTGGAGCTCAACAGCCTCATGCCCATCACCGGCGGGTATTATCAATGGGTGAAACATGCCCTCGGCATCCGCTGGGCTTTCTTTGAGGGTTGGTGGACCTGGCTCTACACCTTTTGCGACCTGGCTATTTACCCCGTTCTTTTCATTGGCTATGCCGCCTATTTCGTCCCGGAGATCGCCCACTACAAGATCCCCATCTGTCTGGCCATCATCTGGTCTTCGGCGATCCTGAATATCATCGGGATCATCCCCGTTGGCCGGGCCTCCCTGATCCTCGGCGTCGTCGTTCTGATCCCGTTCATCGTTCTCTTCGGGCTTGCCTATTTCCATCCTGCGGCACTTCCGCTGACGAACAATGCCGGCGGCACGACGGTTCATGGTTATGGCTTCCATTCCATCTCCCTTGCCCTCTACACCGTCATGTGGAACTTCATCGGCTGGGACAACGCCACCACGTATGCCGGAGAGGTCGCCCGCCCCGTCCGCTCCTATATCATCTCCATCGGTATAGCCTTTTGTCTCGTCATCGGAATCTATACCCTGTCGGCCCTTTCTGTCGCGCGTACCGGCATCGATCACAAGACCCTCCTCGACGGCGGCTTTCCGGTGTTGGGTGAATTACTTGGCGGTCGTGGATTGGGGATGCTCATCGCCGCGGGCGGTATGGCCAGTACTCTCGGCCTTTATTCCGCCGTCCTGCTCTCCGTTTCCCGGGTTCCCCAGGTCATGGCCGATGACCAACTGCTGCCGTCCTGGCTCTGTAGGCTCCACTCCCGGTTCAAGACGCCTTATATCTCCATCATTGCGTCGTCGGCCGTCGTCAGTATTCTGGTGTTATTCACCTTCTCCGACCTGGTGGTCATGGATATTATCCTTTATGGCGCCGGCCTGTCCCTTGAGTTCATCGCGCTTTTCATGCTGCGGATCAGAGAACCCGATCGCCCGAGGCCCTTTCGCATCCCCCTCGGCAAGACCGGTCTGGCCCTTATGCTCCTGCTCCCCATCGGCATCTATGTCTTCGCCCTCACCGGCGTCATCACTACCAGCACCACCGGATCCTGGTCATCGGCGGACCCGGGTATGGCCCTTCCCATCGCCATTGCCCTGACGCTGCTTCTCTCCGCCGCACCCGCCTGGTGGCTCGTCCGCTGGACCTTAGGCCCGAAATTTGTAGATTTGTAGCCAACAAAAACCGATCATGCCGCGCACCAAATCATTCAACGAGGAGGACACCCTCGACAAGGCAAAGGAGGTCTTCTGGCAGAAAGGCTACAATGGCACTCCTCCCCAGGATATCCTCGAAGGCACCGGTCTCAGCCGTTCGAGTCTTTATGATACTTATGGCGACAAACGCACTCTTTTCATAAAGACCCTCAACCGCTACCGGCAATGTGAGACCGCCGGTGCCATCCAATACCTCGATGAGTCGGCTGATCCCGTCCAGGCCATCCGCCGGGTTTTTCAGGGCGCCTACGAGGCCCTGATGACCGAGCAGCCGCGCAGGGGCTGTCTCATGGTCAACACGCTCTCCGAGCTGGCACCGCATGATGAGGAGGTGGAATCGATCGTGCGGGAGAACCGCCAGGCCCTGGAAGATGCCTATATGCGGACGATAAAGCGCGGTCAGCGGCTTGGCCAGATCGCAAAGTCCCACCAGCCCCGCGCCCTTGCCCGTTACCTGCTGAACAGCCTGTGGGGCCTCACCACCAATCTCAAACTGGGCCTTGACAAAAAGGCCGCCGACGACATCGTCAGGATAACGCTATCCGTCTTATGACACCTCTTTTTGCCCACATGCGAAAAATCGTCGCCCTCGACGAGAATGAGGAAGCCATCCTCACCGCGGGACTGCGGTCAAAAAAGCTGAAGAAAAAGGAATTCCTGCTGAAGGAAGGACAGGTCTGCACTGCGAACTATTTCGTCTTGAAAGGGTGTCTCCGCATGTATTTCATCCGGGAAGACGGTGTCGAACAGATCATCCAGTTCGCCATCGAGAATTGGTGGATCACCGATTTCCAAAGCCTCGACTGGCAGCAACCCTCCCGCTTTTATATCCAGGCCATCGAAGGCGCCGAGGTCGCCATCCTCGACCGTACGCATCTCCCCGCGCTCTGCGCCCGCCTGCCCCAGCTCGATCACTATCTCCGCCTCATCGTCCAACGCGCTTTCGCCGCTGCCCAGCAAAAGCTCTTCCTCATCCACACCCTCTCCGGCGAGGAACGCTATCATCATTTCAACGACAACTTCCCCCAGTTCATCCAGCGCATTCCGCAATATATGATCGCCTCCTACCTCGGCTTCACCCCCGAATTCGTCAGCAAGATCAAGACCCGCCGCAAATAGCGGGGCGTCCTATCCCCTGAGAGGATACTTCAAATAAATGATCAACGCCGCCATCAAAAAATTACCCATCAAAAACGTTCTCGGGAATAAAATAAGCAGCGCGCTTGCGACGGTCAGCACCCCATTAATGATCCGAACTATCATAAGCAGTCATTTTCTTAATCATGATTATTTTTTCGCGGCTCGGGTCGCCCCAACTTTGTTTCGTAAAAAAACAAAACACAAGCTATGTCCACAAGGATCAAACTCGGCAAAGCCGACCCCAACGCTTACAAAGCGATCATCGCCTTCGACAAATATCTCGAAACGTCCCGGCTGTCCGTCACGCACAAAGACCTCATAAAGATACGCGCTTCCCAGATGAATGGCTGTTCTTACTGCATCGATAAACATACAAAGGAAGCCCGCGCCATCGGCGAGACCGAGCAACGTATCTATGCCCTCAGCGCCTGGCGGGAAACCCCCTTCTTCACGCCGGAAGAACGCGCCATTCTTGCCCTCACCGAAGAGGTAACCCTCATCAGCAACCAGGTCTCCGATAAAACATACAACGAAGCCGCCGCGCTCTTCGATGAAGAATACCTCGGCCAGCTGCTGCTTGCCGCCATCATCATCAACGCCTGGAACCGGATCGGCATCGCTACCGGCATGAGCCCGGCCATTAACGGCTGATTAACACCCAGCCATACCCAATCCTGTCGTACCTTGCGGTCAGAACCAGACATTCCATGAAAGCGATCACCACTCTCGTAAACAAGGTCCTCATCGCCACGGCGATCTTTCTGACCTCAACCATTAACGGCAACGCGCAGCAAACGACGATCCTTACCAATGCCACCATCATCGATGGGACGGGGAAGCCTCCGCAGCCCAACATGGCCATGATCATCGAGGACGGCCGTATCGAAAAGATCACCCGCGGCAAGATCGCCGTTCCCGATGGCGCCGTACAGGTGGATATGACCGGTAAATATCTGATGCCGCAGCTGATCAGCTGTCACAGCCATGTCGGCAACGTCCGCGATACCGTCGCCTCTTCGGCCAACTATACCCGGGCGAACGTCCTGCGGCAGCTGAAACAATACGAAGACTACGGGGTAGGGGCCATCCTCTCGATGGGAACGGAGCAACCCCTTGGTATCTCCATCCGTGAAGACTCCCGCGCCGGGCTGATCCCCGGCGCGACCCTATATTCCGCCATCTTCGGCTTTGGAGTAAAAGGCGCCATGCCTCCCGAAGCCGCGGGCTTCTCCGCCATCTACCGGCCCGGGACCCCCGAAGAGGCGGCACACGATGTCGACGAACTGGCCACCTGGCACCCCGATGTCGTAAAGATCTGGGTGGATAATTACTACGGCCAGTTTCAAACCTCCATGAAAGAAGAGGTCTACACCGCGATCATCCGGGAAGCGCACAAACGTGGTATCCGCGTCGCCGCCCATGTCTATCATCTCGCCGACGCGCGCAAACTCGTCGCTGCCGGTCTCGATATCATCGCCCACAGCATCCGGGACGGCGAGATCGACGACGCCCTCATCGAAGAGATGAAGGCCAAACACGTCGCGTATATCCCAACCCTTTCCCTGGACGATTTCGCGACCGCCTATCTCGACGACCCCGCCTGGCTCAACGACCCCTTCTTCCGCAACTCACTCGAACCCGGGGTCTACCGGATGATCACCAGCCCGGCCTATAAGGAAAAGCTCCGCAAGAGTCCCGTGACCCCACAGGAAAAAGAGGCGCTGAGATATGCATTGATCAACCTCCGCAAACTCTACAAGGCGGGCATCCTCGTAGCCATGGGCACCGACTCCGGCGCAACGCCCATCCGGGCGCAGGGTTTCTCCGAGCATCTGGAGCTTGAACTCATGGTCCAGGCCGGGCTCACCCCGCTGGAAGCCATCAAGGTCGCGACCTTCAACAGCGCCCGGCTGCTCCGGATCGATGCCGACCGCGGTACGCTGGAACCCGGCCGTCGCGCCAGCTTCCTGGTGCTCGACAAGGACCCCAGCGTCGACGTGCGCAACACCCGGACTCTCTCCGCCGTCTGGTCCGATGGTGTAAAGGTCAGCGATGGCCCTCTGTCGATCAACAAGACAACGGCCACCCGTTAACCCCCTATCTTTGCGTTATGGCGACGCCCCAGCGCATATCCACCGATGCCGGCACCCGCGACTCCCTAACCTGGGAATTCGACGGCATCCGGATGGGTCATGCCGTCTCCAATTTCAAGGCACTCACCAGCTTTACCGCCGGCAGCGCCGCCGCGGACGTCGTTCGTCTCCACATCGGCCTGAAAGGCAACTACAGCTTTCGCTATCACCAACTCAACACCGACTATCATCTTATCGGCGGTCACCACAACATCCTATATTCAAAAGACTTCGACATGACCGTCGAGAACCGTACCCTCACCCTCGAGACCTTCGGCATCCAATTCCCGCGCGAGACCTTTCTCCGGTTTACCCAAAACTCAACCGAACTCCTGAAAAAGTTCGCCGACCGGCTCATTTCCGGCACATCCGCCATCCTCTCCGATCAATGGGGCGCCGTCGACCCAGCGATCCAGCAAGTCGTCCAGCAGATTGTCAACAATCCCTACAAGGGCGACCTGCAACAGATCTTTTTTCTCAGCAAGAGTATCGAACTCCTTGTTCTCTCCGCAGAGTCCTGCCGTCTCGCCACCGAAAAGAAGGAAGCGCTCATCACCTCGCCGACAGACAAGGAGAAGATCCTCGCCGTCCGCGATCTTATCAACGAAAAACTCGATTGCCCGCCTAATTTGTCGACCATCTCCCGCACCGTCGGCCTCAACGAGTACAAACTAAAGCGCGGCTTCAAGGAGGTCTTCAACACCACCGTCTTTGGCTATCTCAGTGAACAACGCCTCCTGCTGGCCCGGCAATACCTCCTCGACACCCAACAGACGGCCGCCGAGATCGGCTACCAGTTGGGCTATTCCACTCCGCAGCACTTCAACAACGCCTTCAAGAAACGCTTCGGCATCCCGCCCGATACCATCAGACCGGACAGGGTCCGGCCTGGCGGCGAGGCAAAGCGCCGAAAAAATCCGTAAAATGCAATCCGCGGCGACAAACCCGCCGTACCATTGTAAAAAATAAGCATATGTCAAATTCCCTGATCGTTGAAAACGACATTACCATCGCCGCCCCTGCCGCAAAGGTCTGGGACGCGCTCACCCAACCCGAATGGACAAAACAATATATGTTCGGCTGCGTGCCTGTTACAGACTGGAAACCCGGCAGTCCCCTGCTTTGGAAGGGGACCTTCAATGAGGTGGAAATGGTAGCGGTAAAGGGTCATATTGTCAGTATCGACCCCGGTCGTGCCCTCGTCTATACGGTCATCGACCCGAACAACCCGGCCATCCCCGACCTGCCCGAAAACCATCTCACGGTTACCTGCCGCCTCACCGAAACCGGCGGCAAAACCCATCTCTTTGTCTCTCAAGGCGATTATAATACCGTCGCCGAAGGCGAAAGCCGCTACAAACATACAGTGGACGGCGGCGGCTGGAGCCCGATCCTCGACCAGATAAAGCAACTTCTCGAAAAATAACGCCCGGCCGTAATGGCAAAAAAATGACCGGCCCGCAGGGCCGGTCATTTTTTTCTACCGATTGCAACAATCCATCCGAAAATCCGATCTTTATCCCACATGAAGGAACTCTCCCGGATATGGATCCTGATGGCCCGCAAATTATCCGGCGAAGCCATGCCCGAGGAGATCGCTGAACTGGAACGCTTTCAGCAACAACACCCGGAACTGACCTACTCCCTCCAGATGACCGCCGATCTCTGGAAGTCCCAACACCCCGCCGAGGAAACAGCGGCCGAGGCGGACCAGGCCTTTAGCCGCCACCTGACCCGCATGGCCCTCCGCGATATTCAATCCACGGAGCCGGGCCCGGAAGCGGTCAGCCCGCCCATCCGGCGCGAAAAATTCAACCTCGCCCAAACCCGGGACCTCGTCGCCAACTATCTCACCACCACCGTTCGCAGCCTGCGCCGCAACAAAGGCTTCACCACCATCAACATTTCCGGCCTCGCCATCGGCCTGGCCAGCGCCATCGTCCTCCTCCTCTGGATCCGGAACGAAGTCTCTTTCGAACAGTTTCATACCAACCGCGACCGCGTCTATCTCGCCATGACCCGCGCGCCGCTGGATGGTCAGCTCGACGTCGACAACCACACTCCGATGGTCATGGCGAGCCAACTAAAAACCCACTACTCCAAACAAATAGAAGAAGCCGTTCGCATCAACTGGGTCGGCGCCTTTATCCTCTCAAACGCGGACAAACATATTCAGACCCAGGGCTATCTCTGTGACCCGGGCTTTTTCCGTCTCTTCACCTTCCCGCTGCTAAGGGGCAATCCGGCCACCGCCCTCAGTACCCCCCGCAGCGTCGTCCTCACCGAAAGGCTCGCAAAACGGCTCTTTGGCGACAGTGACGCCCTGGGCAGGACCCTCAGCGTCGACAGTACCGACAACTTCGTAGTTTCAGCTGTTGTGAAGAACCAGCCTTCCAACACCCAATTTCAATTCGACTACCTCATCCCCTGGTCCTATACAAAGGAGGTGCATTGGGAAGAAACCCTCTGGCAAAAACCGACCATCCTAACCTATGTGCTGCTGAGACCCGGCGTCACCGAGGACGCGGCCAACAAGGCCATGCGCATGGTCATCCACGATCATGCACAGGAGATCCCCGCGGAACTCTTCTTCCACCCGATGCGCAAATGGCATCTCTACAGTAATTTTATCGATGGCAAAGCCGCCGGCGGCGGGATCAACTTCGTCCGGATGCTCGCCGTCATCGCCGGCTTCATTCTCCTCATCGCCTGTATCAATTATATGAACCTGAGCACGGCCCGCAGCATTCGCCACGCCCGCGAGGTCGGTATCCGCAAGGTCATCGGATCGGGCCGGGCTTCCCTCATCGGCCGTTTCCTTGGCGAATCCCTTCTCCTTTCCCTGGTTGCAGGCGCCCTGGCATTAAGCATCGTCGTCATCGCCCTGCCCTGGTTCGATCATCTCGTAGGGACCGATCTCACCATCCCGTATGGCAACCCCTGGTTCTGGCTCGGCGGTCTCGGCTTTATCGTCTTCACCGGCCTGCTCGCCGGCAGCTACCCGGCTTTCTACCTCTCCGCCTTCCGTCCTGTCAATATCCTGCGCGGTCACTTCAAGACCATCCACTCCCGGAACTTCGTCGGAGCTGCTTCGGCACGCTCCTTCCTCGTTCGTAACCTTCGGTACTCCTCGGTTACCCCCCGGCGGATCCTGGTCGTCTTCCAGTTTGCCTTCGCCATCACCTTTATTATCTGTACGATCGTCATCTACCGCGAATTTGACTATGCGCTTAACCGCAAGTCAGGCTATGATATGAACGGCCTCGCGTTTGTCTTTGTCAAAGGCGATATCGCCAAAAACTATCCGGCCATCCGGGAAGAATTGCTCGCCACACACGCCGTCTCGACCCTTACCCGCACCGATGCCCCCATCTCCGAGATCTGGAGCTGGAATGACAACTACACCTGGCCCGGCAAGGACCCCACGGAAAGGACCGTCTTCATCCAATATCACACCGACCGCGCCTTCACCGGCACCATGGGGCTAAAGCTGATCGAGGGCCGCGACATCGACGTCGAAAGATATCCCCAAGACACCGCCGCCGTCCTCCTCAGCAAAGAGGCGGTCCAGCGCATGGGCTTCGCCAATCCGGTCGGCCAGACGATAAAGGATCATTCCCACACCTGGCATGTCGTGGGTGTGATCAACGACTTCGTAACGGGCAATGTCTTTAACCGCACCTATCCGACCATCATCCAGGGCACCCCCCCGCGGATACTCTATGGCACCCTCACCTTCCGCTTCGACGACCAGCAGAACCGCGCCGAAAGCGAGGCAAAACTCACCGCCATCCTGCGGAAATACAACCCCAACTACCCGCTGGAATTTTTTTATGTAGATAAATACCTGCTGGCAAAGGCACAGGGCGATGAACACTTTGGCACCCTCGCGGCCCTCTTCGCCGGCATGGCTATCTTCATCTCCTGTCTCGGCCTCTTTGGCCTTTCCGCCTATATGGCCGAATCCCGGCTCAAGGAAGTGGGCGTCCGCAAGGTCCTCGGCGCCTCGATCATGCGCATCACCGCGCTGCTGTCAAAAGATTTCCTAGTACTGGTCGTCATCGCCTTTATCATCGCCTCCCCGATAGCCTGGTGGTTCATGCGCCAATGGCTCGCCGGCATCCCCTATCATATCGGGATGAACTGGTGGATCTTCGCCCTCACGGGTGTCCTCTCGGTGATCATCGCCATCGGCAGCGTAGGGTATCAGGCCGTGCGCGCCGCCCTCACCAACCCCGTCCTCATCCTCCGCACCGACTGAGCTGTAATATTTCTCCCTTCCGCGCGACAAACAAAAAAACAACAACCATGGCCTGGTTAAAAATAGCTTTGCGCCATCACCGCGCCGGCCGCCTCTATACCCTCCTCAATCTCTCCGGTCTCGCCATCGGGATCACGGTAGCGCTGCTTATCGGCTGCTGGGTCCAGGACGAGCTGTCGTTCAACACCGTTCACCCCAACTATGACCGCATCGCCCGCGTCATGGACAACCAACCTGCCGACGGCGGCATCAACACCAGCAACCGCGTTCCCGTTCCTCTCGCCGCCGAACTTCGGGATCATTATGGTTCCGACTTCACCCACGTCGCCCTCTACTACCCCAACTTCCGCCATATCCTGACGGTGGATGAAAAGGCATCCCGCAAGTCCGTCGCGGCTGTCGGCTCCTGGGTTCAACCGGAGCTACCGGTAATGCTCAACCTTCCGATGCTCAGCGGCAACCGGCAAACCCTCACCCATCGTCAAAATACGATCATCTCGCGTTCCCTTGCCCACGCCCTCTTCGGCGCCGCCGACCCCATGGGCCGGACCATCCGCGTCGACAACAACATCGACGTCACCGTAGGCGGCGTCTTTGCCGACATCCCCGTTGGCTCCAGCTTTCATGAGGTCAATATCTTCCTCCCCTGGGACAAGGCCGTCGATGAAATGCCCTGGATGAAAGACTATACCAACGCCTGGGACGCCCCCGGGTTCAATATCTATGTCCAACTTGGCGAACACGCCGATATCAACCGCATCAACCGGAACATCAAAGGCCTCATGGCCGCGCATACCTCCAACAAAGCGGAAACCATCTTCCTGCAACCCATGCGGCAGTGGCATCTTTATGATGAATTCAGCAATGGCGTCGACGCCGGCGGCCGTATCCGTATCGTCCGGCTCTTCACCGGTATCGGCATCTTTGTGCTGCTGCTGGCCTGTATCAATTTTATGAACCTCACCACCGCCCGCAGTGAGAAACGGGCTAAAGAAGTGGGCATCCGCAAGACCTTAGGAACTCCAAAAGCCTCCCTCGTCACCCAGTTCCTCGGTGAAGCCCTGCTCATGACCCTCGCCGCCACCATCCTCGCACTCGGCATCGCCTGGCTCACGTTGCCTTTCTTCAACCGGCTTTCGGGAAAAACACTCTCCATTCCCTGGACCAACGCGGGCTTTAGCGCACTAGTCCTCGTGTTCATCCTCCTCACGGCGCTGCTTGCCGGCAGCTATCCCGCCTTTTATCTCTCGCGGTTCAAACCGGTAAGAGTGTTAAAGGGTGATCTTCGCTCCGGCCCCCTGGCCGCCCTGCCGCGCAAGATCCTCGTCGTGCTCCAATTCTCCGTCTCCATCAGCCTCATCATCGGCACCATTCTCGTCGGCCGCCAGATCGCCTTTGCAAAGGATCGCCCCGTGGGTTATACCCGCGCGGGGCTCATCAATATCGGGAAGAATACAAAGGACCTCTATGATGCAAACTATCAGGCGTTGCGCGACGACCTCCTGCGTACCGGGATGGTCGACAACATGGCCGAAGCCGCCGTCGCCCTGACCGAAGGCCCCGATGCGACGATCGGCGATCTCAGTTGGGAAGGGGCAGACCCTCATGCCAAACCCGCGTTTAGCTATCTCGGCGTTACCGCGGACTATGGCCGCACCATCGGCTGGCAACTCGCCGCCGGCCGCGACTTCGACCCGGCGCTGAAGACCGACACCAGCGCGGTGATCATCAACGAAAGCGCCGCAACGCTCATCGGCTTTCCCCAACCGATCGGCAGGCAACTCCGCCTTTGGGGGCAACCGCATACCATCATCGGTGTTGTCCGCAACCTGGTTATGAACTCGCCCTTCCAGAACGTTCCACCCGGCTGTTATTTTCTATCCTCCGACAAACAGGTAAACGACATCCTCCTCCGCATCCGGCCGGAGCGATCCATGCATACCGCCCTGGCGGCCATCGAAACCGTTTTTCGTAAATACAATCCCGAGAGCCCCTTTGACTATCGCTTTGTCGACACCGACTATGCGCAAAAATTTGCCGAGGAGGAGCGCGTCGCCGCCCTCGCCCGTACCTTTACGCTGCTCGCGATCTTCATCTCCTGTCTGGGACTCTTCGGTCTCGCCGCCTATAGCGCCGAACAACGCACAAAGGAGATCGGGGTGCGCAAGATCCTCGGCTCTTCCGTCTTTCAGATCTGGCGGCTGCTCACCGCGGACATCCTTCGGCTTGTCGCGATCTCCTGTGGTATCGCCATCCCGCTTGCCGGTATGTTTATGCGAAAATGGCTGACTGGGTATACTTATCGCATCCCTATCGGCTGGGATGTCTTCCTCCTCTCAGGCGGCATGGCGCTGATCATCGCGATTGCGACTGTCAGTTATCATGCGGTGCGGGCGGCATGCGCTAACCCTGTGCGGTCGCTGCGAAATCCCTGATCCGGACACTTCCTGTATCAAACCCGAACATTTTTTTGTCGTTCGGAGGATCAAAACCCATTGTTTGACAATTCGGTAGCATTCTGGCATCCTCTTCGCTATCTGTTTTCCATGCTAAAGAATTACCTCAAGATCGCCATTCGAAATTTACTCCGCAACAAAGGTTTCTCCGCTATCAATATAAGCGGTCTGGCCATCGGAATGGCCAGCGCCCTCCTGATCCTGCTCTGGGTGCATAACGAACTCAGCTTCGACCGCTGGTACCCTAAAACCTCCCGGCTTTACAAGCTCTACAACCGCGACAACTTCCAGGGCAGCCTGCAGGCCTGGCCGAACACGCCGAAGGTCCTTGCCCAATATGTCAAAAAAGACTTTGCCGCGGTAGAGGATGTCTCCCGGTATCGTTCGGTCAGGTATCTTCTCACGGTGGGTGACACCCGTCTCAATTCTGAAGGTGTTTGCGTAGACAGCGGCTTCCTGGCGATGTTCGGTCTCCCCATCGCACAGGGCGATGCCGTGCATGCCCTCAACACACCCAAAGGGATCGTTCTTACCCAGCATATGGCCAAAACCCTTTTCGGCAATGGAGACCCGATGGGCAAGACGGTCCGCGTAGATAGCAACAACAACTTCATCGTCACTGCCGTGGTAAAGGACCTGCCCGCCAATACCTCTTTAAGATTTGACTATCTGCTTCCCTGGTCCTTTATGATGCAGACCGGCACCGACAATGATGATTGGAGCACCAACTCCGTTTATACTTTTGTGCTGTTGAAGCCCGGCGCCTCGCAGGCAGTTTTCGACCGGCAGATAAAGAACATCGCCATCGAACACTCGGCTCATAAAGAGACGACCCAGGTCTTCTCCCAGCCGATGAGCCGGCTCCATCTTTATTCCAAGAACGAAAGTGGCGTCCTCGTCGGCGACAAGATCCATATCGTTCAGCTCTTCGCCCTGATCGCCGGCTTCATCCTGCTGATCGCCTGTATCAATTTTATGAACCTCTCTACTGCGCGCAGCGAAAAACGGGCGCGCGAGGTCGGCATCCGCAAAGTTGTCGGCGCTATTCGGGGCTATCTCATCGGGCAGTTCATCGGGGAAAGCATCTTCATTGCCACCCTCTCCTTTGGCCTGGCGCTCCTCCTCGCTCATCTCGCCCTCGACGGCTTCAACCAACTCGTCGGCGAACAGCTGGTCATAGAATTCGACAACCCGACCTGGTGGGCCTTTGCTATCGGATTTGTCGTCTTCACCGGTCTTCTCGCCGGAAGTTACCCGGCCTTCTACCTCTCGGGCTTCCAGCCGGTGAAAGTCCTCAAGGGCCCCTTTCGCAACGCCAACGCCCTCGTGTCCACCCGCAAGATACTGGTCGTCCTGCAGTTTACCTTCGCGATCATCCTGATCATCTCTACCCTCATCGTCCGCCGCCAGATCCAGTATGCGCAGGATCGCGACACCGGCTACAACCGCAGCCATCTCGTCTATACGGTGAATCAGGGCGAGATCGCGAAGCATTATGAGGCGATCAAACAGGACCTGCTGAGCAGCGGCGCGGTTCTAAGTATGACCAAATCGCTGAACCCCATCACCGAGCACTGGATCGATGGCTGGGGTTTCTCCTGGGAAGGCAGCACGGCTTCCGACAAACACATCGATTTCATCCATCTCAGCAGCGATGCCGATTTTCTCAAGACCATGGGCGCTTCCCTGGTTACCGGCCGCGATATCGATATCTATAAATATCCAACCGACTCCAGCGCCGTGCTGCTGAACGCGACAGCCGTCCGGACCATGCGCGTAAAGGATCCTATCGGCATGACGATCCGTTCAGAAGAAGGTCCCGTCTATCATGTGGTCGGCGTGATAAAGGACTTCATCCTCGAATCCCCTTACGAGAACATCACCCCGATGATCATCATGGGCAACCGCAACTTCTTCCAGGTGATTCACATGAAGCTCAACCCTGCCTGGCCTGTCGGCGCAAACCGGGCCGAGCTGGAAAAGGAGTTCAAACAATATAACCCGCAGTACCCCACGACCTTCAGCTTCGTCGATGAGTCTTATGCCGATAAATTCAAGGCCGAACAGCAGATCGGCGTCCTGGCCGCGCTTTTCGCCGGGCTCACCGTCTTCATCTCCTGCCTGGGCCTCTTTGCCCTGGCCGCGTACATGGCCGAGAACCGCATCCGCGAGATCGGCGTCCGCAAGGTCCTCGGTGCAAGCGTCACCGGGATCACCACGATGCTGGCGAAAGACTTCGTATGGCTTGTCCTCATCGCCTTCGTCATCGCCGCACCCGTATCCTGGCTGATCATGCACAACTGGCTCATCAATTATGACTACCGCATCCCCATCAGCTGGGACCTCTTTGTCCTTTCCGGCGGGCTGGCCCTCTTTATCGCCGTCGCAACCGTCAGCTTTCAGGCCATCCGCGCCGCCATCGCCAACCCGGTAAAGGCCCTCCGAAGCGAATAGCCCTCGGGGGCGAAAGCTATGATGCTCTGCCAAAAAACCCTATTTTGGCCCTATGAAACGATCGAGCCGTTACGCCACGCGCGTCTCCATCTGCGCGGCTTCCCAGCCGATGATGGCCTGCTTCCGCGTGCTGCCCCAATGATATTCTCCCGTCTGCCCGTCGCTGCGGATCACGCGGTGGCAGGGGATCAGGAAAGCCACGGGGTTGGCGCCCACCGCGGAACCCACCGCGCGCACCGCCTGCGGGTTGTGGATACTTCCTGCCACCTCCGAATAGGTCGTCAATCCACCCATCGGTACTTTTAACAGGGTCTCCCAAACTTTTATCTGGAAGGCCGTGCCCTTCAGGTGGAGTTTGATCTCCCGCGGCCGGCTCCAGTCCTGCGCGAAGATGGCCAGCGCCTCGTCCTGCCAGCCATCACCGGCTTTGTGGTACTGAGCGTTCCGGAACTGCTCCTTCAGCAGATCGAGCGATGCTGTCCGGTCCTCGTCGGCAAACGCGAGATAACAAACCCCCTTATGCGTGGAGGCGATAAGTAAAGATCCGAACGGACTCTCCGCGAACCGGTAGTTGATCGGCAGCTCTTCCCCGCCATTCTTATACTCACCCGGCGTCATCCCTTCGATCTTGATGAAGAGATCGTGCAGCCGTCCCGTTCCCGAAAGGCCTGCTTCGAAGGCCGCGTCTGAAAGAGTCGCCCCCGAACCCAGCACCTGTTTGGCATGTCCCAGCGTCAGGTATTGTAAGAATTGTTTTGGCGTCACCCCCGCCCACTCCTTGAACATTCTCTGGAAATGGAACGGACTCAGATGGACATGTTCCGCCACCTGCTCGAGTGAGGGCTGGTCTTTAAAATTGGCTTTGTAATAGCCGATCGCGTCGGCTATCCGGTTATAATTGATCGTTGCTTGTGTTTCCATGTTATTTTCTTTTTCTACCCCAAAATTACCCTGCTGACACAGCTCCCCAAACCCGGTTCTTGCGCTTCTGGAAATTAGCATTTTTCTGCCACCGGACAACCTGCGTATCAAAACCGGACACCGGTGCCCTGGAACCACCCCTTAACCATTTGATCAACAATCATCTGCAACCTTGGCATTCTTCTGGCACAAAACACCCCAACAGCCAAAACGATCCCCATGTTCAAAAGCTATTTCAAAACAGCTTTCCGCTTCCTGCTAAAGAATAAAACCTTTAGCGCCATCAACCTGATCGGTCTCGCCGCAGGCACCCTCTGCTGCCTGTACATCGTGCTCTATGTCGTCGACCAGTACAGCTACGACACCCAGCATAACGATGCGGCGCAGATCTATCGCGTCACCACCACCGTCGCCCAAAAAGGCGATCGCCACACCAACGCCACCACCTCTCCGCCGGTAGCCGCCGCCATGAAAAAGGAATTCGCCGAGGTCGCGACTTTCACCCGCGCCATTCCGACCCTGGGCGTCTCCCAGCACCTGCTTCAATACAAGAACCGGTCTTTTTATGAATCCGACGGCCTCTTCGTCGACTCCACCTTCTTCGATGTATTCACCTATCACTTTACAAACGGCAGGCCCGGCAATGTCCTCTCTCCCGCGTACTGCGTCGTGCTCAAAAAAGCCGTCGCCGACAAGCTCTTCGGCAGTGAAGACCCCATCGGCAAAACGATCGTCATCGATAACGCCTTTGGAAAGAACAACTTCACCGTCACCGGTGTCGTCGATGAAAGCCTCGGCAAATCTCACCTCGAAGCCAATATCTTTATCAAGATGAATCCCGGCGGCCTCGGGGGCGATCTGCTGGAGAACTCCCACTGGGCCATTAACAACTTCACCTGGAGCTACGTCAAGCTCCAGCCGAATGCCGATCCCGTACAACTGCAAAAGAAATTCGCTGCCATGCTCGCGAAATATGGCGGCCAGGAATTGAAGAGCCATGGCATGACCAAGGTCCTCAACCTCCAGCCTATCACCTCGATCCATACCACCGCAGGACTCGACATCGAACCGACCCCCGTAGCCAGCCCCACCTTCCTCGGCATCCTCATCCTTGTCGCCGCGCTTATCCAACTTATCGCCTGCATCAACTTCATGAACCTGTCCACCGCCCGCGCCTCCAACCGCGCCAAAGAAGTCGGTGTCCGCAAGATCGTCGGCGCCGGCCGCAGCAGCCTCGTCTGGCAATTCCTCGGTGAATCGTTCCTGCTCACCCTCATCGGCGTAGCCATCGCCCTGCCCCTGCTGGCCGCCTGCCTCCCCTGGCTTAACGAGATCACCCACAGCACGGTCAGCCTGAACCTCCTGAAAGGCACCGGCATCTGGCTCATGCTCGCGGGCATCGTCCTGGTCACCGGCCTGATCGCCGGCAGCTACCCCGCTTTCTATCTCTCCGCCTTCCAGGCGATAAAGGTTATAAAAGGGAATTTTACGAGTCAGATCTCCGCCACCGGTCTACGCCGTTCGCTGGTCGTTTTTCAATTCGTCCTCTCCATTGTTCTCATCAGCGGCATCATCGTTATCTACAGCCAGCTCAGTTATATAAAGACAAAAGACCTCGGTTTCAATGCCGATCAGGGTATCGTCATCGGCTTCCACCAGGACGAGACAAAAGCAAAAATGCCCCTTATCGCCGCCGAATTCCGCCGGCTTGCAAATGTCGGGGCTGTCAGCCAGACCAATGGGTGTCCCGGGCAGACCAACTATCATGACTGGGGCGTGTGGCTCGCCGGCGGCGATGAGGCCAACGGCATCCTTCAGGCCAATATCGCGTCCGACGAACATAGTCTCAAAGCGCTCGGGATCCAGCTCCTCAGCGGCCGCGATTTCCACTACCAGGACTCCGGTTCGGTCCTCATCAATGAGACCCTCGCCCGCCGGCTCAATCTCGATCCCACTAACGCCGCCGGCACCATGCTTTACAACGGCGACGGCCAGACCGTCAAGGTCGTCGGCGTCATGAAGGACTTCAACTACCAGTCCCTGAAGGCCGCTATCAATCCCTTCATGATCCTCTACAACCCCGCCAGCGGAGACATGGATCATCTTATCATTCGCGCGAAGACGACGGACTATCCCGCGCTTCTCCAACAAATGCAAGCCACCTGGAAAAAGATCCTGCCCTCGACACCATTCGACTATGCCTTTCTCGACGAACAGGTGCAAAAGCTTTATGAAGCGGATATTACACTCTCACATATCATCAATTCTTTTACCATCATGGCCATCCTCATCTCCACCCTCGGACTGTTTGGGCTGGCCGCCTTCAGCGCCGAACAGCGGCGCAAGGAGATCGGTATCCGTAAAGTATTGGGAGCAAATACGCCGGGACTCGTCCGGCTTCTGTCGCGCGATTTTCTGCGGCTCGTAGCCGTCGCGTTTTGTATTGCCGCACCCATCAGCTGGTGGGCTATGAATAAATGGCTCGCGGACTTTGCCTATCGCGTCACCCTTTCCTGGTGGATGTTCGCCCTCGCGGGTGCGCTGGCCATCGTCATCGCGATGGGTACGGTCAGCTTCCAGGCTATCAAGGCTGCGCTTGCCAACCCGATAAGGGCCCTTCGAAGCGAGTAACCGTGCGCCGAAATGCGTCGCTCTGCCGCGAACCGGCGGCGGCATTATTTATTGGCCTCAAGGGTCTTGCCCGAAACCTTTCTGCCCGGCAGCAGCCAGATGCCGGCAAAGAAAAGCACGGCCCCAAAAAATCCACAAACCAGCAATACATTGACGTCTTTGGAGTCCTCCACTGCATTCATAAAAAAAAGCGCCACCAGGAGGCCCAAAAACCCCAACGAAGACAGCGTTATTCCCAGAATCTTCCCTTCCATGATATTTAGTTTCTCTATCCTTTTCAATTATCATTCCACCCCCCAACCCCCAAAAGCCGTAACTTCCGGGAATGCGGGTAACTCCCATCATTATCATGCTTTTATCCGGGATCTGGGCCGATGCACAGCAACAGGATTCCCTATGGGTCCGCCGTAATTACACAAAGACGGAACAATATATCCCCATGCGCGACGGCATCCGGCTTTACACCGCGATGTTCCATAGTAAATCCGTATCTTTTGGTACAACTTCTCCCCATGATGAACAACTCCTTTCGTTCAGCCTGGCGCCACCTCCTCGCCCACCGGACCTTCACTCTTATCAATATTATCGGCCTGGCCATCGGCATCGCAGCCTGTATCCTCATCGGACTATCGGTATCCCACGAACGAAGCTTTGATGCCGATATCCCCAACATCGCCCATCTTTACCGGCTCAATGAATACGTCCATTATGACGGCACTCCACCCCAGGTCGCCGGCAACGTCGGCGCTCCTATTGCGCCTTTTCTAGCCGCCGACCACCCCGGGATCGAGGCCTTCGCCCGTGTTATCCCTTCCAGCTGGATCTATCCTTCGACCACGCTGGAAAAGGGGGGCAACAGTATAAAGACCGACGAGCTCGTCTGCACCGACACCGCCTTTGCCCGCCTCTTCGGTCTTCGCTTCCTCGAAGGCGACAAAGCAGACTATGCCCGCACCATCAATACCATCGTCCTTACCCGTTCGCTCGCCCATCGGCTTTTCGGCAGCGAAAGCGCTCTGCATAAGACCCTCCTGTTAAAGGTGGATGACACTATCCGTTACCCCGTCGCCGTCACCGGCGTGGTCGAAGACCTCCCCGCCACCTCGCATCTGCAAGCCGAGGCCATGATGCCCGTTCCAAAAAGCTTTGACACCGGCTGGGCCGGTAAGAACTGGGGAATGTTTGTCGCCGCCGCCTATGCCCGCGTCAAACCCGGTACCAACCCGGAGGACCTGCAGGCACAGCTGACCTCGGCGATCCACCAAAAGAACACCGGTATCGATATCCGTCTCCAGCCGGTGAGTGATCTGCACACCGGCTCGATCGACGTCAATTTCGATCACTTCAATTTTCAAAAGATCGACGGTAAGTACCTCCGCGTCTTTATCATCATCGGTCTCGCCATTTTTATCATCGCCTGCTGCAACTTCGTCAACCTCACCATCGCGCTGGCCGCCTATCGCGGTAAGGAGGTCGCCATGAAAAAGATCATGGGCGCCCGCCGGTCTCATCTTCTGTTCCAGGTCCTGACCGAAGCCTTTCTCTCTACGGCGATCGCCATCGGCCTCTCGGTGGGTCTTGTCGCCCTCTTTCTCCCCACGCTGAACAACCTGCTCGGCCGGGAACTGAGCTTCACCAGCCTCTGGCATTGGCCCATCATCGGCATCTATGGCGCGATCCTCCTTGCGACGACCCTCTTCGCCGGGCTCTATCCCGCGATCCTCATCGCTTCCGCCAGGGCCCAGCAGGCGCTGAGAAGCAAGGTCCTGCTCGGCGGCTCGCGCACTTCCCTCCGCAATATCCTTGTTACGGGCCAGTTCGCCATCGCCGTCATCTTTATCGTCTGCCTCATCGTTTTTGTGCGACAGCTGAACTATATGCAGAACAAGGACCTCGGTTATAGCCATGAGCAGATCTACAAGGTCAGGCTGGAAGGAAAGGACCAGGCAAAAGCCTATCTCTTCCGCAACGAGCTTGCCAGGGTTCCCGGGGTTAAAAGTGTTGCCGGTGGATTCTTTGAACTGGGTACCAGCGGTGGCATCTTCGGCGTCGATTATCTGAGCGCCGATGGCCAACAAAAACATGAGAGCTTCAATTTCGAGAACGGCACTCCCAACTATGTCAAATTCTTCGGGATGAAGATCGTCGCCGGCCGCGACTTCACCCCAGGCAAACCCCATAACGAGTACCTTATCAATGAGACCCTGGCAAAACATCTCGGCTATGCGGACCCGATTGGTAAACCCATCCATGTGTCCTCCTTCGATGCGGGTACCATCGTCGGCGTGGTAAAAGACTTCAACTTTAGTTCTCTCCACAAAAAGATCGAACCCCTGCTCATCGGCTCCATCGACTATGTTCCTTTGTGGCAACGGGAACTGTATCTGAAGGTGGCCACCGCCGATCTGCCTCAAACCCTAAAGGCCATCAACAGCACCCTCCAGTCCCTCTCGGCCGACGACAAGAGACTTACCGGCCAGTTCCTCGACGACCAGTTCCGCCAGCTCTATGCCGCCGACAAACAGGCCGGCTCGATGATCGCCGTCATCGGCACCCTGGCTGTCATCATCGCGGGTCTTGGCCTGTTCGGTCTCGCGGCGTTTATCATGGCGAAACGAACAAAAGAGATCAGCATCCGCAAAGTTCTTGGCGCTTCCGTCACCAACGTGGTCGGCCATCTGAGCAAAAGTTTTCTGGGGCTGGTGGTCATTGCCTTCTGCGTGGCGACCCCGATCACCTGGGTCCTCACCAACAGATGGCTCGAGGGCTTTGCCTACCGCATCGAGGTCCAATGGTGGATGTTTGTGCTTGCCGGCGTCCTCGCCGTGGGGATCGCCTTGCTGATCGTTGGCCTCCTGGCACTGCGGGCAGCAGTCGCTAACCCGGTAAGCAGCCTGAGGACCGAATAGGCGTCCCCCGGCGCGTACACCAACTGTATCGAAACCAACCACCCGTGCGGACCAGGCAATTCCAACTCAGTAAAAACCAGATGTTTGCAAAAGGGCATCCTTCTTGTTCAACACTCTCGCGAAAACCACCTGCAATGCTTAAAAACTTTTTCAAAATAACCCTCCGAACCCTCTGGCGGAGCAAGGACTTCTCCACCATCAACATCGTCGGCCTCGCCATCGGCATGGCGGCCGCCATGCTCATCGGCCTCTGGGTGAAAAACGAACTCAGCTACGATCGCTTCTACACCAACACCGACCGGACCTATCTTTTATATACCCGGGAGGACTATGGCGGTAGCCTCCAGGTCTGGCCACGGACTTCTTCGTTAATGGCGGCCGAACTGAGAACAAACTTTGCCGAGGTCCAGGACGCCGCCCGCTTCCGCAATGTCTACTTCCTCGTCACTCACGGTGACAAACACCTCAACCCCGGCGGCGCTTTCGCCGACTCGGGCTTTCTCCGGATATTCTCCTTTCCCATGCTGCAGGGCGATGCAAAAACCGCACTCAACACCGACAAGGGCATCGTCCTCACCGCCCGCCTGGCCCGGTCTCTTTTTGGTAACGAGGACCCCATGGGCAAGATCGTTCGTATCGACAGCACCGATATCTTCAGCGTTACCGGCGTGCTGAAGGACCTTCCCAACAACACGGACTTTTCCTTTCAATACCTCCTTCCCTGGACCTATGTCGATCACCTGAAATGGGACCCGTCCACCTGGAGCAGCACCTCTTCCCCCACCTATGTCCTGCTGAAACCCGGCGCCAAGCAAACCGCCTTCGATCAAAAAATAAAGCATCTCACGGCCAAACATATCACTGAGGGCAGGGGCCTCACCCGCGAGACCTTCACCCAGCCCATCAGTCGTCAGCATCTCTACAGTAAAGATGTCAATGGCCAACTCGTCACCGGTCAGATCGCCACGGTCCGGCTCTTCATCGTCATCGGCGTTTTCATCCTGCTCATCGCCTGCGTCAACTTTATGAACCTCTCCACGGCCCGCAGCGAGAAACGCGCAAAAGAAGTGGGCATCCGCAAGGTAGTCGGCGCCCGTAGGGCTTCTCTTGTCACGCAGTTCATCGGCGAAAGCACGTTGCTGGCGGCATTTGCCTTTGTGCTGGCCCTTGGCATCGTTCAACTCGGACTCAAGGCGTTTGATGAGATCATCAACACCCATCTCGCAATAAACTACGCCGACCCCCGCTTCTGGCTGGCAGCCGTCGTATTCATTCTCTTTACGGGCATCATCGCCGGCAGCTATCCGGCTTTCTTCCTCTCGGCCTCTCGGCCGATAAAGGTTCTGAAAGCATCCGCAAAGGCCGCCGGCGGCCGCCTTAGCCCGCGAAAGGTTCTTGTCGTGTTGCAGTTCACCTTTGCTGTCGTCCTCATCATCGGTACCATCGTCGTCAGGGATCAGCTCCGCTATGCCCGTGACCGGGATACGGGGTACGATCGCAATCGCCTCGTCTATGCCTTCAGTCAGGGCGGCAATATGACCCACTATGAAAGCATCAAACGCGATCTCCTTGCCAGTGGCGCGGCCGTTTCCGTTACCAGGACCTTCTCGCCGATGACAAGGGCATGGGGCTCCGTCGTGGACCTCTCCTGGCCCGGCAGTAAGCCCGATGACAAACGGCGCAGCTTCGTCCAGTTCGAGTCCGACGCCGACTTTGTCCGCACGACGGGTACAAAGCTGGTCCAGGGCCGCGATATCGATCTGAAAACCTATCCCACGGATAGCACGGCCCTTGTCGTCAACGAATCCGCAGTAAAAGCCATGCGCCTAAAGGACCCGATCGGCAAGATAGTGACCGATAAAGGCGGCAGTAACTATCATATCGTCGGCGTGGTAAAGGACTTTATCATCGAATCACCCTATGACCCGATTCAACCGATGCTTATCCAGGGATTGCAGACAAGCTATCCTGTTATCCATTTCCGGCTGAACCCTGCGGCCCCGATTGCGGACGACCTCGCAAAGGCCGAAAAAGTATTCAAACAGTACAACCCGCAATACCCCTTCGAATATTATTTCGTCGACGAGTACTATGATCAGAAATTCCGTGCGGAACAACGGGAGGGCACCCTTGGCTCCCTCTTTGCCCTACTCGCCGTCCTGATCTCCTGTCTTGGCCTCTTCGGACTCGCCACTTATATGGCGGAGAGCCGCCGCAAGGAGATCGGCATCCGCAAGGTCCTCGGTGCTTCGGTGGCGGGTATCGCCACCCTTATCTCCGCCGACTTCGTAAAGCTGGTGCTCATCTCGGTCGTCATTGCCACCCCTATTGCGGGCTATGCGATGCATGCCTGGTTACAGGGCTTCGACTATCGTATCGCGATCACGGGTTGGATCTTCCTGATCGCCGGACTGCTTGCCGTCAGCATCGCGCTGCTGACCGTCGGCTACCAGGCGATAAGAGCCGCGATCGCTAACCCGGTAAAGGCCCTGCGTAGTGAATAAATAGAAAAAGAAAAATTGCGATAGGCGATCCGGCGAATTTGTCGTATCTTTTAAGGACAAGATTGCTTTATGATTGCCTTGCCAAAACTCGTTCCCGCTACGGCGTGGAATGCTCTCTCCCTTGCTATCGCCCGCGGAGAAGCCAACCGTGTTCAGGAAATTATGGAAGAATACCGGCTTGACGTCAACGCCTGCGTCGACTCGTCCTCCTGGATGCCCATCCTGATGGAAGCCTTGCTCTCTTATGGCTTCCGAACGGAGGAAGAACGTCTCCCCGTCCTTCGATATCTGTTGAAACAAGGCGCTAACCCGAATATCATCTGCGCCCGTGGGTACAACTGTCTGCATATCGCCGCGCAGCAGGAAAGATATATCTATGCCCTCGATCTCATGCTCGACTATGATCCCGATGTCAACATCGGTGACTCGGACGGCTCGAACATAGCTTACTGGGCCGTTCAGGGCTGGTTCCTGCGTCGCGAGGGCGCCGACCGCGCCACCTATCTGCGCGTGCTGGAGAAGATCCTAAACCTTGGCGCCGATCTGGATCAGCAAAACCGCTATGGGATGAACACGCGGCGTTGGCTCGAAACCGCGTCGCCCGACGTTCAACAACTCGTTGCCCGCTGGGAGGCCGCAAGGCCAGCGGTGCATGCTGTCACTACCGTTCAACCCGTGTTTCCCACAAACCTTCGTTATCCCGATCTGGTGCGCGAGATCTGGGATCAGTTTGTTCCCGCCACCGGCGGTCCCGCCAAAACGGTCCAGGGTGAACTCCTTCGCGCTGTCGAGCATCTCCGCGACGAAGCGCGTCAACAGGAAACCAACGGCCGCCGCCTCCAGGGCTCTCATCGCAAAATGAACAAGAAGCAAGCCCTCTTTGTCCGGGATACCCTTCTCGCCTCCGGCCTCTTCGATTCCGCCGAAAGCGATCGCATCCGCACAGAGACCCAACGTCTCGCCAAGACTACGCATCCCCTGCCTCCCGATACGGTCTATGACGACCTTGTCGACAAGATCTGCGTTTTCTATTCGCGACATCCCGAACCCATCCCGCTCTAACTGCCGCGTATAGGTCGTTGCTAAAATACTTTGGTTGGTGTATTTTCTTACGACACGGGCATTAAAAAATGAGCAAAATTCTCAGAACTTTGAGTAATTTTACTCAATATATTGAGTATTTTGGAAAAAACATTTGAACGCTTTCATTTACAACAGATTATAACTAGATCACAAGAGCCCCGCCGGTTCCTTCAGGTCATCTTTGGCCCACGTCAGGTAGGCAAAACCACCCTTGTTTCCCAGTTATTGGAAAAAAAGAAAACCCCCAATTACTTCATTTCCGCCGATGCGGTTCCGGCCTCAAACACCGTTTGGCTCGAACAACAATGGGAGGTAGCCCGCCTGAAAATGGATCAGCAGCAGGCAAATGAGTTTTTGCTGGTGATCGATGAAATTCAAAAAGTAACTAACTGGAGCGAGACAATAAAACTCTTATGGGACGCCGACACACGGACTAAACGAAATCTAAAAGTGATCCTGCTGGGCTCTTCCCGCCTCTTATTGCAACAAGGCCTTTCTGAATCATTAGCCGGTAGATTTGAAACGACTTATATGGGGCACTGGTCATTCCGGGAAATGCATCAGGCATTTGGCTGGAACAGTGATCAATATGCCTGGTTTGGCGGATACCCCGGTTCAGCGGAATTGATCGGCGATGAACCGCGCTGGAAAGCATACGTGCAGCAGTCCCTTATTGAAACGAGCATCTCGAAAGATATCCTGATGCTAACCCGGATCGATAAGCCCGCACTGATGAAACGGCTATTCGAACTGGGATGCGCTTACTCAGGGCAGATACTTTCCTATAATAAAATGATCGGCCAATTGCAGGACGTAGGCAATACGACAACGTTGTCTCACTACCTGGATCTGCTCAACACCGCAGGTCTGCTCGCCGGCGTGGAGAAATTCGCGGGTAATCTGATCTATAAAAGATCCTCCAGCCCTAAATTTCAGGTCCATAATACAGCCTTGATCAGCGCACAAAGTGAGGATTCATTGAATGAGATCCAACTCAGACCAGCGGATTGGGGTAGGATAGTGGAATCGTCCATTGGCGCTCACCTCATCAACCACTCGATTACGGAAGGGTTTACGGTTTCATACTGGCGGGAAAGAAACGAGGAGGTCGATTTTGTCCTGGAGAAAAAGGGTAAGGTCGTCGGCATCGAAGTCAAAAGCGGAGCTAATCAATCCTCCTTCGGGATCGAAGCATTCAAAAGGACCTTTAACCCGTCTAAAGTTTTGTTGATAGGTAACACAGGAATGCCATGGCAGGAGTTCTTGCAGATAAATCCGGCCGAAGTATTTTAGTAGTTACTGATATTCATTGCTAACGGTAATCTAAGCCTATCTCTTTTCTTGACGCATCCCAATGCCGCTTGGCCTCCGCCAGCGCCTTGCTTCCCTTCTTGAACGTCCAAAACTTCGCTGTCTCGGCAGCACAGTGAAAAGTGAGCGCGTTCTTCCCGTAATCCGTCACATATAACGCAGACCCGCATACGGGACAAGTATAACGAACGCTATCGATTATCTGTTTGATTCGATCCAGATCATCCATAAAGTTAAAATAGGTCAGCAGGCCGGATAAACACCGGACCCGCCCTCTTAAATGAAAAGATGAGGAGTAAACAAAAACAACAACATCAGGAAAGAATAACACCGCAGACGGGCGGACCCCGCAGGAAGGTGCGGGAATAAAAACGGGCTGGAGGAGAGACAGGCAAGACATAACCGGCATGCACCGCCCTTGTTACAACAGTCAGTATCCGAAAACCCGGCTCGCCGATGCCGACGCTCATCGGCGAATGGTATCGCTTATCCACCGATGACAGCACCTTTCCGTAACGGTCCCCAAACTCCCGGTGAGCGGGATAGGGGTGGTGTTGCTTGTGCATCATCCGGGAAAGGCCGCCGGTGACACTTGCGCAGATATTGAACCGATCCGTGAGCCTGTTGCCGAAAAGGACAACCGAGCTCGCGAACAGCATCATCTTAAAAAATGCACGGAGGGTTTTATGTCTTAGCGTATACATGTACATGGCGGAACGCCCGGCCATCGGCCTTGGCTGCAAAAATACCACATTCCGGGTAGAAAGTCGGCCTTACCTCCGAAAACCATCGTAACTTTCCTTCCACCATTTAACAGTTAACCATGAAAAATGCACAAACAGGCCGCCGCGGCTTTATAAGATCTGCGGCGGCGCTCACCGGAGCGATGGCCGGAATGGCTTTCCTACCGGCAGGCGCAATGCCCCTTGCGGGAGCTCCCGGCTACTCCGCCGATAAGGACGTCAATCTCATCGGGCCGAAAGAAGGCTATAGTCCGCAGATCGGCACCCTTGTGTCGATGATGGCCTGGCTTCGGCCGCAGGTGATCAGTTCGATCAAGAACCTCACCGTCGAACAACTCGATTTTCTCCTCGATGAAAAAGCCAACACCATCGGCGCGCTCGCTTACCACCTGGCTGCCACGGATGCCTTCTACCATGAACACACGTTTAAGGGCCTCGCCTGGGGGAAATGGGACCAATCCGTAACGGATAAATTCGGCGCAGCCATGGAACTCGGCGACGCCGGCCGCAAAAAAATAAAAGGCAACAACGCGGATTTCTATCTTAGCCTCCTGCAGGAAACCCGCGAAAGCACGCTCGCGGAATTCAGGAAACGCGACGACAAATGGTTTATGGCGGTGGATGAAAAATGGTATTGGGGCCCGACCAACAATTACTGCAAATGGTTTCACGTCACTGAACACGAATCTCATCACCTCGGACAGATCAATCTGGTAAAGAGCCGTCTGCCCGGTGCAAAATCCGCCAACAATGGTTAAAGCCTGTTCCTTTCTGCCCGCCGCTACCCGCATGATCTATGACATGGGACTGCAGGAGCATCTCCACGGCATCACCTTCGAATGTCCCGCCGAAGCGCTCGCCGAAAAGCCAAAGCTCGTCCGATGTATCATGGAAGGGAAGAACTACAGCAGCGCCGAGATCGACACCGTCTTTCGCACCGCTAAGGCCCAGGGTAAAAGCCTGTATTATGTCGAAGAAGAACTGCTCCTGCAGATCCAGCCGGATATCATCTTCACCCAGGACACCTGTGAGGTTTGCCAGATCGACACGAAGTGTACCGCCGCCGCCGTTGCACGCCTGCCGCGCCGCCCGGAGATCATCCCGCTGACTCCCGGCAACCTCGACGATGTATACGACACCGCCGTCACCATCGCAAAAGCGCTCGGCCGCGAAGAAGCCGCTTATGCCTATCTTGGCGCGCTGCAAAAACGCACGGCTTCGATCCTCGATACACTGAGACAGCATAACATGCCGCTCAAACGCGTGCTGCTGATGGAATGGATCGACCCCGTCTACAACTGCGGCCACTGGATCCCCTTCCAGATCGCGCAGGCCGGCGGCATCGATATGCTCAGCAACCCCGGCGGCGACAGTATCACCATCGGCTGGGACAAGATCCGCAAATACAATCCCGAGATCATCGTCATCGCTCCCTGTGGTTTCCACATCGACCGCGCGATGCAGGAACTCCATCTTCTTACGCGTCATGAAGGGTGGGAAGACCTCGCGGCCGTGCGAGGCGACCGGGTCTTCGTGGCCGACTTCGATCTGTTCACCCAGCCCAGTCCCTCGACCCTCGTCGACGGCATCCAACTGCTGGCCGCCCTCTTTCATCCCGAACTCTTTACCCTTCCGCCTGCGCTGCAGCAAAAGACCGGGTCCCTGCTGGCCGGCGCTCGCCTGATCAGTAAATAGAACCTCCTCGTAGGAAAAATTTCCTAGAAACTTTTGGAATCTAGGAAATCTTTCCTACCTTAGGGAGACAATCGCCCGATATGGCCCTCTTACTCGACATATTCTTATCCGATGAATCCGCCAAAGCCGTCTGCTGGACGCTCGTCCACTCGGTTTGGGAAGGGACGCTCGCCGCGCTTGCCGCCGGCGTCATCATCCTCGCCACCCGCAAACGGCCGGCAGCCCTCCGGTACAATCTGCTCACCCTGGTCATGGCCGGTTTCGTATTTTTGGCCGGCGCCACCTTATTTTACGAGCTGAGCACCGGCGACCCGCGAATAACGGCTGACCCCGTGATCCCTGCATTCACAGCGGTTACAACGGCCCAACCTCAGATCCAGCACCATGTCACCGTAACTCAAACCACTCCCGTCTACAATACCCTTATTCCGGTCATCAGTGACTATCTTAATACCCACGCCGTCCTCATCACGCTCCTCTGGCTGATCTGCCTCCTGGCGCAACTGCTGCGCCTCTCCGGCGGCCTCTACCGGATCCACCGCATTCGCCGGGATAGTATCCTGCCTTTTAGCGATGTCTGGACCCATCGCCTCGACACGCTAGCCCGGCAACTGGGGATACGCCGCACCGTGACCCTGCTGCAATCGAAGCTCGTCCGGACTCCCGCGGCCTTCGGGTTCCTCAAACCCTCGATCCTCGTCCCACTCGGCTTCCTGGCCCAACTGCCACCCCACCAGGTGGAGACCATCCTCCTCCATGAGCTGGCCCATATCCGCCGCAATGACTATGTCACCAACTTATTATTGCATCTAACCGAAGCCTTGTTCTTTTTCAATCCCGGCATCCGCTGGATCGGCACCCTCATCCGCCGCGAACGCGAAGCCTGCTGCGATGACATGGTTCTTGCGGGTACGGCGGATCGCAATAACTATTTCGAAGCGCTCGTCGCCTTTACCCAACTGGCGGTCGATGGCCGTATCGGCAATGGCCGCCCGGCATATATGCTACCCCTCGGCGGCAGCCGAAAAACCGACCTGCTCTGGCGCATCAAACGAATGCTCGAGAAGGAGAATCAAAAACTCCATCTCCTCGAGAAGACTGTCCTGTCCCTCGCCCTCTTCGCCCTCGTTTCGTTCAGCCTTATAAAGCCCCGGCAACAATCCGGCACGTGGATCACCCCTGCTGCCGCGGTTCCGACCACCGGGGCCCCAACTGTCGAAGTCCCAACCGTCGCAGCTCCGACAGCCGCCGTGCAGGCCCAACTCGCCGCAGCCGCTCAGGCCCAGCTCGCAGCCGCTCAGGCGGTAAAACAGATCGCCGAGTCCGCGATGACGCCCGTTGCGCCGATAGCCGCCATTCCTCCCGTCCCTGCCATCGCGGTGCCGGTCCCGCCGGTTCCACCGGTGCCTGCTGTCAGGCCCGACACCGCTCCGCAAAAATTTGCGTTCCAAACGCTGAGCCATACCAGCAGAACGGAGAACGGATCCCAGGCTTACAAAGCCACCGCCCAGTCGAACGACGGCCACAGCTATGAGATCCGGAAGCACAACGACGAGATCCTTGAATTCAAAATAGACGGCCAACTCATTTCTCAAAAGGACTACCCGCGCTACCTGCCTGTTTTTGCCGAATTCGCCGCGGATGCCAGTGAATGCTCCAAAGGCTATGTCGCGCCGGCTGAACCGCTGACCGGCGCTCCGGCTGATCCCGTGGCTGTTTCGCCTGCCGATCCGGTGGGTGTTCCGCCGACTGATCCTGTGGCTGTCCCGCCGATGGATCCTGCCGGCTCCGGCGTCACTGACCAACCCCAGGATCACACCCCCCGCAGCAAACGTCCCCCGACCTTAGCCTATCCCCTCGTATTCACCAATAACCCCGACATCGATATCCTCCACATCGCGACCGATCTCGTCAACACCCATCTCATTACCGACGTCAAGCAATACTCATTCAATCTCACGCCATCCATTTTCCTCGTCAATGGCGTCCCCGTACCCGAGAACATTGCTCGCCGGTTTCGGGAGAAATATGTTCCCGGCCCTGGTTACGATTATGAGTACTCGCAATATTGGAACTCCAGGGGAAGCGGCTCACATTGCATCGTCCATACTCCCAATCGCACCGCCAACCTGACCAACCATTACTGATAACCCGCCTTACTAACTATAAAACGGACTTTCCATGTGGAAAAACTATCTGACCATTGCCTGGCGCACCATGACGCGGCACAAACTCTACACGGCCATCAATGTCATCGGTCTGGCCATCGGCATCTGCTCCTGTCTCGCCATCTGGACCATAACGCACTACGAACTCAGTTTCGATACCTTCCACCCCGACAGCGAACGTATCTATCGCCTTGTCAACACCCATAATCAGCTCGCCGGTGAAGAAGCCCACTGGCCCAATTTATCCGAACCCGCCGCGGCCCAGATCCGCAAAGAGATCACCGGTCTCGAGACTGTCGCCCAATTCCATAATTATAACGCCAGCGTCACCATCCCCGGCAACCACGGACAACAGAAGAAGATCCCCAAAGCCATCAGTGGAGAAAACAAGAACGACCTCATTTTCGCCGAACCGCACTACTTCGATATCTTCAAATATGAATGGATCGCAGGTAACCCCGCCGCGCTCGAACGGCCCTTCCAGATAGTGCTTACGGCCAGCGCAGTGGAACGTTATTTCGGTACCCGTGACTATCCCGCCGCCATGGGCCGCACCCTGATCTATGACGACTCCATCACGGTCACCGTCGCCGGGATCATAAAGGACTGGAACAAGACCACCGATTTCACCTTCAAAGACATCATCTCTTATGCTACGATAAAGGCGACAGGGCTAAAGAACGAATTCCAGGAGGACAACTGGGACAGTTTCAATTCCAGCTCTCAGGCCTTTGTAAAACTGGCAAAAGGCGTCACTCCAGCTCGCGTGGAAGCACAACTGATACCCTTTGCCAATAAATATTTCATCGGCTTCACGAAAGAGGATCGCTTTCGGGTCCATCTCCAACCCTTCTCCGCCATTCACTTTGACTCCGTCTATGGTAAGGACTATGGCACCGAAGCCAACCTTCCCACCCTTTACGGACTCATGGGTATCGCGTTGTTTATTCTCGTTCTCGCGTCCATCAATTTTATCAATCTGTCGACCGCACAATCTCTGCGGCGCGCAAAAGAGATCGGTATCCGCAAGGTTCTGGGAAGTCGCCGGGCCGGCCTCATCGTCCAGTTTCTCGGGGAGACGACACTGCTTGTCCTCATCTCCCTCCTTCTTTCGCTGGCCCTGCTGTATCCGGCGCTAAGCGCCTTTCCCAACTTCGTTCCCGCCGCGGCAAAAGCGTATGTCTTCACGCCGGCCACTATCGTGTTCGGCCTCGCCGTCCTGCTCCTCACCTCCTTACTCTCGGGTTTCTATCCCGCCTGGATCCTGTCCTCCTTCATCCCGGCCAAGACCCTGAAGAACCAGGGAGCGCCGGGGCGCAGTATTCGTAACCGCCTCGGCAAGGGGCTTGTCGTCTTCCAGTTCACGATCTCCATCGTCTTCATCATCTCTACGATTGCCGTCGGTAACCAGCTGCATTATCTGTTGAATAAAGACATGGGCTTCGCCCGCAATGCCATCATCCGGTTCGATGTGAATGGGAAGGACAGTCTCAACCGGCGTTACCTGCTTCGCGACCGGATCGCCCGGCTGCCGGGTGTCGCCAGGGTCAGCCTCGACTATTGTGCGCCCGTCCTCGGCGGCTGGTGGAAGACAACCATCGACTACAAGGGCGCCCACCCCTACAAGGGAAACATCAATGTCCGGGCGGCGGATACCAACTACATCCCGCTCTATGAACTCAGATTGCTGGCGGGCCGCAACCTCCAGCCCTCCGATACGGCAAAGGAGTTGGTCATCAATAACACCTATGCGCAGCTCCTGGGCTTCCGCCAACCGCAACAGGCCATCGGCGTGATGCTGCCGTTTTGGGACCATCAGATGCCAATCGTTGGCGTCGTCGCTGACTTCAACCAGCGATCGCTGCAATTCGCGATCGAGCCGACGGTCATAACCTCGTACACCCCTTCGCAGGACAGCTATAGCGTAAAACTTCAAACCGGCGGAACGGCATCTGCCGGCTGGCGGCAAACGATCAAGAACATCGAACAGACCTATAAATCTGTCTTCCCCGATGAGGCCTTCACCTACGCTTTCCTCGACGAGAACATCGCAAAATTTTATGGAAAGGAAAAGAAGACGGCCCAACTGGTCAACCTCTCCATGGCGATCACCATCATGATCTCCTGTATGGGACTTTTTGGTCTTGCCGCGCTTACCGCCGAACAGCGCACCCGCGAGATCGGCATCCGCAAGGTCCTCGGCGCCCGAGTTGGGAATATCACCACCATGCTTAGCCGCGACTTTCTGATCCTCGTTGTCATCGCTCTCGTCATTTCGTCACCCATCGCCTGGTATTTTATTCATGGCTGGTTGCAGGACTATTCCTATCGGACAAACATCAGCTGGTGGATCTTCGCCCTCGCCGGAGTCTCCGCCGTCGCGATCGCCCTGCTCACTGTCGGCTTTCACGCGGTGCGTGCCGCCCTCGCGAACCCGGTAAAGGCCCTACGAAGTGAATAAGCCGGTCACACCGCCTTGCGCGTATTCTGCCAGTAGATCCCGGCGATCACCAACACCATCCCCACGATGGTATAGGCGGTGATCGGTTCGCCCGTAAAAATATTGGAGTAAGCAAACCCGAAGACGGGACAAAGAAAAAGCCAGAAAGAAGACCGCGCGGCATCCCGCTTTAGAAGATAAAGCCAGAGCTGAACCGCCCCGATAGAAACGGGAATGGCCAGCCAGGCGATCGGCGCCCAGGCCTTCACCCCCCAATGGTTCAGCCCGGGGCGATAAACCGCCGCTGCCAGCGGCAGCAGAAAGACGCCGCCGAGGAACACCTGCCATCCGTTGATCGCCAGCAACGGCAACCCGTTCCACTTCGTCCGCGAAAAGTAGATCACGCCCACCGAATAGGCGATCATTCCCGCCAGCAACAGGAGCAAGCCAGCCGGCGTAGCCGTACTGTTCTCAAGCAGGGGCCAGGCTGCCAGCATGACTCCCGACATACAGATCAGCAGGCAAAGGATCGTCGTGAGCGTAAGCCGCTGGCGGAGAAAGACCGCCGTCAGCAGATTGATGAGCAGCGGGTTCATCGCCACGGATAAAGACCCAAGCCCGGCCGACACCTGCCGCATCGCGATCACATAAAGCCCGAGATAAACGGAATTATTCAGCAGCCCGTACAGCGCAAGCGAACGCCATTCACTGCCACGGGGCATTCGCTGCCGGAACAAGAGATGACTCAGGAGGATCATGAGGGTGCCCGCAAGAAAGAACCGGATGACACAGATCGTAAAAGGCTGCACGGCCTGCAAGCCGATCTTTGTTGCCGTTGCCGCCGAGGACCAGAGTAAAGAGAAGAATAAACCCGCCACCAGCGGCCAGACAGCTTTTCTCAAAATTTTTCGGCAAATGTATAACTTTTGTACCTTTCGACTGACGCGTAGGAAACTTCCTCCTCCATGCAAACAGACGTCCTCATCATCGGTGCAAGCGTCGCCGGCCTGTCCACTGCCGCCGTCTTGCAAAAACTGGGCATCCCCTACACGATCCTCGAAAAACGCGATCGGGTAGGGGCTCCCTGGCATGAACATTACCATCGGCTGCACCTCCATACCAGCAAGCGGTTCTCCCATCTCCCCTATAAAAAGTTTCCTCCCGATACACCCCGCTATCCCAGCCGCCGCCAGGTGATCGACTATCTCGAGGACTACCGCCGAACCTTCGGCATCAACCCCCGCTTCGACACCGAAGCCGCCTCCATCACCCGGGAAGGGGGTCAATGGCACACGGTTACCAATAACGGTGACTTCCGGTCGACCCACCTTGTGATGGCCACGGGCGCCTATTCAAGGCCCAACCCTGTCGAATTCAAGGGCATCGAAACCTTTCCCGGTAAGGTCCTCCATAGCAGTCAATACAAAACCGGCAGCGAATACAAGGGCCGGACGGTACTCGTCGTCGGCTTTGGGAATTCCGCCTGCGAGATCGCGATCGATCTCTATGAACAGGGCGCAACGCCGGTCATGTCGGTTCGGTCCCCCGTCAATGTCGTTCCCCGCGATGTCTTTGGGATCTCCGTACTGGAATTGAGTTATCTGTTAAGTCGCCTTCCCCCGCGCGTCGCCGACCGGATCAGCGGCCCCCTGATGAAAGGCCTCATCGGAGATCTCTCCAAACTCGGGCTGGAGCGAATGCCCTATGGCCCGCTCGAAGCGATCAGCCGTGACGGCAACCCGCCCGTCCTCGACATCGGCACCATCAAACACATTCGCCAGGGACATATCACGGTGCGTCCTGGCATCGATCATCTCTCGGGTAGCACCGTCGTGTTCCGCGATGGGCAACGCCGATCCTTCGACGCCATCATCGCCGCCATCGGCTATTATCGCGATTATGACAAGATCCTCCATGTCGACGCCGTTCGCTTCGCCGACCTCCGCCTTCCCGCCGTCAAACAAAAATATTTCGGCGCCGACGGGCTCTACTTCTGCGGCTATTGGATCAGCCCTACCGGTCAGTTTCGTTGCATCGCCTCGGACGCCCGCCTCATCGGCAGGCACATCGCCCGTCACAAAGCCGCCCCCTAATTGATCGGCATCACCGTCGTCGCCGTCAGATTCGGGTTGCTAAAACTCACCCGGTCACCGGCCTTCTTACCCGGCAACGGGAACAGCCTGGCCGAAAGCGCCTTTGCCGTATATTTCAGCGACAACGCCGCCACATCCGTCAGGATCCCCTCGATCACTTCAGCCGGCGTATCCCCGGCGATCGGCACCACATCCAGTCCTGTTCCCGAAACGGAAGAGAACAACAGCAACTCTTCTATCGTATACCGTTTCTCTGCTGCCCGCTCTGCCAGCACCGGATCTTCGATCACCGGCAGCATCAGTCCCGAATAACCGCATTTCTTAATATCGAGCCCCTTCAGCACATCGGTGATCAGGGCGCAGGCGCCAAGGGTGGAAGGACTGCCGAACGGCCGGTGAGTATAGGTCTCTATCGCTTTGCCGATGCTCGCATCGAGTCCCGGCGCGGCCGAGGCGTCGATCCCATCATAGGTCCACCCGCTTGCCGAGGCGATCTTCTCGCCCAGTTCCTGCACGGGCCGGAGATGTTTCTCCAGAAGCGCCTTCAATGCCTGCCGGGCGCCGGCCCGGTCGCTATGGGCGAAGGCCTCGGTCACCAGATTGGCCGACTCCAGGCCGACGGCAAAACTGTTCGGACCCTCGTGAAAGGCTGCCGGAAAGAACGGGATGCCCGCCGGACAGTTCGCTGATGCCGTAAACCGGAAATTGGCCTCGCCATGATCCACTCTCGAAAGCGCGAGGATGATCTCCGCCGCGGCCCGGATCGAATGCGTCTGGATACCCAGGGCATGCGAAGAGATCGGCAGGCTGAAGCTGATGGTCTTCGTCCGGCCGGCAAGCTTTGCCGCCCAATCCGCGATCCCCTCCTGGTACTGGTCCGGCGGCAGCACCTGCCCGATGGAAACGATAACCCCGCTACGGGCCGCGATCTGATCAAAGCGTTCGAGCCACGGCAACGCCTCGTCGAGGGAATGCCCCGCCAGATAGGTGTAGAGGTTGGACGTGGCTATCCGCATCGTCTGAACGGTATAGCCCCTGGCGAGAAATTCCTTTTTCGCCGCCGCCAAAAAATCCACCGCCTTCACCAGCGTCGCCGTGTCGGTAAGGCCCGTCAGTGTCACTCCGGCCGTAATCGCCCTCACCCGGAAAGGGTAGGCCGCGGGCTGACCGGACAACAGCCCGGCAAGGCCGAGGCAGGATATAAAGAGAAATAATGTTTTCTTCATAAGAATAAATATACCTCTTTACCACGAAGAAAAAGATGAGTTAAGCGGACGTGAACTCTTTATCCGCCAATTTGTCTAACTTACTACAAAATCAAAAAAACGGAAATATGATCCCAGTAAAAGGCTATGCTGCACAGTCCCCGACAACCGATCTGGCTCCCTGGAATTTCCAACGCCGCGACGTTGGCCCGCACGATGTACAATTCGATATCCAGTTCTGCGGAGTATGTCACTCCGACCTTCACCAGATCAAGAACGACTGGTTCCCCGGCATCTTCCCGATGGTCCCCGGCCATGAGATCGTAGGAAAAGTAGTCAAGGTGGGAAGTGCGGTAAAGAAGTTTAAGGTCGGTGACCTCGCCGGCACCGGCTGTCTCGTGGACTCCTGCCGGCATTGCGACAACTGCAAGGACGACCTCGAACAATACTGTACCAATGGCGGCTCTTATACTTACAACAGCACCGAACAGGACCATAAGACACCCACCTATGGCGGGTATTCCAACTCCATCGTGGTCCACGAAGACTTCGTCCTGCACATCTCCGAAAAACTCGATCTCGCCGCAACCGCGCCTCTCCTCTGCGCCGGCATCACCACCTACTCCCCCCTCCGTCACTGGAAGATCGGCAAGGGACACAAGGTTGCCATCGTCGGTCTCGGCGGGTTGGGGCATATGGGTGTGAAATTCGCTGCTGCCTTCGGCGCGGAGGTTACGGTCATGAGCACCTCGCCCTCCAAGGAAAAGGATGCGAAAAAGCTCGGCGCCCACCACTTCCTCGTCACCAAAGACCCCGAACAGGTGAAAGCCGCCGCCAACAGTTTCGACTTCATCCTCGACACTGTCTCCGCCGAGCACGATGTCAACATGTATATGTCCATGCTGAAGAGGGATGGCACGCATTGTATCGTGGGGCTGCCGTCAACGGCGATCCCCATCCAGCCCTTTACCGTCGTCGGCGGCCGTAAGAGCTTCGCCGGCTCCAGCATCGGGGGACTGAAGGAAACGCAGGAAATGCTCGACTACTGCGCCGAGCACAATATCGTCTCCGACATCGAAATGATCGACATCAGGGATATCACGAAATCCTTCGCACGGATGGAGAAAGGCGACGTCCGCTATCGCTTCGTCATCGATATCGCGACCATTAAATAACGCAGGGAATTAATACCGCAAGAGCCTGGTTTCCTCACGGGTGAAGCAAAATGTATAAGCCTTCCACCCAAATGTTCAAGTGGCCCATCCCCGCCGGATAGAACTTTGTATCAACAAAATGATACAAAATGAAAAAGACCGTCCTCATCACCGGCGCGTCCTCCGGCTTTGGTAAAGCCACCGCACAGCTCTTTCAAAGCAAAGGCTGGAACGTAGTCGCAAGCATGCGCAACCCCGAAAAGGAAACCGGGCTCGGCCCGGACAGCTTCCTGAAGGTCAAGCTCGATGTCACCGACAAAAAGAGCATCAGGGAAGCCGTAGAAAAAGCCATCCATCGGTTCGGCCGGATCGACGTGCTGGTCAACAACGCGGGCTTTGGCGCCATCGGCGTCCTGGAAGCAGCCTCCGACCAGCAGATCCGAAAGCAATTCGACGTCAACCTTTTTGGGCTCATCGACGTGATAAAGGCCGTGCTCCCCCGCATGCGGGAACAAAAGGAAGGTGTCATCGTCAACCTGTCCTCCATGGGCGGCCGCATCACCATTCCGTTTGGAACCCTGTACAACGCAACGAAATGGGCGCTCGAAGGCCTCACGGAAGCCCTGCAGTTCGAACTCAACCCCTTCGGCATCGGCCTCAAGATCATCGAACCCGGCAGCTACCGCACCAACTTCAACGGCTCGTCCATGGATTACTTCGGTGCCGGGGAACTCGGTGACTACCGGGAAATATTCGCTAAATTCACGGAGATCGCAAAGACGCCGGGGCGTGGAAACCCTGATCTTTCCGAGGTGAGCACGACCATCTATGCCGCCGCGACGGACGGCACGCCGCAACTTCGCTACATCGTCGGCGCCGACGCGGAGCAGATGATCAATGTCAAAATGGAAAAAGGCGACCTCGCTTACAAGCAAATGGTCGCCGCACATTTCAACCTCCAGGTATCATGACATACATCGATGTAAAGACCATTGGGGACGTTCACCGGTTCTATGGCTGCCCGCCGCCAAAGAATCCGCTCGTGACCGTCATCGATCTCACAAAGACCAACCCAGTCCGCCCCGCCGGCGAGGTCTTTCATCGCGTCGCTTTCTATGCCATCTCCTGTAAAAAGTTCACGGGAGAAATAAAATATGGCCGTAGCCACTACGATTTTGAAGAAGGAACCCTCATGTTCACCTCCCCCGGGCAGGTGATCGCTTCCAGCCCCGACCTCCGCGTCACCGAAGGTTGGGGCCTTTTCTTCCATCCCGATCTTCTCCACGGCACCACATTGGGCAGGAACATCCGGGACTACTCGTTCTTCGACTATGACACCAACGAGGCGCTGCATGTTTCGGAAGAGGAGAAGCTCATTCTCGGTACTACTATACAAACTATCGAACGGGAATACTCGCAAAGCATCGACAAACACACCCAAAATCTCCTCGTCAGCAATATCCAGCTGCTGCTCGACTACTGCACCCGCTTCTATGACCGGCAGTGGCTTACCCGTACAAAGTCGAGCCACGACATCGTGCAGCAGTTCGAAAGGTTGCTGAAGGACTGCTTCGACGGCCCGCTCATCGAGACCGGCCTGCCCGACGTAAAATACTTTGCCGTCCGGCTGAACCTCTCGTCGCATTATCTCTCCGATCTTCTCCGGAAGCACACCGGCAAGACCACCCAGGAATATATCCACCTCCGGCTCGTCGAGAAGGCGAAGACCCTGCTCTGGGATACCTCCCAATCCGTCAGCGGGATCGCGTACGAATTGGGGTTCGAACACCCGTCCCACTTTACCAAACTCTTCAAGGCAAAGACGGGCAAGTCTCCCAGCGAATACCGGCAGTCCAACTAAATGGTCACCGCCGTACCGGCCTCTCCATCGAAATAATAGGCTGTAGCCATAAACCGCTTTACATGCGTTCGCGATTCGTACGGCAGATAACGCTCCAGCACCCGGAAATCGGTGCTGTTCGACCGGTGCATAGCCCGGAAAACGGGTAAGGGCCCTGCGTTGTAGGCAGCCAGCACCAGCCGCCAGTCCTTAAAGGTCCGGTGCAGATCGCGCAGATACAGCGCCGCGGCCTTCGTGCTCTTATAAAAATTGGTCCGCTCGTCCTGCAGGCTATCGACTTTCAAGCCCAGGTCCTGAGCCGTAGCGGCCATCAGCTGCCAGAGGCCTTTCGCCCCGACACGCGACACCGCCGTCGTCTTCAGATCGGATTCGATGACGGCCAGATACTTCAGCTCCGCCGGCAGACCGAATTTCCGCAACACGGATTCGATGATCTTAAAATAACGCTTGCTTCTTTCCCTTACCGCGAGGAGTGACTCGTCGTTCTCGCGGATGTACGCATGGACATAGGCCATTTCGTCCCGGCCGGGCTGTGCGAAGGAAACCGTTTTTTGAGTGGTAAGTGGATCGGCTGTAACCATGACTTTCGTCTCACCGAAAGAAGGCAGGCCGGAATTTGCAGCAGAAGGAAATGCCAGCGCAATAGCCAGGCTGCAAACAAAGGGTACTTTTGAAATCAACATCGTTTTAAGTTTGAGTAAAACAATGCCGGTCCCAGGTATGGATTGCTAAATGATCGGTGTGAAGGTTAAGAATAGAATAGTGGAGAAGCGATAGTCCGCCGTGGGTACGGTGAAATGGGTTCTTCATTCACGGGGACGATGACTAAGCCTCAAAGATAATATCCATCCGTCGCCCGTCATAGGTGCTTTCCCTCGTAAAACCACGACATCGGACAATCGATGTATCACATTCGAACGGTTGCCATTTATAGCTGTGGCCGAATCATCTGACTCTCAAAAGTTTATGGCGTTGGCATATTTTTGGCCCTTTTTGGACATGCTTAAAAACTATTTCAAGGTCGCCTTTCGCAACCTGACCCGCAACAAGGTTTTTAGTATTATCAATATATTTGGCCTCTCCATCGGCCTCACCACCTGTTTGCTGATCCTCCTATATATTGTCAGTGAATCCGGGTATGACCGGCAGAATAAGGATGCCAACCTCATTTATCGCGTGGCCGCTGCCGGCGGCACGGCCGGAGCCACCGTGAACAAAGGCTGGGCCGGAACTCCCGCACCCGTCTCTGCCACTCTGAAGGCCGAGTTGCCCGAGATCGCCCAAACCACCCGTCTCCTGAAATTCCCCATGGCAGATAAGTTCCTCCTCACCGTCAAGACAGGCAAGGAACAAAAGCAGTTTTATGAACCCAACGGCTACTATGTCGACTCCACCTTCTTCCAGGTTTTCACCTATGACTTCCGCTACGGGAATGCCAACTCGCTCGACCAACCCAACACCATCGTCCTCTCGGCGACCCTTTCGAAAAAACTCTTCGGGGACGAGAACCCCGTCGGCCGCCCCATTACCCTCGGGCTTCCCTTCGGCAACAACGACTATACCATCACCGGCGTCTTCCGCGACGAGGATCTCAAATCGCATATTCCCGCCCATTTCTTCCTGTCTATGCGCAATAATGATATCGGCAAATGGGTGGTCTCGCAGACCAACTGGGCGACCACCAGCATCTTCCACACCTATATCCGGCTGAAGACGGCTCCCGATCCGGATGCCTTCACCAAAAAGCTCAACGCCGACATCGACAGGCACGCCGGCGCCGACCTCAAGGCCTTCGGGATCCAGCGGCGGTTCTTCCTCCAGCCCCTGACGAGCATCTATCTGCATTCCAACCTCGACTATGAGGTGGCATCTGTAGGCAACGCCACCACGCTTTATATCCTGGGCAGCATCGCCGCCTTCGTGCTGATCATTGCCTGTATCAACTTCATGAATCTCTCGACGGCCCGTTCCGCCAAGAGGGCGAAAGAGGTAGGCGTTCGCAAAGTGCTGGGTGCGGAAAGGCATTCGCTGGTCTATCAGTTCCTCGGTGAGTCGATCCTGATGAGTGGCTTCGCCTTGCTGTTGGCCAGTACCCTCACCCGGCTGCTCCTCCCCGCTTTCGGCGATCTCGTTCAAAAGCAGTTGCACCTCTTCGATGAGCCCCTCGTCTGGGTGAGCATCGGCGCTCTCACGTTGATCACCGGCATCGTCTCAGGGCTCTACCCCGCCTTCTATCTATCGGCCTTCCGCCCCATCACGGTGCTGAAAGGGCGGGTGCTCAATACTTTTTCCGCTGTCGCCATCCGCAAAGGGCTTATCGTCTTTCAATTTACCATTTCCATCGGTCTTGTCTCCGGCGCCATCATCATTGTCCGGCAGCTGAACTATCTCAACAGCCGTTCCCTTGGCTTCAAAAAAGACCAACAGCTTATTCTCCCCCTGCAAAATCAGCAAATGGCGGACAATTTTGTCGCGCTGAAAAACGAACTCGGCAAAATACCCGCCATCCGATCCGTTACGGGCGGCTCTTCCTATCCCGGAATTGCTAACATCAACGATCTGCTCTTCTACGGGGAAGGCAAGACCGTCCACGACGTCGTCGATATCAGCCTGATCGCTGCCGATGACGGCTATTGCAGGACCCTGGGACTGACGCTGCTCCACGGCCGCGAATTCACAAAAGGATCGACCGCCGACTCCAACAGCATCATCCTCAATGAAACGGCCCTGAAACAGCTGGGTTATGACCCGAATACCGCCGTCGGCAGAAAGATCTCTTACGACTTTCAGGGAAAACATGCCGTCATGCAGATCGTCGGCGTCGTCAAAGATTTTAATTTCGAAAGTCTGTACAAACCGATCTATTCGCTGGGTCTTACCACCACCCTCGGCAACCCGCACAGCTATCTCATCGCCAATCTGAACACCGGCGCCTACGCATCCATTCTGCGAGAAGCCGAAGCCGCCTGGAAACGGGTCAACCCCAACCAACCCTTTGCCTATTCCTTCCTCGACAAGGACTTTCAGGCCAACTACGAAAAAGATCAGCGCAGCTCCTCGATCGTCGGCTATTTCACCCTCGTGACCATCCTCATCGCCTGCCTTGGCCTCTTCGGACTCTCCGTCTTCTCCGCCGAACAGCGGACAAGGGAGATCGGCATCCGCAAGGTCCTGGGCGCCACGGTGACCAATATCACTCTCCTGCTCTCCCGCGATTTTCTCGGCCTGGTTTGCATCGCCATCCTCGTCTCCACTCCGATGGCCTGGTATGCCATGCACCGCTGGCTACAGAGCTTCGCCTACCAGATCGATATCGGCTGGTGGCTGTTCCCCCTGTCCGGACTCATCGCTGTCGCTATCGCCTGGCTGACTGTCAGCCTCCAGGCGATAAAAGCTGCGATTTCCAATCCCGTAAAAAGCTTGCGTAGCGAATAGATTTCGCGCACCGGCTGACCCGGCGCCGGCCGACCGGTAATGGGACGCTGCCGTCTCCCGTTATGATCAACTCGCGAAGGCTGGGGGTGCTGCGATCGTTATTTTAATTGCCCAGGCTCGCCATGGGGCCATACGTAAGCACCTCGATGGACTTCGATTCCGATAGCGCTTTCAGCCGGTCGAGCACGCTCTTTAACATCGCTCCCCTGAACGGGGTATACAGAAAGAAGATCGTCCCATCACTGAGGTCGGCATTCCGGGCATCGGCACAGATAAAGTCAACATCCTGCAACCCCAGCCCGCCTGCGCAGTCCCGCGCATAATCGCAATAGGCCGGCTCGATCTCGACGCCCCGGGCTCTGATACCCGTTAGCAGGTGCACTAATAACACCACCTGCCCCAACCCGGCGCCCACATCGTAAAAAACAGCGTCGGCGGGAAACCCGATCCGGTCTATCCAGCCGAAAACGATCCTCGCCGGGGTTTTATAAAATTCTACCATCTCCGGCTCCAGCTCCAGGGTCGGCATCGGCATTTCCTGCACTGACAACAGCCGGTTTATAAACAGATCGAGATGATCATAGCCTGATTCCTCATAATCGATCTTTACATACTCCGCCACCATTTCCCGGAATGCTTTTCCGCGGCATTCTCCGTTTCGGATCCTTTCCCGCAACTTTTGGAAAAGCGCCGCATCCACGTCCTCCAATGCGCGCCTCAGATCCGCCGCCTTCCTGCCAAGCGGCCCGTCATCCCCGGCCATCAAATAGTCCTCAAGCCCATCGAGCGCCTGGGCCCGGTCGGCAAAATTTTTCTCATCAAACAAAGATGCATCGGCGCCAATGGCCGCGATATCCACCATCTGCAGATCAAGATTTATAAAGGTCGCCATTAAGATATTTCAACCCCGAGTCGCAGATGATCGTGACGATCTTCTTGCCCGCGCCGATCACCCGCGCGCGCTGGATCGCTGCCCACACATTCGCACCGGAGGTGATCCCGCCAAAGATGCCCTCTTCCCGGGCCAGCCGGCGGGCCGTCGCATACGCGTCGGCGTCCGAAACGGCGATGATCTCATCGGCCAGATCAAGGCGGCAGATGGCCGGCACGAAACCGGTTCCGATCCCCTCCAGCCGGTGGGTCCCGGAGATATCCCCGCCCGAAAGCGCGCGAACACCCAACGGCTCTATCGGGATGCAACGGATCCCGGGAACTTCTTCTTTAAAGACTTCGGCATTGCCCGAAAAACAGCCGCCGGTCCCCACACCCTGCAGAAACTCGGCGATATCCTTACCCAACACGCGGATGATCTCCCTCGCCATGGCGTGATACGCGTTCCGGTTGTCTGTATTCTTGAATTGATCCGTCCAGAAAACATTGGGCTCCTTGCTCAGTTCCCGCGCCCGCACGATCATCTCATCGATCAGCCTGGCTGTGATCTTGCCGTTCTGACTGGGGAAAAGCTCCAGCTCGGCGCCAAAGGCCCGCATCGTCAGCAGCTTTTCCTGCGAGAAGGCGTCGGAGGACACAAAATGCGCCCGGTATCCCTTCGTGGCGCAAACCATCGCGAGCGAACTTCCCGTACTGCCCCCGGTGTATTCCACGATCTTGCCTCCCGGCTTCAGCTGGCCCCGTTCTTCGGCGCCCTCGATCATCGACAGCGCCATCCGGTCCTTCATGCTGCCGGTCGGATTGGCTCCTTCATATTTTACAAAGATCTCGGCGCACCCCGGCTCCGACAATCGCTCTAATCGGATCAGCGGCGTATTTCCAATGGCTGGCATAAGCGGTGATTTTGATGGAGGCACAAGGTAACTAACATCACAATTCCTTCGCAGAAAAAAATTTCTTGCTTCGTCCCTTCAACTCGCCGATAACCTTCCGGGCATTGCCCCACTCGAACAGCCGGATCACCCAAAGCGTAAACCGCATCAGCCCGGAATTATGCGTCAGCGCCGCAGCCAGCCTGGCGATATCCTGATCCCGCTGCCGGATCAGGGCCGCAACCGCTTCCCCTTTCGCCTTCCCCAGTTCCTCGGCAAAACACCATGCGCCGTCCCGGGCATTCCCGATACTGAACTGCACCAATAAAGAATCCGTTCGATTCGCATGTAACCCCATCAGCGAAAGCAGGGGAGACATATGATCGATCTCCCTGATCACCTCATTGGTCAATGACCCGAGAATGGCATTGATGGAATTGAAATCGATATGAATGCCATCCACCGGCTGGTTTCCCATCGTCTCTACGGCCGCAATGCCGAGGTCCAGGTTGATATGCGCATTGATGCCCAATAAAAGATGCTGCAGGATCAGCGGTGAGGAATGCCTGCTGGCTTCAAAAGCGGCCTTCCAGGAATCGGTAAGCGGCCGGCCGTTCTCCCAGCAATCAAGCGCATCCAGATAACGGCTGGCGAACAACACGTCCAGCCGGGCCATCCGCGGCCCATCTTCGAAAGTTCCTTTGGCGATCCCGTCCTTTACTGCGGCGGTCACCTTGTTATACAGCGCCGCGAAATAACCGGTCCGTTTTCCGTGTGCCTGTGCATCGGCAAGGATCGCCTCGAGTCGCGCAAGTACTTCGTCGATGGTAGATAGCTGTTGCATTGACTAAAAGTACCTAATCCGGGAAACGATGCATTATTAATAATTTGTTCAAATAAGAAAAAACAGCGATTTTTATTTTACCCCTAGATTTGCCCGCCATATCCTTGACAATCCTCCGTTGCTCCAATCCCGTTTAAGCCAAAACCAGACACTAATCAATTATTACCTTCAAAATCAAACTAATCTGTAATGGGAAAACTTTACCTGTTAGTCCTTGCATTCCTATTGCCCGCCCTGAGCCATGCCCAGATCATCTGGGACTTTTCGGCGGCAACTCCCACCTCCGGTATTCCGGCGGGGGTCTCCATCTCAGCCGTTATACAAGGCAACAACAACGGCACTACTCCGCTGTTGTCAACGACTTCTGCTTCATCTGGTTACACTGGCGCAACCGGCGGCAATAACGCCGGGGCCGCCGCCAATACCGGCGCTTTCCGCCCCGATACGACCACCTATTTCGAATGGACGCTGACCCCTTCTCCGGGTGTAGCCGTTACCGTCAGCCAGATCGGCTTCGGCAGCCGGTCCACCGGGACGGGACCGCAGGCATATGACATTCGCACCAGCCTCGACAATTTTGCCGCACCTGCCGCCGCCGGCGCACTGGCCAACAACAGCGCCTGGGCCCTCAATTCGAGCCCGGCAAATATCGCCGGCGCCGCCGGCCAGGCCATCACCATCCGCCTTTACGCCTACAACGGCGCGGGTAATGCAGGGAAGAATACCGCCAACTGGCGCATCGACGACCTGAGCGTCACCGCGACCACCTCCGGGAGCGTGCCGATACCGACGGTGACGGCTTCCCCCTCCTCGCTATCAGGCTTCAGCGCCGTATCCGGGACCGCATCCCCTGCTCAATCCCTCACCATCGGCGGCGTCAACCTCACCGGTAATATCATCGCGACCGCGCCCACCGGCTATGAACTCTCCCGCGACGGTACAAACTTTTTCGCATCGGCTTCCTTTACCCAGACGGGTGGAACGGTAGCCGACACGCCGGTCCTCGTCCGACTCACGGCAGGCGCACCCTCCGGCGCAGTCACCGGATCCCTCGTCCTTACTTCCACAGGGGCGATCACCCAAAACGTCCCGCTCACCGGTTCGGTAACGGCGCCGGCGGCAAAGATCGTCGTCAACCAGGTCTATGGCGGCGGCGGTAACTCCGGTTCTGTTTTCTCCAACGACTTTATCGAACTCTTCAACGACGGCGACACCACCGTGAATCTCTCCGGCTGGTCCGTTCAATATTCTTCCTCCGCCGGCACCACCTGGCAGGTGACGCCGCTTACCGGTACGATCCCGCCGCACGGTTATTTCCTGGTGCAGGAAGCCATTGGCGCCTCTCCCAACGCCCCGCTGCCGACACCGGACGTCACCGGCGCCATCGCCATGAGCGCCACCTCGGGGAAGGTCCTTCTGAGTAATTCCACCGCGGCTCAAACCGGCGCCAATCCCACCGGGGCATCGGTCATCGACATCGTCGGTTTTGGGCCGACGGCAACCGGCTTCGAAGCCGCACCCGCCCCGGTTTTGACCAACTCCACCGCCGACCTGCGCACGCCGGACGGCAAGGACGCGAACAACAACTCCGCGGATTTCCAGGTCGCCACGCCTAACCCGCGGAACAGCACCTTTACAACAGCGCCGCCGCTGGTGCAGACGCTTGTACCGGCCACCGGCTCGGTGCAGATCCCATCCAGCACCATCCCGGTTCTGGTATTCACAAAACCCGTCGTCAAGGGCACCGGCAGCATCGTACTCGTGACCAATGGCATCGATGGTACGCCCATCCCCGTCAGCGACGCCCGCATCGCGGTCAGCAATGACTCGGTCGTCTTCCATCTGCCACTCGCCGGTGGTAACAGCTACTCGATCCGCATTGGCGCAGGCACCTTCCTGGATATCTTCGGTAACCCCTTCGCCGGTCTCAGCACCAACAGTGCGTGGACCTTCAGCACCTTTAATAACACCGTCGCACGACCGCTGCCGTTCATCACCAGCTTTGACAGCTGTCTGGGCAGCGGCCAGCTGCCAAACGGCTTCACGGCCTTCAGCGTAACGGGCGCCCAGGTATGGGATTGCACCACCTTCGGCCGCGACAGTTCGGCGCCTGCGGGAACAACGCCGTTCGGCCATGCGGTTGAGATCAACGGCTTCGCCAATGGGATCAACAACGTCAACCAGGATTGGCTGATCAGTCCCCGGTTCAATCTCACCGGGACTACCTTCCCGCTGTTGGGCTATTGGAGCCGCAACGCCTTCGCCGGCTCTCCGCTGACGCTGAAGATCTCCACCGACTACACGGGTTCCGGTGATCCCAGCCTCGCTCACTGGACCGACCTGAACGGCAAATTCCCAAGCCAGGCCTCCGACGTCTGGACCCCATCCACGAACATCAACCTGTCCGGCTTTAAGGATACGGCCGTATACATCGCCTTTGTCTATACCTCGAGCACCCAGGACGGCTCCCGCTGGACGGTGGATGATATCAGCCTGGTCAACTCGCTGACCCCGCCGCCGCCAAGCCTCACCCTGAGCACGGATAATCTCGAATTCGGGTTTACGGCTGCCAACAGCACCGCGACACAAAAGCTGCTCGTCACCGGCAACGACCTCACTTCGAATCTCACGATCACCTCCTCGGGCAGCTTTCAGGTTTCCACCGACAGCCTGCACTTCAGCGACTCCGTCGGATTCACTGCAGCAACGGCCAACAACAAGACCGAACCGGTATTCATCCGCTTCACGCCCGCTGCCGGCAACCGCCAGTTTATCGACTCCGTCATCGTCGCCATCTCCGACTCGACGGCCGTCGTTAATGTAAAAGGCAACAGCATCGATCCCGCTTCCACTCTCAGCGTCATCGACTGGAACCTCAACTGGTTCGGCACCCCCGATCCGACACTCGGACCCACCGATAAGGCGCTACAGAAGAAGAATGTAGGCACGGTTCTTCCCAGCCTGCATGCCGATCTGTATGCTCTCGAGGAAGTTTGTGACCAACAGGCTCTCGACTCCATCGTTGCCACGATGCCGGGCTATGCCTTGGTAGTCGGTCAATACGGCTCGTTCTCCAATCCCACGATCCCCGGCGGTCCCGATCCGCTGATCACCGTGCAGAAACTGGCCTTTGTCTATAATACCGCCAAGATCTCGGTCGTCCGTACGGACTCCCTGCTGACCCTTGGCACCAGCAACCCGCTCGATCCGTCCACGCTGTATTACAATGATTGGGCAAGCGGCAGGTTCCCCTATATGCTGACGGCCAACATCACGCTTAGCGATAACCATGGCGGCACAAAGACACAAACCGTTCGCTTTATCAACGTTCATGCAAAGGCGAACACCTCACCCGTACTGACGGCTTACGCCCGTCGCGCGGACGGCGCCCATGCGTTGGACTCCCTGATTAAAGCAACCTATCCCAACGATAATGTGGTGATCCTCGGCGATTTCAACGACGACCTGAATACCACCATCACCGCAGGTGTCAACCCGCCGGTCACCTCCTGGAGTTGGTTCACGATTGACGACTCGGCTCTGTATAGCTTCCCGACCAAGCCGCTAAGCCCGACCGGTCAGCACTCCGACGTCAACTTCACCAGTGTGATCGACAACGTGATCCTCAGTGATACGATGAGCAGGTTCTATCTGCCCAACTCGGCCACGGTACGTTCCGATGTCGCTACCCTGGTTCCCAACTACGGCAGCACGACGACGGACCACTACCCGGTGTTCACGCAGTACTCATTCACGCCGATCGACACCGGAGCGATCCTGCCGCCGCTCACCTTCACCGCGGTCAAACAAGGGAACACGGGCCTGCTGAAATGGACGACCACTCCTGAAAACAAGACCAAGGTGTTCGAAGTGCAAAAGAGCCTCGATGGCAGGTTCTTCCTGCCGGTGGGCCTGGTGCAGGCAAAGAGCAGTAACGGCACGGATCCTTCTACGAACTACACGTTCACCGATCCGCTGCCCCTGCCCGGTATCAACTACTATCGGCTCAAGCAGATCGTATCGCTGGGGAACTTCACGCTCTCCAACACGGTTAGCCTGACCTTCACGCCTCCGCTGACGGTCACCGCTATTCCGAACCCCGCTATCGGCTTCACGGAACTCATCGTAGCCCATGCGGATGGTCCCTATGTCATCCAGATCCTTAACTCCAGCGGGAATGTAGTCAAGCAACAAAGCGGGCTGCCCGGCACGCCGATCGTCACCGTCGGCCTGGTCGGTCTCCGTGGTATCTATACGGTAAGAGTCACCACCGCCACTTCCTTCGCGACGACGAAACTGCTGGTACTATAAAAATTCCGGCTAATAAAAAGGGCCGCCCATCGGGCGGCCCTTTTTATTAGATACCGTATAAATACCCTTGTATTTGTGCCGATTCTCCGATACCTTGTATCATCCCCTCTCTTTTTCTGGTAACGCTCTAAATGTCGTCGCATGGAAGTATTTGTCGATGGAGGATTATTCGAGCTGCTGATTGCCCTCACGGTCGCAACCCTGATAAATGCCATTTATCTGCGGAGATCTCTGTTGATAGCCTATTCGATCCTTTCAGGCGCCGCATCGGTAGCCCTGTTCTTTCTCCCCAAAGGAGACGTCTTCTATGTATTGCTTGGCGTCAATGTATTGAACACCCTTCTGCTCATCGTGTTGCTGTGGAAGCGAAGGGCCGAGCATCCCGGTGCGCCCTTGTTTGAATTGGAACACTGGAAGAAGAAGATGTCGTTCAGGAAAAAGCGAACAAAGGAACCAAATGTTTCATCATATGTCAAACATCCAGGTTACCAGGAACAGCAGCACGAACAACGCCCACAGTGAATGTGCCATCGTTATCAATCCCAACAACCCGCTCCAGATCGTCACGGCCTCCAAGCGATTCAATAATATCCATACCTACGATTTTACGCTGGCAGCCGAATTTTCTGCCGACGGTGGCCACACCTGGCAGAATTCAGCGCCCTATGCATTGCCGGCCGGTGCCACGGTGATGACTGACCCGACGGTTGCGTGGGACGATATCGGCAACGTCTATACCCTGGGTCTCGTGGGAAAGAACCCGCCGAAATTCGACACGATCGGAATGGTCGTTTATAAATCTACGGACGGTGGTCAGACCTGGGGCGCCCCCAATCTCATCCATACCAGCGTCAACGATGACAAGCAATGGATGGTGGGGGATACCAATCCCGCCAGCCCCTTTCATGGAAGAATATATGCAGTCTGGGACGATCTTTCGACCATGCGCTTTGCCCGGTCCCTCGATCATGGCGCCACCTGGATCGGTGACGGCGGAAATACCGTCAGTGCAACCAGTCTTACGGGGGATTCTTACCTGCCGGAGATCAACGTGTCGGCTAATGGCGATATATACATCGCATGGCTGGCAGGAAGCATGATCAAGATGCTGAAATCGACGGATGGCGGAAATAGTTTTCAGTTGACGCCGGTTGCCCCTGCAACCGGTATTACGACGTTCGGTTCGGGATTGCCTAGTGCGGGTGGTTGGTCGGTATTTCCGGGTGCGAATTTCCGGGTAGTAACCTGTCCCACTGCCTGCGTCTCCGGTCAGACGGTAGTGGTTGCCTGGGATGATTACCGGGGAGGGGCATCCCGCATCTATTATGCCCGATCGGTGGATGGCGGCACTTCCTGGACGACGGGCGCCTCCGGTCAACCGCTGCTGACAGGTTCCATTCCGGCGAACATGCAGCATTTTTTTCCGCAATTCGCCGCCGACCCAAGTGGCGTGTTCGGCTGTGCGTTTTACGAATTCGGGCCGAAGCCGTCAACCCTGCTCATCGATGTGCTCATGGCGCAATCCTTCGACGGCGGCGCGACATTCAATTCCTATACCGTAACCGATCAGCCCTGGGATCCTGCCGTCGACGCACCCTGGGCGCATCATACCGACGGCACCATCGATTCCAGTGTTACGTTTATCGGGGACTATTTTGGCATCGATGCCAGCGTCCGCGGCTTCTACCCCTTATGGACGGATACCAGGACGGGGGTGCAGGAGTTGTTTACCGACATCGTGCCGGAGAAGAAAGTGACCATCGTGATCAACCGTAGTACGCTCGGGGAAGATGAGATCAGGGCGAGAAGGACACAGCCGAGAAACAGTCTGAACGGCCTGCCGGTCCCCGATGCCTTTCGCGTCGTCCTCGACGGGTTTACGGCAAATGAGATAGGCATTCACAACAGCTCGGCAAACCTTGCCGCTTCCCCCCAGGCCCTCCCGGCCACGGGACTGACTTTGCTGGCGGCGGGAAATCAATCGACTACCGGGAGTTATGGCGCCGAGGCGCAGCGGTTTACCTTTTTCTTCAATCTCGATTTTCCGAACGACAGCGCTTTTTCTTTTGCCCCGGAGACGGAGCTGGTAACCATCGCGATCACCGCGTTTAGTCAGCTTGCCGCGGCGCAGCTGGAGTTGATCAAACAACCCAACCCCTTTATCTTCCACGGGGATCCCTATTGGCTGAGTGTGGACCTTCGCTTCCTGGTCGTCCGGGAGGGGCAATCCAGTTTTGGAGCCGCCGCCTTGACCGGCGCTTCTGACGCCCCCCGCTTTATCCAGGAGGTGATGCAGCGGATAACGCCGGCGGAATTCGAGTCTCTGCCGAAAGAAGAAGAACAGTCGAAATTATTTCTCCAGCCCACCGACGACGACGGCAATGCCGTTTTCAATTTCGCGCTGGCCAAGGTGCATTATATCGGCCTGCTCGGCGCCGTAAACGTCCGCGTATTCTTTCGGATGTTCCAGGCGCAAACGACATCGGCCGCCTTCGACCTGTCGACGACGTATCGGCGGTGGCCGAACAACCCGGCGGGACAGCCCATTGCGCTGCCGGGTATCGGGGGCACTGAATTTGTGACGATCCCCTTTTTCGCCGAAAAACGGATCGACTCAACGATGATGGCGCTGACCCAGCAAACCGATGCTGCCAATGTCAAACCCATCACGTCAATAGGCGGTCCGGAGGTAGATACCTTTTTTGGATGTTGGCTGGACATCAACCAACCTTTTAAGAATGTTTTCTTCCCCAACCCGGTCTTGCCGGCGAGAGTTCCCGCCTCGCTGATAAACGGGCCGTTCACGGATCCTTCCAATCCCGCACTCACCATCCAGGAGTCGATGCTCCGCAACCTGCATCAATGCCTGATCGCCGAGATCGCCTTCGATCCCGTGAGCATCCCGGCGGGTAAAGACCCTTCCAACTGGGATAAACTTGCCCAACGCAACATCGCGTGGTCCGATGTGGGCTCGGCAATGGGTGTAACGACTTTTGTCATCCGGCCTACGGCGATGACGTTGCCCGCGGGCGCCCAGGCCGACGAGCTGATGATCGACTGGGGACAACTGCCGGCAGGCTGCGTGGCATCCATATTCCTGCCCGGCGCCCCCGCCGACACCATCCTGCAACTGGCATCCCGGATGTACACCTGGTCGCGATTCAAAAAAGTGGACGATTATACGCTTCAATGTGAACCCGTCGGGATCACCTGGCTGCCGGTCCCCCAAGGCACGGAAATTCACTTTCCGGGGATGCTGACGATCGGGATGCCGGAAGGATTGCCGCATAACAAAACATACAACGTCGTCGTGAGGCAGGTGACGCATGCGAACGGGAAGGGGAGGATTCCCGTGCAAAGCGGGCCCGGAGGCAGGAAAGCAGCCGCGTCGACGGGGTCCGGCGCCTTCCAATGGCGGAAAGTATCAGGCGCCTTCCAATTGACCATCCCGGTGCGCAACAAGGCGACGCTCCGGATACGGGAAGAACGGAACCTGTCCGTACTCAAATGGATCGGAGAGGCTGTTCCCGTGCTCAGCCGCTGGTATCCCGTCTTTCAGCGTTACCTGAAAGTGATCGGTGATAGAGTAACCTCTTTCGGTGGCAACCCTGCCCATATCCTTCCCGATCCCACCGGTAACAGCCAGGGCAAACTCCCCGGCGGACACCACAAACCTCCGCATCACGGCGGTGACAAGGATCTTTATGAATTTACCGGGAAGGTCGTGAGGCTGTTGTATGACTTCTTCGGCGACTTCGATGGATTTTATCTGGAGAACCGGGAAGGCGAGCACAAATTTCACCGGCGGGAACGGGATGTCGAGCAGCTGATCCTGCGGTGCTGGCGGGAAAGGCTGAGGCTGACCGTCACCGTGGACAAGGAAAACCCCCATCGGCCCCTGTCTTTCATCGTGCATCAACCCCCTGACTGTTGATCCTTTTCATCTCCGTCGGCCCCTTGCCAAACCTCGCTTTAAAAGCCCGGCTGAAATGCGCGGGACTCTGAAAGCCGCTTTCAAAAGCCGCTTCATTCACCGTCTTGTTCTGATTGTTCAACAGGTGCAGGGAATGGTGCAACCTTTTCTCGAGCAACCATTTCCCGGGCGTACTCTGGAAAAGCTTTCCAAAATCCCTTTTAAACGCCGAAAGACTCCGGTTGCTCAACTGAGCATAGGTTTCTAATTTCAGGTTAAAGCAAAAATTGTCCGCCATCACCCTTTTCAGCAACACGGTCTGCGGCTCGTGGGACAGCGAGGAGAAATAAGCCAGCAGGTCCTTATTGGCGGTATTGTCCGCGATGTTCAGGATCAATTCCTTGAATTTGATCTCCAGCAGGGATGGATCGGGGTCCCTGGTCTCTGTATAATAGGAGGACATCGAAAGAAAAAAACCCTTCAGGGTTTCGCTTGCCTCGATCAGCATCACCGGTTCGAAATTCTGCTCATAGCTTACCAGCGGTTTTGTCCGGGCCTGCAGGGTCTCGCAGATGAAATCATCGGGAATAAAGAACAACATCACGCAAAATCCGGTATCCAGAATCTGTTCCAGGATAAATCCGCCTTTTCGTACGAACACGCAACTATCCTTTTGAATATCATAAGACCCGCCTGCCGTGTGCCAGATCTTCCGGCCGTCGATCACATAAAAAAGATAGTTGTGTTCCGTCCACAGACCCGCAAACCGGCTTTTCATCAAACGGGCCTCCATGGGACAATTGAAGGCAGTGATCAGCGACTTGCCGCAATTGAATTGCCGGTAATATTGAGGATGCTGTAATACCCGTTCGAGAAAATTGTCCATAGACACTAAATTTATGAAAATTCCCGATCCCATCCTCCGGCCGGATCCCCCACCCGCGACTTCCGGCCCTTTAAGTCATACAATTGGACCCCTGAGTCAACTCCACCCCTTCGCAAACCGCTAACATTGCATTTCAAATTATAAAAACACCAAGCAGAATGAATCCTAACAAAGCACTATGGGAGAAAGGCGACTTTACGAAGATCGCCGAAAGCATGCGGGCCAGCGGTTCCGCGTTTGTCGCTCAACTGGGTATTACCAAAGGTCTGAGGATGTTGGACCTGGCTTGCGGCGATGGGAACACCGCCATCCCCGAAGCAAGACTGGGCGCCGAGGTATTAGGCGTGGACATCGCGGGCAATCTCGTCGAGGCGGCCCAGGCCAGGGCAAAGAAGGAAGGTCTTTCCAACTGTACCTTTCAGTTGGGTGATGCGACCGACCTGAGTGAGATCAGTGATCAGCGTTTTGATCTCGTCGTGACCGTCTTTGGGGCGATGTTCGCGCCAAAGCCATTCGACGTTGCCCGGGAATTAGTCCGGGTCACCCGTCCGGGGGGAAGGATCGTAATGGGCAACTGGATACCGGGCGATCCCACCCTTGTGGCCCAGATCCTGAAGATCAGCGCCGCCTATACTCCGCCGCCGCCCGAAGGTTTTGTCAGCCCCATGTTATGGGGAGTGGAAAGCAATGTGGTCGAACGCTTTACAAGTGCCGGCGTGGCAAAGGACGACATCGCATTTTTTACAGACAGCTTTACCTTCGCGATCTCCTGTACCCCGGCCGAATTCGTCGACCTGTTTCGTAAATACTATGGACCCACGATGAATGCCTTTGATGCCGCCGAAAAAATTGGAAAGGCGGATCAGCTGCAGCGGGAACTGGAAGACCTGTTCAGTCGCCAAAATCAAAGCGGCAATGCGAACACCACGTCCATCCCCGCCAACTTCCTGAGGGTGACCGTGACGAGGAGGTAAAGTTGTCGCTCATTTAACCGGTTCGACAAGCGGTTTACCTTTTTCGACGATATAGGTCGCAAGTTCACTTGCCTCGTCGCGCCCGACATTCTTCGCCGAATGGATCGCGCCCGCCGGGACAAACAAAACGTCCCCGGTCTTTAGTGTTACGGGTGGTTTGCCTTCCACCTGGTACTCGATGGATCCCCTGAGGACATAAATGATCTCTTCACCCGGATGCCGGTGCCTTGGGGCCACCACACCCGGGCCGAAGTCGACGCGCACCTGGATGGCTTCCCATCCGGGTGCGCTAAGATCATGCCGTTGCAGGTCGACGCGTTTGAGGCCTGGCTGCTGCGCCTGCACGCCATTTGGTATCGCCGCGAGGCCAAGGCCGATAACACCGGTAAAGAGCAAACTCGCAAGGATATTTTTATGTTTTTTCATCCTTCAAAAGTAAGGTAAGGATCGCGAGCGCCGGCCATTATCCGTTTAGGGAATCGTTACCGCAGCGACTTGAACGACGCACGCATCTCTTCCGTAAAATATTCCGGCTGTTCCCAGGCCGCGAAGTGACCACCTTTGGGAAGCCGGTTGTAATGGATGAGTTTGGGATAGGCCCGCTCCGTCCAGCTCTTTGGCGCGGCATAGATCTCATCCGGGAATACGCTGACGGCCACCGGGATGACTATATGCTTCGGAGCGAAAAACGGCAATTTGCTTTCCCAATATAGGCGGGCAGAAGAGACGGCCGTATTCGTCAGCCAGTAGAGTGTGATATTGTCAAGGATATCATCGCGGGTAAGCCCCTCGGTCTGGCCGTCAAAGACGCGGGCGATAAGCGCCTGACTGGCTGCATCGTGATCGAGCATCCAGCTCGCCAGGCCTATCGGGGAGTCTTCCAGTCCATAGAGCGTCTGCGGGCGACCCGCCATTTCCTGCGCGTAACCAAGGCCATGTTTGTAGAAGAATTCGAGCTGATCATAAGCCCCTTGCTCTTCGGCGGAGAGCCCGGATGGCGCTTTGCCGGTTTGGAGTGCCGTTGCAATGTCGTCCGGTACCGTGGCAGGCATGTTCGTATGGATCCCGATCAGTTCGGGCGGCGCCAGCAGGGCCATCTGTTCCGTGACGGCATTCCCCCAATCCCCGCCCTGCGCCACATAGCGCGTGTATCCGAGGCGTTTCATCAGCACGATCCAGGCACGGGCGATGCGGACAGGATCCCAGCCGGTCGTCGTCGGCTTCCCCGAAAAACCATGGCCCGGCAGCGAAGGGATCACGACGTCAAAGGCATCCGCCGCGCCTCCGCCATGTGCCGTCGGATTGGTCAGCGGGTCGATGATCTTCAGTTGTTCGATGATCGATCCGGGCCATCCATGGGTGATGATCATCGGCAACGCATTTGGATTCTTCGAGCGGACATGGATGAAATGGATGTCCACTCCGTCGATGGTCGTTACGAACTGAGGCAACGCTTTCAACTTTGCCTCGCATTTGTACCAATCGTAATCGGTCTGCCAATACTTCGCGAGTTCACGCATCGTCTTGAGCTGTACGCCCTGCGTGGCGTCGGTCACCGTTTCCTGCCCGGGCCATTTCGTGGCAGCGACACGCCGGCGAAGGTCGGCAATCGCCTCTTTGGGAAAATGGATCGGAAACGAACGGACCGACGTGTCTTCCGACAAAGTGATGGGTCGTCGTTTTGTTGCCTGGGTCATGTTGGCCTCCTTTTGTTTTATGATCGGTTTTGTGATGGGCTCGTTAAAAGCCATAACTGCGATGATAATTACTGATGCCGACACGGCAGTCATTGCGCCGGCAAGGGTGTTTTTATTCGGTTTCATGTCCGGGGTGATCCCAATTTCGAACCGATTCTTATCCGGCTGATTGCGAGGACGATAGATAATGCAACGAGGTGCCGAATGCGATATTTCGTCTTTCGACAAGGTGAAAACGACGATATTTCGTAAAATTGCCTGGGGGACACTCTCTTAGTGGTAATGAAAAAAACCAAGACATGCTCAAAAACTACTTTCAAACCGCCTGGCGCAATATTATCAGAAGCAAAGGCTACAGCGCCCTTAATATCCTGGGATTGGCAATTGGAATGGCCGTTACGTTGTTGATCGGCCTATGGGTTTATAACGAATATTCCTATGACCGGTTTCTCCCGGAATATCAGCAGGTCTACCAGGTGAAGAGCAATTACAACATGGACGGGAATCCGGATACCGAGAACAGCACCCCCACTAAACTCGCGGAAGTCCTGCGTACCGAGTTTCCCGGGATTGAATATGTTTCCGAAACGGATTGGTTTGGCGATCATGGCCTGAAGGTGGCGGATAAAAAATTATTTATCGATGGCGGCCAGGTGCAGAGCGACTTTCTGAAGATATTTCAATTTGCCTTGTTGGCGGGGAACGCCAATACGGTCCTGAAGGATCCCTACTCCATCGTCCTGACGGAATCGACCGCCAGGGCACTCTTTGGCAATGAGGACCCGCTCAGCAAGACCGTTCGCTTCGATAATAAGAACGACCTGAAGGTCACGGGTATTCTGAAAGACCTGCCTGCCAATTCTTCTTTCCAGGTTCACTATTTGGTACCCTTCAGCTATTACGAACAAATCACACCCTGGGTAAAACACATGCGGTCCTTGCCTTTTGGCAGCGGAAATGCTTTTCAGCAGTTCGTGAAACTGAAACCCGGGGTATCCTGGGCGCAGATCGCTCCTAAAATAAAAGACATTGAAAAACGGGAGAATGACCCCAATGCCAGGACGACGGAAGTGATCCTGCAACCGATGAAGAACTGGCACCTTTATACGGAGTACAGGAGTGGCAGGGAGGCCGGCGGCTTTATTGAATATGTCCGGCTATTCGGCATCATCGGGCTTTTTGTTCTGGCGATCGCCTGTATCAATTTTGTCAATCTTACTACGGCCCGTTCGGAAAAACGGGCGCGTGAGGTGGGTATCCGTAAGGCCATAGGTTCAGAGCGGAAGGATCTGGTCGTGCAATTCCTGACGGAATCGTTTGTGTTGGTGTTCCTGTCTTTTTTGCTTTCCATTGCATTGGTGCAATTGGCATTGCCGGCTTTCAATATTCTTACGAAGAACCAGATCCACATTCCCTATTCCAACGGTCTGTTCTGGCTTCTGATGGCCGGTTTCCTTTGCGTCACCGCCCTTGCGGCCGGCAGCCGCCCAGCATTTTATCTGTCTTCTTTCCAACCTGTCAAAGTCTTAAAAGGGGCCCTGCATGTCGGCAAGGTGGCGACGCTCCCCCGAAAAGTCCTGGTGGTGCTGCAGTTCAGCTGCTCCATCGCCCTGATCATTAGTACGATGATCGTTTATCAGCAGATACAGCATGCGAAGAGCCGGCCGACGGGTTACGACCTGAACCGGGTGATGGGGACGGCGATGAGCGAAGACCTGGTTCACAACTTCGATGCGCTGAAAAATGAGCTGATCGGAAAAGGAATTGCCCAATCGGTTACGATGGCCTCGGCGCCGGCAACGGGCATTAACTTACACGACGACATCAGTAACTGGCCCGGTAAAAAGGCCGGCCAACGGATGACCCTCGGGGTTGTTTGGGTCAGGAAGGATTATTTCAAGACCCTGGGAATGCAAATGGCGCAGGGCGTGGATTTCGACGGGATTGCGGATAAGACTACGGTGATCCTCAATGAAGCGGCCGTAAAACGGCTTCAATTAAAACAACCGCTGAAACAAAACCTCACCTACGACACTACCCGGACGATCATCGGGGTGGTAAAGGATGCATTGATGATATCTCCTTTTGAGCCCGCCGATCCCACCCTTTTCGTATATGACTACGAGCCGGCTCCGGGAGTTATGATGTACCGGTTATCTCCTCAGATCAGCACCCAGGAGGCGATTGCGAAGCTTGGCCCCATTTTCAATAAATACAACCCTTCCGTCCCCTTCGCGTATTTCTTTGAGGATGCCAGCTACGCGGCAAAATTCAACATGGAAATGCTGGTAGGGAACCTGTCGGCGGTCTTTGCCGGCCTGGCCATTTTGATTTCCTGTCTCGGGCTGTTTGGCCTTGCCGCATATATGGCCGAGCAGCGCAACAAGGAGATCGGGATTCGCAAAGTGCTTGGCGCCTCCGTATCGCAGATCTGGCTCTTGCTGACCAGGGATTTTATTTTCCTGGTCTTTATAAGTTGCCTGATCGCCAGTCCGATCGCTTTATACTTTTTGCAGGGTTGGCTGCAGAAATATGACTACCGGATCAGTATCGGTCCCGGGGTATTTGTAGCCGCGGGTACTGCGGCCATCGTTATCACACTTGCCACCATCAGTTTTCAGGCGATAAAGGCCGCAATCGCCAACCCGGCGGAGACCTTGAAGGCGGAGTGAGGGTGCGAGCCGCCGATAATCAGCCAAAAGCCGCCGTTCCTTAGAAATCGGGGCTCCAGGATAACGAAAAGCATTTCTTTGTTGTCAGGAGGGATACAATAAAACTGAGTTATGAAATTTATCTTTTCTCTCTTGATCCTGACCACAGGCATTGCGGCTTTATCCTCCTGCAAAAAAGATCATCCGCCGGCCCCGGTCGAGCCTCCCGGGCCGCTGCAGGTCACTTCTTTCGCGCCGGTGCGCGCGGCGAAGGATTCGGTCATTACCATCCTCGGGAAGAATTTCAGTACGACCCCTGCGGGGAATATCGTCACCATCAATAATGTGCCGGCGACAGTCCTCTCCGCGAAAGGGGACATCCTCACCGTGAAAGTACCGTTGCATGCCGGCATCGGGGTCGTACAGGTTCAGGTGGGAAGCCAGGTGGCCGGCGCTCCGACTATTTTTCAATATCTCTATACGGTTACCACTCTTGCCGGGGATGGAAATTTCGGGTTTAAGGAAGGGCCCGGAAACGCTGCGGAATTTAACTCCCCCAATGGCGCAGGGGTCGATGGCGCCGGCAATATCTATGTGGCGGACGTTCTCAACCACCGGATAAGAAAGGTCACATCCGATGGCCAGGTAAGCACCTGGGCGGGTGATGGCACAAAAGTGTTCAAAGAAGGGAAGGGGACTGCCGCCTCATTCTATAATCCTTATGGCGTAGCGGTAACTTCCGCCGGCGTTGTTTATGTGGCCGATGCCAATAACTACAGGGTCCGGAAGATCACGGCTGCCGGGGATGTCAGCACCCTCGCGGGCGACGGTACGCCGGGATTTAAAGAAGGCGCCGGTAATGTGGCCCAGTTCAAGAATTTGGAAGGCGTGGCAGTCGATGCCGCCGAAAATGTTTATGTGGCCGATACCTATAATAGCAGTATCCGCAAGATCACTCCTGCGGGAGAGGTAAGTACGCTGGCGGGGAACGGCACCTACGGCTTTCAGGAAGGGACCGGGAGTGCCGCCAGGTTTAGCTTTCCGAGAGGTCTGGCAGTCGACGGCGCGGGATATGTGTTCGTAGCGGATGGGGATAATAACCGGATTCGGCGGATCACTCCCGCGGGAGAGGTGGTAACCCTCGCAGGAGATGGAACGGCAGGGTTTCAGGATGGGAGCGGCCCCATAGCCAAATTCAACCACCCGTCCGGCGTGGCTGCGGATGGGCATGGAAATATCTATGTGGCGGATCTGATCAACCAACGGATCCGGCAGATCAGTCCGACCGGGGTCGTCTTTACCATTGCAGGAGATGGCGTTCAAGGCTTTAAAGAAGGCGTTGGCACCAACGCAGAGTTTAACTATCCCTCCGGGATCGCACTGGACGGCGCCGGCAATATCTATGTCGTGGATGCAGGGAATCACCGTATCCGGAAACTGGAATAGGGCTGATCGAACAGGCCGCTCTATAGGATCTCGACATAGCCCTCTGTTCCATTTACGCGAATTCGTTGCCCGTCTTTTATCAATTGGGTAGCATTTTCCACTCCGACAACCGCCGGTAAGCCATATTCCCGGGCGATAACTGCCCCGTGGGTCATCAGCCCGCCCACTTCGGTGACCAGGCCTTTTACGGAAACAAACAACGGTGTCCAGCTGGGGTCGGTAAAGGTGGTGACCAATATATCACCGGCTTCCAGATCGACTTCTTCCATATTTAAAATCACCCGTGCCCGGCCCTCGACAACTCCCGAAGAAACAGCCAGACCCGCAATCGCTCCGGCCGGGAGATGTTCCCGGTTATACGCGCCTGCACCGATCTCGCCATCAGAGGTGATAACGCGGGGCGGAGTTAATTTCTCATACGATCGATGCTCGGCTTTTCGCCTGTTGAGCGTCGAATAGTCCGGTTTATTCGTGCGGACGAGCTCACGAAATTCTTCAAATGTGAGGTAGTAGACATCTTCTTTTTCATGAATAACGTTGGCCTGGACGAGTTTTTCGGCTTCTTTCAACAGCGCAAGTCTATAAACAAAGAAGCGGCTCATCATTCCATATTTTGGGTATTCCCGATAGCCGATGTAATTCCGGACCAGGCTGATCATGCGTTTTGTCTCCCGGGCTTTTTGCTCCCCGTCCGGCAATGGCGCCAGACGATCCAGGATCTCCTGCTCTTTTTTCAATGCCTCCTGCAGCCCTTGCTCAAATTTCCGGCTGCCGGCGCCGGCCTCAAAATTTTTTATATTGCCGAGAAGAATGGGGATCAGTATAGCCGGTTTTTCGCTCCAACGGGCCTTGGTAATATCGATCTCGCCGGCGCATCGTATTCCGTATTTGTTGAGAAAATCATCAATGGCTTCCCTGGCTGCATTGCCGCCGTCAAACAAATGCAGATGGTCCAGGAAATTATCCTTTTTTACCTGTTGAAGATATTCGACCACTTCGGGATAGGGCCGGATCACGTCAGCGACATCCAATAATGCCAGCCCCATTTCCGAAGTGATATTGTTGGGTACGGATTGAGAGAGCGTGTCTGCCGCATTTTTTTCACCCAGCCATTCGTTCATTTTTTCATTGATCCATGCCGAAGCATTTATGGCGGCCATGAATACCGCCGAACTTTTCGGGTCGAATAAGATCTTCTTTAGTTGCTGGAAATCCTGCAGAATAAAATCAAGCAGCGCAGTCCCTGAGTGGGTTTGGATATTTTGTTTTAACTCTTCTACCGATGCCTGACTGTTCCTCATCAAATTGGCAACGATATCCGGATCGTTTTCGATTGGCGTTGGCGGACCCGGAGGCGGCATAGGGTTACCGGGGCTTTGTTGATCTTTATCCTCCGGCAACAAGTTAAGATCGCCCCGCTTGATTATGCTCATCAGCGCATCTTTTATGAGCGGATCATGTTGGCCCATGCCAATTAATAAGTTTTCCCTGCTGACCGATGAAGCCAGTTGCTGCGTGATATCGACAAACAACCTTCCGCCGGCTTTATACATGGGGCGTGCCGCTGTCAGCTGCCGGATGGACAACCCCAGTGGTTTTACGGCGTCGGTCATCATTTGTTGATGACCGACAGAAAGATAGACGCGAATTCCGGGATCGTTTGCTTCCGGGATAGGGTATAAGGTAGTAATGGGCCGGCTCTGGACAATATAAAAAATATCCTCAACCAGGCACCATTCGATGTCCTGGGGGCGGCCGAAATGTTCTTCGAGCTTTCTGCCGAGGCGATCAAGCGATAAGATCTGCTCATCCGTCAGCGCCTGGCTGTTCTGTCGTCCGGGCTCGATCGCCTGTTCTTCGGTTCCGCCGGCTTTCAGGGCATAGATAGCCAGTTTCTTGACGGATATCTTTTTTTCGATGATCTTGCCGTCCCGCACTTTATAGACGTCGGGGTTCACCCGGCCGGAGACCATGGCCTCACCCAATCCGAAGCCGGCATCGATGGATAACAGTTTTCTGTTTGACGTGATGGGATCGGCAGTGAACAGGATTCCCGCCGTCTGCGGGAAGACCATTTGCTGAACCACCACAGCCAGGTGGACTTTGCGGTGGTCGAAGCCGTTTTGGAGGCGGTAGATGATGGCCCTCCCGGTATAAAGGGACGCCCAGCACTTGCGGATATGCTTTAGGATGGCTTCCTTTCCGATAATGTTCAGATAGGTATCCTGCTGGCCGGCGAACGAGGCCGTCGGCAGATCCTCTGCGGTGGCGCTGGATCGTACCGCGTAGGCATTTTCTTCACCCCCGTTGACGAGGCGGCGGGTGATCTCATCGCTAATGTCCTGGGGGATGGCAATCCCTTCGATGGTGCTGCGGAGCTTACTGCTGAGTTCGACTATTTTTTCCCGGTCCTCCGCCTTTAGACGGGAAAGCTGGTCCAGTAACTCGTTGATCGATGGCGATTCCCCAATGACCCTGTTAAAGGCTCCGGTGGAAATACAAAAACCGTCCGGTACGCAGATCCCCGAGATCCTGAAGAGTTCGCCCAGGTTTGCCGCCTTACCCCCGGCAACTTCGAGTTTTGTCTTGTCAAGGTCCTGAAGACCAAACACAACTGTTTCCATGGTGTGAATCGTTTTGCCAAAAATATTTGGATGATCTTACTCAGGATCATTTTATCAACTATATTTTTTGAGCAAAACAATCGGGGTGGCAGTTGTGTTGTTAAAGCAAAAGGGCTTCTATTCACTGCGCAGGCCGGGAATGCTCTGGCCCATTCTAAGGGGTGTCGCGGCCCACGAACCGATTGCCCCCGGTCAGGAACCCAATCGCCCGGTCGATATTCCTGCTCACGCTCTCAGGTGTCTTCAAGGCCGAAATATACCGGACGATCTCTTTTTTCCGGGATGCAGGCAGGCCGTCAAAGATCTTTTTCGCTTCCTTATTTTCCCTAAGCGCTTTTTCAAAGGCGGGGTGAGGCTGCACCGTCCTGTCCTTTCGATCATGCTGGATCGTCACGGCAACGATCTCGCCTATCCGCCTGGGGGAATCCTTTAGCATCGTCGTATTGATGTAAAGTCTCCAGTGCCCGCGGTACCTTACCAAGGTCTGCCTGTAGGATCTTCGGTTGACGGAACCGCAAACCGGGATATGTCCCTTGTCTTTGCCCGATTGCCTGAATATTTCCATTAGGATCTCTTCAGGCACGAAGACGAAGGGGTTGATCCCGATGAGTTCGATCCTTGCCTTGAATTTCTGCACTTTCATGGGTCGAAATTACCCGTTTTAGCCTATCGGATGCAAACTTGTTGCCGTCACCGGGGCGACCATGATAACAGGATGGTTCTTTTGGCCGCACTGGAAAGGGTCATCACTGCCGGGATCGTACGGATCGTCGGGATCGTCGGGTTCAGGCGCCGGGTCCGGTTCGGGGTCATCATAGGGGTCAGGGTAATAGGTTTGGTCGGGATCCGGGCAGGGAACCGGCATGTCTTTGGAGCAGGAAGAAAGAGCAAGCAGAATGGCGGAGAGAATGATTAGCGTTTTCATCTGTTTAGTGTTTACTTTTCAGGAGAAAGGTGTCACTTTTAAGACGTACCGCGCTAAAAGAGGTTCAATGCATTAAAAGGAATTAATCGTTGTTAAATCGATTTTTAATAAGGATTAAACGGCCATTAAAAAAAACATACCCCCTTGTCCCTACTTGATCGCCCCAAATGCAGCGAAGGATGAGTTCTTATGCAGGATATCTATCTTACCGAATCCGACTTTCGCCAGCAAGGCAAGCTGATAATTCAAGGAACGGGGTGTATCCTCATAATGTACATAATCCAGCACTTTCTGCCGGTATTCTGGACCTCCCAGCGTCTCTAAATACCGGCTATAGCTGTCTTCGAATAGCCTTGTGATGGCGTCTGAGCTATGTGTGATCAGATCGGAGACCCAAAAGCTGCCGCCTGGCTTGAGTGCCGAATATATTTTCGTGAACATCAGTTCCCAGTCGTTGTCGTCACGTAAATGGTGCAAAGTGGCGGCGGCAAGAATGATGTCAAAATGATTGTCGGGCAGGTTCAGGTTCCGCATGTCGTCCTGGATGATGGTAACGTTGCCCTTTGTTTGCGACGACACCCTTTCCTTTGCCTTTTGCAGCATGGGCAGGCTCAGGTCATTCAGCACGCAGTTCAGATCTGGGATCTTACTCAACATCTTCAAGGTGTAATTGCCCGCCCCGCAGCCGACGTCCAGCAGTTGTGTTGCATGTGGGTTGGCATACCTTGCCGCTTCCGTGCATAACTCCATGGTTATCGGCGCGTCGATCGTCGTTTGCTGTCCTGTTTCGAGGTTGGAAAAGCGTTCGGTATCCTTGTCAAACCGTTCCCTGATCTGTTGGTTGGTTGCTTTTTTCGAGTAATCCGTGTTCATAGTTAAACTTTGATTTGGTAAAGCTACCTGGTTTTATTCGGTTCTCAGACTCTTTACCGGGTTATTCCGTGCCGCCCTGACCGTCAGAAAGCTCACGGTCGCCAGGGCGATCAGCAGCGCGGTTGCACCGGCCAGCACGAACACCCACCAACTGATAGGCACCCGGTATGCATACCCCTGGATCCACCGGTGGAGTGCCCACCAGGCCAGCGGCCAGGCGATCAAATTGGCGATCAGCACCGGTCTGATAAAATGTTTGGACAGCAGAAAAACGAGATCTTCGACAGAAGCGCCCAGGATCTTGCGGATCCCGATCTCCTTGGTTCGCTTCTCCGTGGAAAAGGAGGCGAGTCCGAATAGACCCAGACAGGAGATGACGATCGCCAGTCCGGCCATGATCGCTACCATTTGGGAGACCTGGGTATCGGTCTTGTATAGCTGCCTGAAATGATCGTCGAGGAACTGATATTCGAAGGGATACTCCGGTAAAACTTTCTTCCAGGTGGACTCGATAAGCGCGATGGCCTGCCGGGCCTGCCGGCCGTTTATTTTCACCGACAACGTGCTGAACGAACTTGCGCCCTGGTCAACCAGGAACAGGGGTTCGATCTTATAGTGCAGGGAATTGAAATTGAAGTCTTTGGAAATGCCGACGATGCGACAAAGGGTATCATCTCCCAGATGTTTACCGATGAGCCAGTCGAGCGGTGCTCCCGGTTGATCCTTGAGTAGTTCCCTGGCCAGCATTTCGTTGATTATAAATTCTTTCCTGAATGCGGATTTTTCCCGGGAAAAGTTCCGGCCCGCCGCCATTCGGATCTTATAAACGCTCAGATAATCGGGGTCCACGAATAAGCCGGTGGTGAAGAGTACCCGCATTGGTTTGTTACCTGGCCAGAATCCAAAACCCAGCGTTGTCAATGGACCACCCAACTGTTCCTGCGCCCCCGTCACTCCTGTCACCAGCGGACTGGCTGACAGTTCTTCTTTCATTAAAGCATATTTACCGGCGGTGATCCCATGTAGCGGTATGGTGACCAACTGGTCGCGGTCGAAGCCGGGGTCCTGGTTCTCCATATAATTCAGCTGGCGAAAGACGAGAATGGTCGCTATGATCAGGAAGGTGGCGCTGGCGAACTGGCCTACGACCAGGATATTCCTGAAACGGCTTTTGGTCTTGCCTGTATCACCGCCGCCTTTTAAGACTTTTACCGGCTGAAAGGCAGACAGATAAATGGCCGGATAGAGTCCTGATAGCACACCCAGCAATATCGTCCCGATAAGCAGGGCCACCTGCAGCTCGGGATGGAGGAAGAAAATGGGACTCAGGTCCCGCCCACTTAGTTTATCGATATAGGGCAGCGCCACGCTCACCAGCCCCAGGGCAATGGCCAGTGCGATCAGGGTTAGCAGCACTGACTCGCCGACGAACTGGATACTTAGCTGCGTGCGCAAAGCGCCGATCGTCTTGCGGATGCCTACCTCTTTGGCTCGTTCCGCCGACCGGGCGGTGGACAGGTTCATGAAATTAATACTGGCAATGAGCAGCACCAGCAGACCGAGCGCCATGAAAATATGCGTATACCGCTTGTCAAACTTTTGGAAATTGATGTCGTCATAGAGGATATCGGCGGCATTGGCATGGACATCCCTAAGCGAAAGCAGGAACAGGTCGTATTGGATGTCTTTGCCACCGATGTTATGTTTTTTCAGATAGGCAGGAAATTTCTTTTCCAGTGCGGCGACATCGGTATGGGGCGCGAGTTCCAGGTAGGTGTTCCCACTGCCATCTTCACGCGATCGATGTGCCCAGTCCGGCTTATAGGCGGTGTTAAATGATTGTAAGGCGTCGAATTGAAATTGGGAATTGGCAGGCACATCCTTCAGGATACCCGTAACCGTAAAAAGGAGGGTGTCTTCCCCATAATGCGAAACCGTCTTGCCTATCGGGTCCACGGTTCCGAACAATTTCCGGGCCGCTGATTCCGTCAGCACGATGCTATTTGGCTTTTGCAAGGCGGTTTGCCGGTCACCGCCCAGCAGCGGGAAATCGAACATCCGGAGAAAGGAGGTATCCACGAAGTAGGTATGTGGAAGGAACACTCTTTTCTCTCCGGATGTCATCTCGTATTGGTTATTCAGAGCCACGCGGCTGTAGTTCAGGACTTCGGGGAATTCGGCTTTCAGCGTCGGCCCCAGCCGGAACGACGTTACCGCCCCTTTCTGAGTGATCCCCGTGCTCGTAAACTTGTCCACTTCGTTTAGCCGGTAGAGGTTCCGGTGATGCATGCTATCGAAGCTATTCTCATAAAAAACGAACAGCAGGATCACGATGCACGCAGCCATCCCGGTGGCGAGTCCGATGATATTGATGGCAGAGTACAGCTTATGTCTGGTAAGGTTGCGCCAGGTGACGATGAAATAGTTCTTGAACATATGGCTGATCTTTTGAATTCGACGAAGTATTCTTTCCGTTTATAAGCGAAGAAAATGCCAGGATGCCTAGCCGCTAATAGTCAAATACTTGCGAAGTTTTCAAAAAATGCGATTGTTCGGATATGAACACCGGTTGGCCGATTGCACCAACAGCCGGCAGACCTGCCGCAGGTCTCTTGGGTCAGCGGATCGGCTGATATTCGAGGAGAAGAACCCCATTGTCGAACGCACGAGAGTGTTTGAGCCCGAATTTCTTCAATTCCCGGCTGTCATCGAAAAGCCTCAATCCACCGCCGATCGAAACAGGATATAGCAACAGCCGCAGTTCGTCGATAAGATCGTGGTGAAGCAGGGCCTTGGCGAGGGTCGCACTCCCATAGACGAGAATATTGCCACCTTCGGTCTTCTTCAGCGCGGCGACATCTTTGGCCACGTCACGAAGGATCTGACTGTTGTTCCACTCCGCCTTTTGCAGGCTCCGGGATACAACATATTTCGGCAGCTTGTTGATGGGGTCGGCAAACTCTTTGCCGGCCTGTCCGGGCCAGTACCCGGCAAACATTTCGTATGTGGATTTGCCCAGCAGCAAGGCATCCGCGCCTGCAAGCTCCTCAACCTTATACTTGCCGGTTTCCGGATCGTTGTATTTAAACTGCCAGCCGCCATGAGGATGAGGGGTTTCATTGCCGCCGGGCGCCTCGATAACCCCATCGAGGGTGATGAATTCGGTAACGATAATTTTTCGCATAAATTTGTTTTTGTAAAACTAGCGATCATCGTTTAATCAAACGGGGGGAGAAAAGGACAATAGACAGGGGCAAATGCGTCTGTCGGATCACCCCTCCGCGGCATTCATAAAATAAAAACACCGGTTCTTCTGCTCATTGGTCAGATTCAGCATCAGTACCATCTCCTCGACGATGGTGATATAAAAGAAGGCCGCCGCCGGATTTTCGATCTGTATAAAGTCCAGCACGGGATCCAGGAATGGCAGAGTGGAGGCATACCGGCTCCTGTCGGCCAACATCTGTTCCAGCGCTGCCAGAACCTCTGTTGGAACTGTTACATTAACATTCTCCTTGGGCACCTCTCGGGTCATAACAGTATCCCCTGCCTCAGCCATAACGGTACTCCGCATTCCCGCCATAGCAGCCAACACCAGCGACTTGTTCTTTTTGAATTCATCCTGCAGGATGCGGTATTTTTCTACCCGGTATTCCCGCACCGACTCATGCGAACTCAACAGCCTCAGATCGCTTCGCCTTATCAGCCAGCGTTGGGTCAGGTAAGTATTTGCCCGGACGAGATCGGCGCGGCTCATTTCAAGCTTTCTCATCAACCAGTAACATACCGTGATCACCCCCTTCCAGCGGAGTTCCCAGCACCGGTCTTCTTTCAAAAGGGCGGTATTCCATTCGCAAAACAGCGAGTTCAGTTTTTCTATCGCCTGGTCGAACGCTTCATTGACCCCTCGTTCCTTGGGAAAGATCGTCGAGATCTCCAACAGGTCGAGGCCTTCCCCCTCCAGGACAGTTTGCAGTTGGTCCACCAGGTCCATTGCCTGTCCCGGGTCCCCGGCATCGAAGAGGATACTGCAGTCATGCTGGTAAGTCGGCCAGTAATTACTTTGAGAGGCATAATGGTATCGGTAACGGTCACCCAGCGATGGATGCCGCCGGATAATGGGCAAAATAGATTCCGTAAATCGCTTAAGGGAATAGCCCGCAAAGGACAGGTCGGTGATCAGCCTGCCTACCGGCTTGACCGGCAGCCCCATCCTTCCCTGTGATTTGTTGTACTGCGCCAAAAACGCGGTAACCCCTTTCAGAGAGTCTTCCTGCACCGCGTTCCGGATGATGTTCATCAATTCATCCGTCAGCCGCCGGTCCTTGTCGTGCAGGATACGGACCCTGTGTTTCAAAGAAGGACGCCAGTGACGGATCCGCATCGTTTCGAGTGTAAGGATGGTGGCCACCAGCTCGCAAACAAAGAATAACCGTTCACGTTCCAGCAGTTCGCGGTTGAAAACCACGTTCAATCCCTCCAAATTGTCCATTAGCCGTGCATACTCCCGGTGCGTATTACTGCTGATCCGGTCGTAAACGCTCTGTACGAATTGCTTAATCTGTTTTACGATAGATCCGGTGTCGGCCAGGATAACTCCATCCACGACCAGTGTTAAGAAGGCTCCCCTTGTATCGCTGCTCAGGTTATAGACCGTGTTCTCTATATCGAACAGGGGAGCCAGCGTAAAATCGAATCGGTAGTCGCCATGCCGGATCTTTCGGTTGACCACCCCGCCATAATCGGGATGGAAGACCATTACATCGACATCGGACCCGACATAGATCTCGTTTCGGTTTACCTGGCTTCCGCCAAGGATAATACCCGTGTACCCGGGAAAATAAGATTCGGTGGTCTGGATCAGCTTCTCTCTTGTCATCGTTTTCAGTATTGTCCTATTTGCAAAGGCCGCTTCAGAAGCCGCGGTATCAATAATCGCAGATCGGCTACCGCATAAAGTTTGGGAAATTCCTGCCCGTTAAAGAATAAGGTCGGCGTATGGGTGATCTTGCTTTCTGCGAACCATTGCTGGTATTTGATCAACAACAGGCTGTGCCCCGGATCCAGCCCTGCCGGCAACGCACCTTCCGTCGAAAAACCGGCAAACCACCGCTCTAAGATCAGTGGCTGCTCCTCGGCGGGTGTAACGGAATATGCCTTCAGCAGATAGCGGACAGCCTGCGTCGTCTTATTTTCTTCGTCGGGGTAGACAAGGAATCGTATCGCAATACACACCGACTCGGGGAATTGGGCAAGGATTTGCAGGATATGGCTATAATCCCTTGCACAGGGTGGGCAAAAGGGGTTTAAGGCGACCGTCAATTGAATAGGGGCCTCTCTTTCACCCAATAGGAAATCATCTTCCCATAGCGCGGTATTGATCATTCGCTGAGGTTTGATCATGGCCTTGAAAACTCTGGAATTACCCTTGAAAAGGATGAGTTGCTTTTTTATAGCCGAGGTTTCCACCCCGATAAGGATCGCTTCTTTAAGGACAAACCAGACACTGGCGATCGCCACGCTAAAGACGAACATCAAAAGCGAAGCCAGCAGTCTTCCCTCGAAAATATTTTCCAGGAAATATCCTTCGGCGCCGCTCTTCCGCAGACCAAAGCCGGCGGCCAGCGCCAAGCCCTGTAACCAGACGATGGTTACGACGAGCAGACACATTTTACACCATGCCTTAATGATAAAAGCCTGGTAGAACAACGAAGCCAGGGTGAGCGCGAATGCGAACAGATAGGGTAAGGTCAGGATATTGATACTATCGGCGGCTTTGCCATTGATACTCTCTAAAAGGAGGAACAGCGACTGCGCGATAAAATACGCCAGCCCGACATCGCCCAGGTGAATATTTTTGGAGATTTTTCCCAGGCTGGATCCGAGGACGCGATCACAGTCGAACCTCCCACCCGTGCTGCACAACTTTTCGCCCAACGGGCTGTCCCGTTTCATCAGGTGCAAATGGATCAGCCGGCAGATGAAAATTCCAGCCAGCGAGAGAAGCAGCAGGGCTGCCAGGATCAGCAGGTCCATTCAGGATAATTTTAGGGTTGAACAAACACCAATGGACCGAACGCGAACGATCCATTGGTGTCGGAAAGGCATTGATACGCAGGTTTAGATAACGCAGCCGGCCGCAAAACGGCAGGTACCCAGGGCAACAGCAGCCGTTGAAAGGGCAATGCTATACGACGCAGCGGCACGATCCCGGCAGTCCGCAGCCGCCGCGGGCGCACCCGCTGCACAAGCCGGCAGTGCGACGGCGGTATAGTTCGCCGTAGCAGCAGCTACTGCTGCCCCAAAGGTGACCCAGCAAACATTGCATTTTGCAGTCGCTGCGGCCGTAGCAGTCGGATCGGCTGGCGCACAGGCCGATGCATCGGGGTTCAATGAACAAACACAACTCTGGTAGTCATCGGGTGTGCCGCCATTGATCATGGTAGCCGTACAGGGATCATCCGGATCACCGGCATCGGGGTCGCCATCCTCTTCACTCTCGCCGCCGCCGGGAGGGTCACTGCTGAGGTCACTGCTGAAATCACTGGTAGGACCCCCCTCACTACTTTCCGAACTGGAGTCGTCCACTTCTTTCGTATCGTCATCTCCTGCGCCCGCGAACCCGGATCTGACGGAGAAACGACCGACAGGCGGAAAAAGAATAAAAGGTTCCGGAAACGGCACTCCCCGTTGCTTGTCGTCGGGCGCCGAAGGGATACTTCTTTTATTCAACAACAACGCGGTATTGCCACCCGGAGCCGTTCCTGCCGGCGCCACCGGATCAATGCCGGGAACGATCTTCGGCAGGGACCGGCTTCCCCCGATCAACCTGCCGGCAACAGGTATACTTTTCATTAAAGCCGGAGCCTTTGCCATCGTCGACACTTCCCCTGTCGAAAAGGTCGGGACCCGTCCCGCCTTACCGGTAAGCAGCCCCGCCGCAGAGATACTTCCCCTGCCGGTCGAAACAGGCTCTAATGACGCTCTCACGGGAGAGAACGCAACACCCTCCGATTCGGTCTCGTCAATGGATCCCAGCGCGACGACCAGGCCGTTGTTAAAGTCGTCGTTATCCGTATACGTCCTGTCGTCGGATAATGAGACCTGGAGGAATCCATCTTCCGTAGCCTTACCGCTAACCGCGATACCACCACTCTTTTTCAATTGTTTGTTCGTTACCAGCACCACCTTCCGGCTCACGAGCACCTTGTCCATATTATAAAGACTATAGGTGATGTAGGTCCCGGGGTCTTTTTTCCGGCCGGCAATAGGGTCCGCCGTCAATGTCAGTGCGGCACCGACGGGAAGTAGCCAGCGGTTGCTTTCCTGGATAGTGGCGGGAGCCTTGACATTTGATCGGGAAAGAATCTTTTCGCTGCCATAGGCCATGGCGCCTACCCCGGCTACACGAAGGATATTTTTTAAAGTATTTCGACCGGGTGGTAAACTATAAGGCGATCGGATGGTGAAGTTTTGTCCCTGGCGGACCGGAATAAGGTGTTGCGGAGATTGAGCAGAGGCTTGTACAGCAAGAAACAGGAAGGGTAGTAAATAAAATTTACTCATAAAAAAAGGTTTAATGTTTAAATAGCAACCGGCGGATGACTAATTGCAAGGAAATGCAGGATGCATAAGGTAGGGAAGTGGAGGATGCATAAGGCAGGAATATACGGGATAATAGGGCCGGAGAAATAAATTGACCCTAGTGATTCCCGTGATTAAAAATAAATATTGCTGTATTCATTTTAATGCGACCGGCAGTTAAGCTCTTGTTAACGGGATAAGACCCTGTTAACAGCACTGCAGCCCGGCTGCAGCGCCAATGGCATCTGAGGCAAGTTTATCTGAAAGATCAAAAAAGGGCCTCGGGAGCAACTACATATTGGATAGCTTTAATGTAGGTAGACGCCAGCTTCTAATTTGCTTCCTCCTGTTGGGGGTATACACTATCGGTTTACGCAGGACCTTTCTCTTGATATTGGCCAAAAGTTCGGCGATGAAATAGCTAACATCAATTTAGTTTTGGCTAAGTATTAGGGCTCAACGGCTATCGTTCTCATGAATAGCCCTGCCTTAATTGGGAAGCCAATTGGTTGCAAATATGCATGCAACTTATCGGTTGCGCAAGTTTTTCTTAAAATTCGCGGAGCTGCTTCGAACCACTTTCTTAATTGATTCCTATATTAGGGGAATGGCCGATAGGATCAAAGAAAGAAATTATGAAACTACTTCTCACTGCCGCGGGTATTAGTAACACCAGCATCCGGAACGCTTTAATCGACCTTTTGGGCAAACCAATTGCCGAGGCGAGCGCCCTTTTCGTCCCCACTGCGATCTATGCC
>NZ_DASYCH010000124.1:0-10511 GCF_036500295.1 Puia sp. | reverse complement strand
TTCTTTCCCTGAAACCGTCGCATCGGCAAAAACCCCGGCAAACGAAACCGGCGGAACATACACAAGATCCACATATCGATACAACCCGCCGTAAATAGAAAAATCCGACATAGAAGAAGGTATCCGTTGGACATCCCGGCTATTATCGGTCCGTACCTCCACCGGGATCCTTCCCCCAAACCGCCGCACACAGGCGGTATCCCGTCCACAGGCAGCCACGGCATCGGTGATATCCACCGTCCACTCGTCGTATCCGCCCACATGACTTCCTACCTTCGTCGTATATACATACACCTCCGTCGACTGCCCCGCCCCTTCAAAATGCAGGAGCACCCTCCCGTCCGGATAGGGGTTCTTCACCGCCAGCATCGTCCGGTACCAGGCCGGCCCCTGGTAATAGTTCCCATCCGGGTCCACGCCGTCGCGCGCATTCACACAATGCGGCAACCGCACCGCCTGCCAGACCGGAACGCTTTCCGGCCCTCCGGTGGCCCCGCCTGGCACCGGTCGCACGGCCTCCCAGACTCCGCCGATGTCCTGCCGGATAAACTCCCAATTGTCGATCAAGCGAGTGGATTCTTGCCCCCGGGCGCCGCCAACGGCCGCGCAAAAAAACAGGGCTGCGGTACAAATCTTGCGGAAATACATCACGGCGCAATAAAAGCAATTTCACCCAACCTTTACTCCCCTTTATTGGCAATCCGATAAATATTCCTGGCCTGTTTCCTCGATTACCCAACTACTCCCCAATCTTAACATTCTCCGTTGTACACCCGGCCAATCCCCTATTTTTATCCTACAAATAACGATCGCCATGCCTACACGCATCCTCCTTTGCTTACTACTGGCTTTTGCCACCACGACACAAGCGCAGTTACCCCCACCCGGGGACACCACGACCCCCTATATCCTCACGCCCGCAGCCGGACCCATCCCCCGTATCAACAGTCCCAGGATCTTCGGCGTACACCCTGATCACCCCATCCTCTTTACCATCCCCGCCACCGGCACCCGGCCGATGATCTTCACCGCCGACAAGCTCCCCGCCGGGGTAAAACTCGACAAGACCACCGGCCGCCTCAGCGGCGCCGTCACCACACCCGGCGAATACGCCATCACCCTTCACGCGAAAAACAAAGCCGGCCAGGCCACCGAAAAATTCAAACTCATCGTCGGCGAGAAGATCGCGCTTACCCCGCCCATGGGATGGAACAGCTGGAACATCTACGCCAGCAAGATCACCCAGGAACTTGTTGCCGCCAACGCGAAAGCCATGGTGACAAGCGGGTTGATCAACCATGGCTGGACCTATATGAATATCGATGACTGCTGGCAGGGCGCCCGCGGCGGCGCTTACCACGGCATCCTCCCCGACTCCACCATCTTCCCCGATATCAGCGCCCTTTGCAAACAGGTTCATGGGCTCGGCCTGAAGATCGGCATCTACTCCACTCCCTGGGTCGAGACCTATGGTCATCATATCGGCGGCTCGGCCACCAATGCGGAAGGCCTTTTCGAGCGAACGAAAGACAATATCCCCCGCAACAAAAAACAACTGCCGTACGCCATGGGCCCCTATTCCTTTCTCGCCAATGACGTCCGGCAGTTTGCCGCCTGGGGGATCGACTATCTTAAATATGATTGGAACCCGATCGAGCTGCCCGAGACCAGGGCGATGTATGAAGCCCTCCGCAACAGCGGCCGCGACGTCGTCTTCAGCCTCTCCAACAGCGCGCCTTTCGCCGGCGCCGCCGACTGGGCGCAGTGGTCCAACTGCTGGCGTACCGGCGGGGATATCCGCGACAACTGGAAGAGCCTTAAAAGCCGGCTCTTCACCCAGGATAAATGGGCGCCTTATGGCGGTCCCGGTCACTGGAACGACCCGGATATGATGATCGTCGGCTGGGTCGGCTGGGGGAAGGGGCCAAGACCGACGATGCTGACTCCCGATGAGCAATATACGCATGTCAGCGCCTGGTGTCTTATGTCCGTTCCGCTCTTGCTCGGGAACGATCTGACGAAGCTGGATGCCTTTACGACCAGCCTCCTCACCAACGACGAAGTCCTCGCGCTCAACCAGGACCCCCTTGGCAAACAGGCCACCGTCATTTCCCTTCAGGGCGAGGCGGGCGTCATGGCAAAAGACCTCGGGGACGGCAGCAAGGCCGTGGGTCTCTTCTATCCCGGCGACAGCACCACAACACAACGCGTCACCGTCCGCTGGTCCGATCTCGGCATCACCGGTCCGCATATCGTTCGCGACCTCTGGCGACAAAAAGACCTCGGCGTCTTCGATACCGAATTCAGCGCCGATGTCCGCCGTCATGGCGTGATCTTACTAAAAATAACCCCCCGTTAGAGGGGGGGTACTTTTACCGTAGGGCGACGGTCTTCGCAGGAACAGCGGGAGGCGGCGCCTTTACGGCGACCGTCTGCGCATGTTGGTGATGGATCGCGGCCATCATCTTCTGCAACGGGCAAAAATGTGCATGGTGCATGACGACACCCGCACCGAGGAGCGACACGACGCCGATGAGGGCAAACTTGGTACTCATACTCTTCTTTTTTAGGTCAACAAATAAGAATACTATCGGCACGAAAATACCTGCCCGCACCCATGCCGGCAACGACAACCTGCCCAACTGCTCAAAATGGCCCGGGAAATGACCGGTCGCGGTCCTCAAATGTCCGCCAGCCAGCCCAAAAAAGCGTTCACCTTCACCCGCCCCACCGTGATCTTCTCGCCGAAGGGAATAGAGAGGTTCAGAAGCAGCTTGCGCCCGAAATACTGCGACACATCTTTTATCGCCGCCCGGTTCACGAGGAACTGCCGGTTCGCCCGGTAAAATCGCGAACCTGTCAGTCCTTCCAGCTCTTCCAATGATTTGTTCACGATATACCCCTTGCCATCGAATCCCATTAACCGGACGAGCTCTTTTTCCAGGTAGAACAAGGCGATGGCTTCCAGCTTCACCGGCAGGATCTTCTCTTTATAATATACTAATATCGACCCCGCCACGGAGGGGGTATTCGCCACGGCTCCGGCACTCGCACTCGTCCCGCGCAACGCCTTGTACCGGGCTATCGCGGCGCCCACCGTCTTCTCATCAAAAGGCTTCAGAATATAATCGATGCCGGCCGCGCGAAACGCCTCCAGCGCATAGGCATCATAGGCTGTACAAAAGATCACCGGCACCAGCTGCATCAGCCGCTCAAAGACGGCAAAACTCTTTCCATCTCCCAGTTGAATATCGCTGAAGATGAGATCAGGCGGGGCATGCCGGTCGAAATACGCCCGCGCCCCCGCCACCGACGCCAGACTGGCCACGATCTCCGCGGCCGGCTCTGCGGCCAAGATACAGGCCGCCAGGTCCTTCGCCGTCAAAGGCTCATCTTCGATGATCACGATCCTCATAACACCGGTATTTCGACTGAAAATTCGGTTTCGGTCTTTATCACCACGATCTCCCCGCCGCCGAGCATTCGATATCGTTCGCGCAGATTTGCCAGCCCCGTCCCCTCTCCGCCGGCATCTTCCCGCAACTGCAAATTATTGGTCACGCGTATGGACCGATCGTCGGCCTTCAGCCATATCCGAAGCGGCTGTTCTCTCGTCAGTACATTGTGTTTGATCGCATTCTCGATCAAGCCCTGCAGGGCGAAAACGGGCAAGGCCCCTTTGACCGGCACTTCCACCGAGAAGCGCAGCGCGTCCCCAAACCGAATCCGTTGCAGTTCCAGGTAATCCATACACAAGGCCACCTCCTCCTCCACGCTTACCAGTGTTGCCGCATGCGACGCCATCGAACTCCGCAAAAAGCCCGACAATTTCAACACATAGGCTTCCGCATCCACCGGGGAATGCCGGATCAGCGACTTCAGGGTGCTTAGCGAATTGAAAAGAAAATGGGGCTGGACCTGCTGCTTCAACTGCAGATTCACCGCTTCCATGTTCCGCATCCGTAGCTGTGCATTCTCCAGTTCGACGGCGGCCTTGCGCTCCCGGACCACCACGAGGTCCTGGATGATCAGCAACACCGTATCCACCGCAAAGAAGAGGATAACATGAAAATAAAAACCCGTGGTCATGGACCCAAACCCGCCGGTCCGCGGAAACGCCAGCCCATGAAACATCCCCACTGCCAGGAGCATACTGAGCAGAAAACTGAACACATACCGCACCCATCGTCTGCGGCGGAAAAAAAGGAACAGGCCGATATTCACTGCCCACATCGCGATCGACATCAGCGTCGTGAACAACAGTGCCCCGGGAAATTCATGGAAGGGGGCCTTCGTCATAATGAACACCGGGGTCGTCGTCAATACACTGACGGCCAGAGAAGAATAAAGCGCCACCGCAACCTGCTTCTTTATTTCGGGTGACATCGCCATAGAACATAAAATAAAGCATTTTAATTCACTCCCTGCAACTTTACCTCCGCCTGCGCCGGTAAAAGCCCATCACCGGTTGCGGAAAAAACACCGTTCCCACCCGGGTTAACCGTTGCACGTACGATCACCTGGCAGTGGCCATTGAATAAGTGACGCTGCCAGCCATCGCCCGACACCTGGTCCGGCTCATGGCTGCTGGGATCGCCATTCCCGACTCCGATGATGGCGCCGCCGCCGCGCATCGTGAAATGCAGGATATTCTGCGCATCGGGCACCTCTCGGCCCTGCTTATCGACCACACTGCAATTATATACTATCGCATCCTCGCCATCCGCCGTCAGCGAATTCTTCGAGGGCGTCACGACGATCCGGTAGGGCTCCCCCGTCGTCTCCACCATCGCCGTTATCTTCCTTCCCTTCTTGTAGGCCACCGCTTCCAGCTTCCCCGGCGCATAGTTCACCATCCACTCCAGATGACCGTTGCGCGGCATCTCTTTCTTCCCGAGAGCTTTTCCGTTCAGAAACAGCTCCACATTGTCGGCATTGCTGTTCACCCAAACGGCCATGGGCTTCCCCTCTTCTTTGCCGCTGCGATTCCAGTTTGGCGCGATATGCAGTACGTCCTTATCCGTCCACCAACTCTGGTAGTAGTAATATACCGTCTTTGGGAAGCCGCACATATCCATGATCCCAAAATGCGAATTGATATCCGGCCACCGAAAAGGTGTCGGCTCGCCGCGGTAATCAAATCCCGTCCAGGCAAACCCACCCATAAACCATTCCCGGTCGGCGGCGATCCGCCACCAATACTCGGCCGTGCTCGCCCATGGCGGCGCTACGCTGTCATAGTCCGGCACATAGGCGTTGACGGTATCCTTTATATAAATGCCGCGTGTCGATACCGTACTCGCCACCTCCGTACCCATGATCGGTTGATGGGGATGGTCCCGGCGATATCCATCCAGACCGCCGAGGTTATAGTTGAATCCGCGCACCGGGATCACTTCGTTGACCCCATGGAATACGTTGCCGACGTTTGCCGCATAGGTACAGGTGCGCGTGGGGTCCAGTTCCTGCTGGCGCAGGATCTGATGTTGCGCGATCAACTTACCGGTATTCGAGGTCTGGATCATCCATTCTTCGTTGCCGATGCTCCACATAAATATCGAAGGATGGTTCCGGTCCCGCAGCAGCTGCTGTTCGAAATCCGCCCCATATTCCGCCCCGCTGTTGAGCAGTCTCGTCTCGTCCAGCACCAGCATGCCGAGACTATCACAGGCGTCAAGGAGTTCGGGAGTGGGTGCATTATGGCTGCTGCGATAGGCGTTGACCCCCATTTCCTTCAACAGGCCGATCCGGTAATATTGCAGGTAATCCGGCAGCGCACTTCCGACACCCGCGTGGTCCTGGTGACAGCAGACGCCATGAATTTTCACCGGCACGCCGTTCAATAAAAGCCCTTTATCGGCATCGACGGTCACCGTACGGATGCCGAACCGCACATTGACGCTGTCCATCGTCCGGCCCTCGCTTCGCAACAGTACGATCGCCCGGTATAAATAAGGATTGTCCAATGTCCAAAGGACGGGCTGGCTGACATTCAACACCATTCCGGCTCCCCCCGCATTCCCTTCTCCCCGCGCCACTACCGCGCCTTTGCGGTCGACGATATAGGCGGATACAGTCGCCGGTCCCGCTACGCCTTCGCCACGTTCGACCTTGGTTTCGATGGTCACCTGGCCGTCATGCGTATGTACAAACACCCCGCCGTTCAGCGCCAGGTGCATATTGTTCACCACGTTCATCCACGCATGCCGGTAGATCCCCGCCCCCTCATAGAACCAGCCCTCGTACTGGCTGGCATCCACCCGTACGACGATGACGTTCTTCGCGTTAAACCGCAGGAAGTCGGTGATATCATAGGACGATCCGCTATACCCGCTGAAATGGCCGCCGAGATAACAGTTGTTGATCCATACTTTGCTATCCCGGAAGATTCCATCAAACTGCAGGACAAACCGCTTCCCCGAGTCCTTGCGGTCCGGTATGAATGCCTTCCGGTACCAGCCGATGCTGTTCTCGGGAAACAAAGCCCCCACCGCATGATACCCGTGCGAATCCACATCGCCATTCCGCACATGCTCAAACGATAGTCCCACCGCCCAGTCATGCGGCAGAGCCACATTCGCCCAGTCCCGGTCGTCAAAGTCCAGCTTGATCGCCGTGTTGGCGGCGTCCCCCGTCTTGGCGAGGATATTGCCGATCGAATAATTAAAGTCCCGGTGCGGGTCGGCCGCATTGCCCAAATGGAATTTCCAGCCCTCGTCAAAATTCTGCCGTTGGCGTTCCTGTGCAAAAACACCCAGCGGCAACAGGGCCGCAATCAATAATAACTTATTTAGCATCGGTTGAATGGATTTTAATAACATAGACATATTCGCTTTTGATCTTGTTCGGGTCGTATGCCGGCAGCGTGATCTCCACATCTTTTCCGACAGCCTTCCACTTCAACGCTTCCTTTGTCTCCAGCAACTCCATCTTCGTCCCCGCCGGCAGCGCCAGGTCATGGACGGTAAAGGTCGACTGCCAACGCGGCAACAAAACATAGAGGTCCTTTCTCGCCGGATTATAGGTAAAGAAACACTCCTTTACCGCGTACCCCGGGTCGGGATCGACCGTCAGTTTCAACAGCAAGTCGCCACCGCCATTCTTCGGCTTGTAATCTGTCTTCCCCGGTCCCCATTGCGAAGGTGTCTTCCACCGGACCGAACCATAGATGGCTTCGCTGTTAACCTGCATCCACCGGCCGATCTCCTGCAGCCGCTCTTCCATGATCGGCGGGATCTTCCCATGCTCATCCGGCCCGATATCCAGCAGGAAATTGCCGCCCCGGCTCACCTTATCGATCAACTGCAGCACCAGCGACCTCGCCGAATTATAATCCCAGGCGTCCTCGGCCCGGTTATAGCCATAGGAGAAACCCATGCCGCGGTTCTCCTCGAAGTAATGGTCTTTGAAATCCATATCCGGCTGGTATTCTGGCGTGTATACGGCGCCGTGATGAAACCGGACGGCCTTACCCCACCGGTCGAAGGTCACCACCCGGTCCTTTACGGGGCTCGAATTATAAAGCCAGGCGAGAAACTCCCGCGACTGGAAAAGCGTGTCGCTCTCCTCCCAGTCCCCGTCCGTCCAGAACACATCGGGACGGTAGGTATCGATCAGCTCATGCATCTGCGGTAGCATATAGTCTTTGACATAACGCGGCTTGTCTTTCAGCCAGATCGGGTTATACCATTCGTAAAGCGAATAATACATCCCCGGGTGGACCGAGGTCTTGCGGATCGCGGCGAAAAGATCTCCCAGCAGGTCCCGGTGCGGTCCCGTCACCGCAGCATTCCAGGGCATCGTCCAGGCCTTCGCCGTGGCTGTGCTGGGCCAGTTGGCAAACCCGTCGTGGTGTTTCGATGTCAGCACGACATACTTTGCGCCCGAACCTTCGATCAGCTTCGCCCATTCCGCCGGGTCAAACAGCTCCGCCTTGAAGTCATCGGCCAGCTGATAATAGGTCCTCTCGCCAAACTTTGCCTTGTGATACCGGATGACCGCCGTGTCGTGGTTGTTCAGCTGATGCTGATACCATTCCGCATATTGTCCCTTGCGGGTAAACCCCGGCACGGAATAGACACCCCAGTGGATAAAGATGCCGAATTTGGCATCCCGGTACCACTGCGGCACCGGCCGCTTATCCAGTGATTCCCAATTGGGTTGATAGGTCTGGGCAGCAAGTCCCGCCACGGAAAAGAGGAAGCAGGCAAGCAGGAGAAGTCGTCTCATGGAGGAGTTGTTTCCACCGAAATTAGCCGAAAAAAATTACCTATCTTCAAATTGCAAATAATTTGCAATAACCAAACTTGCACTGCTTGAAACGCACCATTAACCTTTCCCGCCTCCTGGCGCTCGTCTTTGCGGCCTTTCTGACCCAATGCAACTCCGCCAAAGAATCCGGTCAACCCCTGCCGCTTCCGCCGGGGGACAAGGGCAATGCCGGCCTCATCCTGCCCGGGGGCTTTGAAGCAGTAACGGTCGTTGACAGCATCGGCCGCGCCCGCCATCTTGCCGTTAACCACAACGGCGATATCTATGTAAAGCTCACGTATAACGAGGCGATGCACGGCAAAGGCGGCACCGTCGCCATCCGTGATGAGAACAATGACGGGAAGGCGGATATCATCAGCTATTTCGGCGCCAACAAGGACGAAGGCGGGCTGCCCGCGGGAATGTCCATCTATGACGGTTACCTGTATACGTCTACCGTAAAATATGTCATCCGCAATAAACTTGTCGACGGCCAGCTGCTGCCCGATCCCCGGACCGACACCATCTTCATCGACGAGGACTCCGGCCTTTTCCGCCACTGGCACAGCCAGAAACCTCTGGCTTTCGACAATGCCGGTCATCTGTATATCCCGTTCGGCGCCCCCGATGACGGCGGTCAGGATCTGCGAACGGTCGGCCCGGCCGGCATGCCCGGCGGCAAAGGCCTCGACCCCTCTCCCGATCTCGAATGGCACGCCGGCATCTGGCAGTTCGACGCCGCAAAATCCGGCCAGACCCAAAAAGACGGCATCAAATATGCCACCGGATTACGCAGTGTCCTCGGCCTCAGCTGGAATCCCGACGACAACACCCTCTATTCGGTGGTCAACGGCATGGATAACTTCCACACCCGCTATCCCAACCTCTTTACCGACTGGCAGGCTGCGGTCCTCCCCGGCGAGACCTTCGTGAAAGTCACGAAAGGGTCCGACTATGGCTGGCCTTATGCGTATTACGACCCAATGCAGGGAAAGAACCTGCTCCAGCCCGCCTATGGCGGCGACGGGAAGATCGTCGGCCGGGCCGAAAAATTCGACAAACCCCTCATGGGCTTCCCCGGTCACTGGGCGCCGATGGACCTGCTCTTCTATCAGGGCGATCAGTTTCCCGCCCATTATAAAAAAGGGGCCTTCATCGCCTTTCATGGGTCAACCGATCGCTCCCCGTTTCCACAGGCCGGCTATATCGTGTGTTTTGTTCCCTTTGAGAAAGGGAAGCCCACGAGCAAATGGGAGCTCTTCGCCGATGGCTTCACCGGCGTCGACACGGTAGTCAATACCAGCGATGCCGTCTTTCGGCCGATGGGTCTTGCGGAAGGCCCCGATGGCTCCCTTTATATCTGCGAGTCCAACAAGGGCCGTATCTGGCGGGTCATGTACAAAGGCGATCGCAGCAAATTTGGCGATGCCGATCTCGCCACCATGGAAACCCGCGCAGCCACCCGCACTTACATCAGGACGCCCGATGAGAAAACCGACAATTTGGGTAAAGGCGGCGAAATGGCCGGGCATATCCTCTATGGTTCCTATTGTGTCAGCTGTCATCAGCGTAACGGCAAAGGCGACAACAGCCGCTATCCGCCGCTTGTCGGCTCCGACTGGGTCACCGGGCCGCACGACCGGCTGATCAAGGTCCTGCTCCACGGATTACAGGGGGAGATAAAGGTCAACGGCAAGACCTTTAACGGGGTCATGCCCGCGCACGGCCCGTTCCTCGACGATCATGCCATCGCATCGATCCTCACGTATGTAAAAAGAAGTTTTAACAAGGACAGCACGCCGATCCTTTCGGAGGAGGTGACGAAGGTGCGGAACACCACTAGTCACAACAAATGACGGCCCATTATATGAGATAAAGAAACATCTCAAAACCTGATCTTCGCCGGCAAATACTTCGCGACGAGCTCCTCATAGTAAGGCTTCAGCTCCGTCCAGTTCGGCGGCGTGGGATTCTTTGAATAAAGATCGTAGGGATTGAACAGGTTTACCCATTTGAACATCTCGCGGTCATGATCATCCATCAGGTGATCATAGCCATGTTCGCGGTGCTGCGAATAAAAGGAGTGGTAGCGCAGCATATACAATGCGGGTTCCGGCAGGTAATCCTTCATCATCTGATAGACATATTCGTCATGCCCCCAGGAGAGATGGACATTGCGCAATCCGCAATTGGGGCTATAGACCCCGTATTTCGTTTGATATTGTTCGTTATCCTTATCGGGATTCAACTGAAAGTATTCG
>NZ_DASYCH010000123.1:0-46484 GCF_036500295.1 Puia sp. | reverse complement strand
CTTTTCCACTCCGCAGATGGCCGCTATTTCCTTTAGGTATTCATTATATTTCGCGTTACTGATAACCGGAAGTAAACGGTCTTCGGCAACACATCGGGGGTTGTTGCGATATTTGTCGAGGATCCTCCGGGTGAGAGGAAGAAGAGGAACTCGGGATGGAACTTTTGATTTTTGACGTTTCTTGTCTATCCACAAATTGCCGTCATGGCCTATGGTGACTTCCGATTTTTTTAGTTGTTTTACGTCAATATAGGCGAGCGAGGTCAGACAACTAAAGATGAAAATGTCCCGGATGATGGAAAGCCTTTCGTTCTTGATTTCTTTTTCGGCGATAAGTTCTAGTTCCACCTCGGTAAGAAAAACAGGTTCGACTTCATCGAGTGTTAGATTTAGTTTGGCGAAGGGATCGGCCTGGAGCCAGCCATTATCTATGCAGGAAAGAATGATCTTCTTGAAAAAGCCGATATAGGCGGACGCGGTATTGTGGCTGCATTTTCTAACGGTTCTTAGCCAGGTGTAGAAACTTTGGCCAAATTCATGATCGACGGAATAAATGCTTATGTCGGTGAGTTTGTATTTGAGTGTAACAAATTCTTTCAGATAATTTAGAACCCGTTCATGTTTTTCCCAAAGGTCGTCGCTGCATTCCAGCCCGATCAGTGCTTTGACGGTGTCGTTGTGACCTTGGTAGACTTTGAATAGCATCCGGTTTCGTTCAGCGGCGCCGGATACAATGTCACGGATCGCTACGGCGGAGATGGCTTTTCCGGTTTCGATAAGGATTCGTCTCGCTTCGTAGACTTTGGCGCGGATGATGTCAAGAAAGGCGTTCAAGGCCTTTGCGTCGGCTGCTGTTCCTGTTGTTCGCCCTGGGTTTGGTTGCCATTTATTTTTATCCCACGTTCTTTTTAACGACAATTCCTTTGGAATACCGTCAACGGTTATCCGAAGAAACACGAGCCTGGGGCCCGGGCGCATTGGGCTGGGCTTGCGTAGGAAGAATAGAATTCCAAGACTTTTTTCCATCACCGAATCACTCATTTTGATGCGCTGTTTTGCGCGGTTGGTAAAGGTAGAACTGCGCAGCTTGCGAGACAAGATGTTTAGCTTTGGTACAGGTTGATTACCATTGCTTTACGAGATTCCAGTGAGTGATTTTTTTGTTGAATTTTGCCACTCACCGAATCACTCACTCCAAGTATGACCTTTTTTGAGTTTTTCTGGTGGTGGGCAAAAATGAAAAAGCCCGCTACTGCTGAATTTGCGGGCTTTTGATGCTTTTTGATTAAGGCGTTTGCGGAGAGAGAGGGATTCGAACCCCCGGAAGTTTTACCTTCAACGGTTTTCAAGACCGCCGCAATCGACCGCTCTGCCATCTCTCCGGGCGCAAAATTAGGGTCTACGGGTAAACCTCCAAATATTTTTGGGAAAGGCTGCCGGGGCGGGCCCTGGGCGGCGGCGCCGGAGCTGAAGTCATCGGCGGATATGGTCAGTAGCGGCAGCCCCGGATCGGGGACGGGCCGGGGGCGGCAGGGCCGGATCGAGGTGGCCGCCGGGGCAGGCCCCGGCCGACTACACCAACGGTGGCCTCGGTCCCGCACATTTTCGTAATTTTGCCCCAAAATCCTGGATTGAAGCATCTAAAGGCTGTAAATAAATATTTCTGGAAATATCGCTGGCGCTTGCTCCTGGGCCTCCTGTTCATCATCCTGTCGAACTATTTCCGCATCCTGACCCCGCAGGTGACGGGTTACGTGGTCAATTCCGTTGAGGTCCTGCTGCGAAATAATGGCGGCAACCCGGCGGCGGATACCGCGCAGGAGGCATCGAGCCCGCAAGGGGCTACGCCCGGGCGAGTGACCGCGCCGGGGCAACCCACCACCGCGAATGCCGCGAAAGCTGCGGCGACGGATGCCAAGGACACTGCCAACTACGATATACTGGTGCGCAAATTCATAAGGGTCATGGACGCGCATCATGCGTCGTTCCCGCGGAAGGTGGCCATCTGTGGCATCACGCTGCTGGTGCTGGCGCTGATCAGCGGCGGGTTCCTCTTCCTCATGCGGCAGACCATCATCGTCATGAGCCGGCATATCGAATTCGATCAGAAGAACGAGATCTATGCCCACTACCAGCAGCTGGACACCAACTTCTATAAGACCCACAGCACCGGCGACCTGATGAGCCGGATGGCCGAAGACGTCAGCCGCGTAAGGATGTATACAGGTCCGGCGACGATGTACCTCGCCAACCTGCTGGTGACCATCGGCTTCAGCCTCTTCTTCATGCTGCGCAAAGACGCGCTGCTCAGCCTCTACGTGCTGACGCCGCTGCCCATCCTGGCCATCACCATCTATTATGTCAACACCATCATCCACAAAAGGAGCGAACATATCCAGGCGCTGCTGAGCAACCTCACCACCAACGCCCAGGAATCCTACAGCGGGATCCGGGTGATCAAATCCTTCGTGCAGGAAAAAGCCATGCTCCAGTTCTTTAACCACAACAGCGAAGAATATCGCAAGAATGCCGTCAACCTCGCCAAGGTGGAAGCCATCTATTTTCCCGCCATGGGCCTGATGATCGGCCTGAGCACCCTGCTGGCCATCATGATCGGCGGCCTCTATGTGATCTATGGCAAACACAACACCGACATCGGCACCATCACGGAATTCGTGATCTATATCACCATGCTCACCTTCCCCGTCAGCGCCATCGGCTGGGTGGCCAGCATGGTCCAACGGGCGTCGGCGTCGCAAAAACGGCTGAACGAGTTTCTCGACACGACCCCCGTCATCCGCAACGCCCCCGACGCCACCGCCATGCCCCTACAGGGAAATATCCACTTCCAGGGGGTGGATTTTACCTATCCCAATACGGGTATTCACGCACTGGCCGATTTTAATCTCGAGATCCGCAAAGGAGAGAAAGTCGTCATCATCGGCCGGACGGGCAGCGGCAAAACCACCATCGCGCAACTCCTGCTCCGCATGTACGATCCGGACAAGGGCAGGATCCTGGTCGACGGCGCCGATTTGCGCCATCTGAACCTCCAGGACGTTCGCCGCCAGATCAGCTATGTTCCCCAGGACGTCTTCCTCTTCAGCGACACCGTATCCGGGAACATCCAGTTCGGGCTCGACCGTGCCGATGAGGAAAAGGTAAGGGTAGCTGCCCGTTATGCCAGCGTCGATAAGGAAATAGAAGGGTTTGCCGAGCGCTACGACACCGTCATCGGCGAACGGGGCGTCACCCTCAGCGGCGGTCAAAAACAACGGATATCCATCGCCCGCGGCCTGATAAAAGACCCCGAAGTCATTGTCTTTGACGATTGTCTGTCCGCTGTCGATGCTAAGACTGAAAAGGAAATACTTGGTAATTTATATCAATATCTGCAACACAAGACCGCCATTATAATTACCCATCGCATCTTTTCCCTTTTCGATTTCGATCGGATCGTCGTCCTGGAAGAGGGGCGCATCGTCGAGACGGGCACCCACCAGGAATTGCTGGCGCTTAACGGCTATTATACCTATCTCTATGAGCAGCAGCAGGCTGAAAATAACCCCGCATAGTGTTCGGTGTTGATACACATTTATTAGGGTGAAGGTTTCGACGCATAATTTGGCCTCAATTAGGTGCTATTATTATTTTGCCAAATTTTGCTAATTCGAAAACAATCCTATATTTGTAACTGCTTTATTAGAAATTAAAACAAAAAATTGTGGCGTACGAAAACAACGACAAAAGAATGGAAAGCGTCTACAGCAAAAGGATTCGCGCTGGCAAACGCAGAACGTATTTCTTCGATGTGAGGGCAACCCGTAGTAACGACTATTATCTGACGATCACCGAAAGCCGTAAGAAATTCAATGAGGATGGTTACGACAGGCACAAGATCTTCCTGTACAAGGAAGACTTCAACAAGTTCCTGAAGGCGTTGACGGAGGCCATCGATTATGTCAAAACCGACCTGATGCCGGATTTCGACTTCGACGCCTACAACCATGACAATGTCGAGAACGGTGAGAACAACTACAACGGTGAAACCACCTATCAGGAAACAGCAGTAGAAGACAGTGTCGAAGATGATGTACGTCCTGCGCCGGAAGTACGCCATACGGCCGCACCCGTTCCACATTCTTCTTCCCCGGCAGCTGCCACAGGAGAAGAGGTTGACAAATGGTAATGACCCCACCGGTAACCGGTAACGATACTAAAAAAGGCTCCTACTTTGTAGGGGCTTTTTTATTAATAGGTTAGTCTCGCCTTCACGCGGCGCAAGTAATTCCGGGCGGCGGCACCGACGGGCCGGCGACGCTCTATCCGGGGTATCCCGAATACTTCGCCCCAGCCTTTGAAGAATCCGCCGAGATGCCAGCCGCTTTTTTTCAGGTATTCCAGACTCCATAGAAATGCTGTCGTGTAAAAAAAACGTAAAGGGAGGTACTTCCATGCCACCTTACTCTTGTTGACCCACATCCCCCGCAGTTTATCCCGGGGTGTCAGCCTGCCCGCCGGTGATTCTTTATGCCGGATCACGACCCGGTCATCATAACGGATGGCAAATCCGGCCTGAACCGCGCGGTAACTGAGGTCATACTCCTCCATTCCGTAAAAGAAGTTCTCAGGGTATACGCCGACGGCGTCAAAGACGCTTCGACGAATGGCATGCGCGCAGCCGGAAAAGTAGGCGGTGTCGAATTGCGGCCAGTTCCGGCGTTGGGTAAAGCGTTTATGCGGAAAGGCGTTTTCCTGCATCTCGCCGGTGGCGTAATAGTATACTTTGAAGGCGGCAATGCCGACGATCCGGCCGGGATCTTCACTGTCCTTTTCTTCGAAGATGGGCACGATCGATCGCAGCACCTCCGGATCCCGGAACACCGCATCGTCATCCAGGAATACCAGGTAACGCGCCCGGCTAAGGCCGATGGCATAGTTGCGCCCGCGGGAAACGCCGAGGTTTTCGGGTGCCACCGAATAACGAAACGGAACAGCAGGGTGGGCGGCGATAAAGTCTTCCAGCGCCTGATAGGAGACCGTGCTGCGATTGTTGACGATGATCACTTCCTCGACCCATTCCTCCAGCCCATTCAACTGCTGGATATTCCGGGCGAGGTCCAGCGCGTCATCCGGCCGATTATAGGTGATGATCACCAGACTGAGCGGCTTCATAGGTTACCTCCTGTGGCTTTTTTACGACCCGCTCCGGCCTGCTTCCACAGACCGATGGCGGCGGCGATCACTAAAAGATAAATAAGGACACTGGACCAAACCGCCAATACCGACCCGACGGCATAGCTGTGGGGCTCGAAACGGAACTCGATCGTGTGATCCCCCGCCGGAATGGCCATGCCCCGCAGGACATAGTCTACCCGGCAATAATCGGCCTTTTTTCCATCGATAAAGGCATTCCAGCCCTTGTCGTAATAGATCTCGCTGAAGACGGCGAATTGATCAGTTTTGGCGGAGTAGCGATAGACCAGCTGATCGTTCCCATTCTTCTCCAGCCGGATACTTGCCGAACTGTCGGGAACGGGCTGGCTCTTTACCAGGCGGGCAAAACGTTGTTGGATGATCGCGGTATCCCGGACGCCCACACTGTCCAACGCCTTCATCTCCTCGTTGCCATCCTTCACATAATGAATCGCCTTCACCAGCCAGCAAGGACCGAAAGCCCCGGCGTTTACCTGCGCCGAGGTCTGTCCGCTGCGCGGATCGCGAACGATAAAATACTTTGTGTTCAACATATCGTACACCTGGCGGTTGCCTTTCGAGAGCTGGTTCTCGATGAGATCCTGGTACAGGCCCAACTTGGCCGGTGAATAGCCCCCCAGGGAATTATGAAAGATGGAGGCGCGTTCATCCATAAAAGGACTCTGCGATGATTCGTCAAAGACCCGGAAGTTCTTATCAGGGTCGTTGCTGATCTGCTGGTCGACCGCGGTGGGACTCAGGTTGGACTCGAAATCCGCCTCGTCCACATAGCTGTCGGTATTGAGATAACGGGCGCCGACGGCAACGAGGTCATAGGTGCTGAGGACGATCAGGCCGGCCAGCAGGACCATCGGTTTTATCCTGTTTCGGATGAACAGCCCCAGCAACGTCGTGGCCGCTGCGATCAACAGAACCGTTCGGAGGAGGTCACTGCCATAGATGGCCTGGCGATCGGCCTGCAGGGCCTTCAACAACGCATTACCCGTGGCCATCGCCTGCTGTTGCACATCGCCGCCAGCCGCCTGACGGCCCTGCGACAGCTGCTGCATCTTGCCCTGGACAAAACGTTCTTTCAGATCACCGTCATGTATCCCCTGATAGTCCGCCGTGAAATAAAATCCAACCAGCACCAGCAACAAGGCGCCGGTGGCGATGCCGGCGGTTTTGAATTTTTTCCAGAGCACTTCCCGGGATTCCCCGCGGGTCAGCAGCTCGTTCAGCCCGAGGGCGGCCAGCAGGGGAAAGGCCAGCTGAGGCATGACCAGCGCCGTGGACGGGGCCCGGAACTTGTTGTATAAGGGCAAGTAGTCGAAGAGGAAATAGTTAAAGGCGGCAAAGTTCTTTCCCCAGGCCAGGACGATCCCGGCGAGGGCGACACTCAACAGCCACCATTTCGGCCAGCCTTTGCAGTAGACCAGCCCGAAGAGAAAAAGGAAACAGATGACGGCGCCCAGATAGACGGGACCTGAGGTAAAGAGTTGGCCGCCCCAGTAGGCCGAACCGTTGGCATATTGCAGACCTTGTTCCTGCGGAACGGAGAACTCCTGCGTCAGCCGGCCGGCAAACTTCGAATCGTCGCCAATCTCCTTGCCGCTGCTACCGCCCCCATAGATGTCCGGCACAGCCAACGTCAGCGTCTCGCCGATGCCATAACTCCATTCGAAGGCATAGTCCTTGCTCAGGCCGTCGTGGCTCTCCATCTTGCTGACGCCGTTGGTCAGCTCGGTACGCCCGCCGCGCATCGTCTCCGAGGTGTATTCTTTTACGGGCAGAGTTCCGATCGTACTGCTGGCAAATGCGATACCCCCGGCCACCAGCGCCAGGCCGAGAGAGAGGAACAGCGCTTTTGCCTGTTTCCGGCGGATAGCCTCCACGGTATAGAACAGGGTCAGCAGCCCCATGCTCAGCAGGGTATAGTAGACGATCTGCAAATGCTGGCTGCTGAGCTGCAAGGCAAGGAACAGGGTCAGCAGGGCCGTCCCGGCCAGGTATTGTCGCCGGAAGAGCAGCAGCAGACCCGCGATCGCCCCCGGCGCATAGGCGATGGCCCACATCTTGGTGACATGGCCGGTGACGATGATCACCGGGTCGTAAGAACTGTACGCATAGGCCAGCGAGGCGAGGATGCCTATCCATGGATTTATCCGCAGGACGGCGCATAGAATATAAAAACAAATGCAGGCCAGAAAGAAAAAATTGATGGGTTGAGGGAGGCCCAGCGAGAGGATATTGCCCAGCGAGGTGAAGCTGAATTTCCACCGCCCTTCCATCGCGATGGTATAAGCCGGCATGCCACCGAAAGCGCTCTCCGTCCATAAAGGAAAATGACCGTGCTTTTCCTTGAATTCCATGGACTGTTGCGCCATTCCCTTCCAATGCAGCATGTCCGATTGAAAAACCACCTTTCCCTGCAATGCCGGCCGGCAATAGACGACGGCCACAAGGAGAAAAACGGCGACAGCGATCAGATGGGGAAGCGCTTTTTTCAGTACCGGAGAGTTCATGGCTTACTTTATCAGTGTTACCGGCAAAATAATGGTTTTTTAATGGTATTTTGCCCCGCAAATCCAACTATTAGCTAAACATGGGAGTGATACGAATTCTTTCCAGGGTCGCGTTCATCTGCAATATTTGTTTTCTCCTGGTGTCCTTTTCTCAATGGCTGCCGCAATTCCCGGATAATGCGTTGACGTCCGATGTGATCGTGCTGGGCTGGCTGGTTTCGATCGCGGTCAACATCTTCCTGAACCTGATCCTGATCGTGCTGTTCTTTGTCCGCCGACTGCGGAGGACCGGCATACCGGTTTGGCTGATCGTCGTCAACTTTCTGTTCTTTGCCGCCCAGGTAATTATTCTTATACTCAATCGTAACCTCAAATGATCCACGCACTATTAAAAGACCGGCCGACGAAATTGTTCCTCTTCTTTACGGCCTTCTTCGTCGCCAATGCGCTGATCGCCGAATGTATCGGGGGGAAGATCTTCTCGCTGGAAAAACTATTCGGCCTGCACCCGGCTTCTTTCACGCTCTTTGGTCAAAAGGGGCTGGCCTTCAATCTTACCTGTGGTGTGCTGCTATGGCCCCTGGAATTCGTGATGACCGATATCGTGAATGAATATTTCGGGCCGAAGGCCGTGAGACGCATCTCCTATATCGCGATCGCGCTTATCTCCTATGCGTTTCTGATGTTCTATGCCGCGATCCATATCCCGCCCGCCGATTTCTGGATCGGCACCAAAACAGGCAGCAATATTCCCAATATGCAGGATGCCTTCAACGGGATCTTCGGTCAGGGCATGTGGATCATTCTCGGCAGTCTGACGGCCTTTCTGGTCAGCCAGATCGTCGATGTCACCGTCTTCCACCGGATAAAAAAGATCACGGGTAACAAGCATGTCTGGCTGCGCGCAACGGGCTCCACGATCGTCTCGCAGCTGGTGGACAGCTTTGTCGTGCTGTTCATCGCCTTTCGCCTCGGCAACAACTGGAGTATGCAACAGGTACTCGCCATCTGCCTGGTGAACTATGCCTATAAAGCGACGATGGCCATCGTCCTTACCCCACTGATCTACCTGGTGGAAAAACGGATCGAGGTGTATCTCGGTCACGAAACGGCTAACCAAATGAAACTGGCCGCGATGGGTCAGGACGGGACCGCGACCTCCATCACATAATCGTTCATAAAATACCCATTGCCGATCGGCACATCCTCTTCTTTTGTCACGGCAAAGCCCATCCGCTCGTAAAACCGGCGCGCCTTGTTATACCGGTTAACATTGAGCCGCAGCGTTTTTGCGCCGAGGGGGCGGATCGACTGGAAAATGAACTGCAGCATCGACCGGCCCAGTCCTTTTCCCTGCTGGCCGGGCAGGACATACAACTTGTGAAGCTTAAAGACGCCCGGCTCGTCCATGGCGCCCCAGGAGGCAAAGCCTATGGGCTCTTCCTCCTCTTCCACCAGCAGGAACTGGTGCTTGTCGTCCAGCATCTGCTTGCGAAGCGAAGCGGGATTGTAGAAGAGATTGAGCATATAGTTCAGTTGCTCCGCCGGTAGGGTATCCCCATAGGTCTCCGGCCAGATCTGCTGGGCGAGAAAACCGATGGCGTTGATATCATCGAGGTCTCCGGGTCGTATTGAAAGTGAGTCATCCATCATGTTCAGAATGGTTTTGGTGATAGGGCGGGTGTTCGCGTGCCTGATGCATCCGCAGCGCTCTCATGGCCAGCCGCACCGCGATGTAGAAGGTGGCAAACGCCCCAAAGGAAAGCAATCCCGTGGAAAGTTTTTGTGTGATCTCCCTGTTTTGCTGCACAAAAAGAAAAAAGTCAAAGCTGCCGTGGAATAAAACGGCCACGAGCAGTCCCTTTAGCAATAACCCGAACGACCGGCTCCGTTCAAACTTCGCTCGCCCGACGGGAAAACCCATCAGGACGGCAAAGGCAGCATGTGCGGGGATCGCCAGGAAAAAACGTGAGACGCCCGTTTCCAGGCCGAATTTGTGGACATACTCGATATTCTCCACCGTGGCGAACCCCATCCCGATCATCACGCCGTAGATGACGCCGTCGAACGGCTCGCGAAAGACCTTTTTGGGGTAGGCATAGAGGCGCAGGACCAGGAATTTGCTTCCTTCTTCGCTGAGGGCGACAACCGCAAAGGCATACCAGAGATAGGAGGCGATCGAATGACGCCAGGGCTCCGTACGCACGTCTTCCGCCATCAGCTGTACCAGCAGCGCCGGAACGGTGGCCGCCATCCCCAGGATGAAGGAGATCACCAGGTAGCGCATCGACCCTTTCCCGAACTTGTTGAGGGAATAGATAAAAAGACAGACCGCGAGACCCGGCGCTACCGCCAATGCAAATAAAAACATCCCTTAAAAATAAAAGAAAAACGGGAGATGCGCTGCTGGAAAAATAGCGCATCTCCTGTTTAGCGCTAAAGTCTGGCCTTCGGCCGACGGCCCTCCGGGCCGTCCAGTCAATGTGGTGGTGCGGCCGGCGCGGTCTTGAAGAAATAAATCGCCCCGTCTTTAAAATGCAGCTCTTCGACCAGCTCTTTTTGATTGCGCATGAATTCGACATCGATCAGATCGTAGTTGATGGCATCATCGAACCAGATGACGGTGAAATGATCCTGCTTCATCATATACCGGATGTCTTCGGGGTTATCTTTATGAGGGAGGAGATCGGACTCCACGCCGGCTAGGAACCACAGCCCTTCGAAGGCGTCCGAATAGAGCGGGCCCGCCTTTTCCAGCGAGTCCCGGTGCGCGCGGACATAGGCCATCGTCTCCGACTGCTTCCAGCTGTTCTCGGTGTAGCCCGGGATGCCGGCATAGTGGATGCCTTCCCAGTTCTCGCGGAAATCGTGGAGCTCGCCGTAAATAAAACAGCCGGCGGCGGCGAGAGCGGCGGTCACGGCCCACTTCTTCCAGCGGGGCGGACAACGCCGCAGGAGCGCGGGGATCCAGTTGGTGCTGCCCCAGAGCCAGGGGATGAATAGCGGCGACAGCAGGCGGCTGTCCAGTTGCTGAAACCGGGAAACCGTCGCGGTCCAAAGGATAAAGCCCCCATAGACCACAAAATAGCTCATCGCGAGGGTGTCGATCGAAAAAAAATTGTTCCGCCGGACCAACCGGTACACAAAGATGCCCGTAATCAGAAGGATAAAAAGCACCGCGACGACCGAGGCGGTCTGGTAGCGTTGGTTAAAGAAGGGCAGCCAGTCACAGAGTACGCTGCCGAAGTCGTGGAGGTTGTCGGTAAACGGCGTTATCCCCGGCTCGCGGTAGCCGGTCAGGGTCTGTGTCAGCTGCAGGTTCCGGTATAGGTTCAGGGCTAACAGCGAAACGGACACCACGCCGTAGAGGGCCAGGTGACCGAGCTTTTTTGGTCCCCAGCGCAACGCGCTGTCGCAAAGCAGCAGCAGCCCGCCCAGCGCCACGAGGCTGACCCCTGCATAACGGGTGACACAGGCCACCCCGGCGATCAGCGCCATGACCAGCAGCCGGTGGACCGACCGCGTTTGAAAGTAGCCGTAAGCGGCGATGATAAAGAGAATCGACCAGAGCAGAAAGAGGGTCTCGCTCCAGATCATGGAATAGATCTCCAGCAGACAGGGGCTTAGCACGATGATCACCAGCAGGAGGAATTTGTAGGTCCGGGTGACCGCGGTAAACCGGTTCATGATCCAGCCGCAGAGTCCGATCAGCGTGGCAAAGAGCAGTCCATCCAGGACCGGCCCAAAGCTGAGCACCCTGGCGCCCGTGAGAAAGAGGGCGCCGCTGAGGAACATGGGATAGAAGGCCGGGAAGTCCATCACCGGCATATTGGTAAAATCGTTGATCACCCCATGATCATGGATGTTCCGGGCAGTGCTGATATAGACTATCGAATCCGGCGAGACCCCGATGCCCCCATATGCGCAGAGGGCCTGGACGAGGATAAATCCGGCGATGGCCACCGGCAAGGCATCATAGTCGCCGGATAACAATAAGGATCGACCGTTGAGCTTCATAGATTAATGCGAAAATACCTTAATTTGAGCCACCTGTAAACCAAAAAGTGAACCAATTACATGCATCGTTTCTGTTTGCCTTTGTTGTTTGGAGTTCTTTTCTTGTCAACAGGAAGCTCCGCCCAGATCTTTGGCGGTAACCCCCCTTCCCTGAAATGGCGTCAGCTCAACACCGACACGGCGCGGATCATTTTCCCCGTGGGACTCGACTCGCAGGCGCAGACCGTTGCGGCCATCGTCCACCGGCTTGCCCAAACGACCCGGCCGACCATCGGCCCCCGGCAGCGCAAGATCGACATTGTCCTGCAGAATCAGACGACTATCGCCAACGGGTATGTCCAGCTCGCCCCTTTTCGCAGTGAATTCCAGCTTACGCCCGAACAGAACAGCTTCGATCTGGGCAGCCTGCCCTGGGCCCGGACGCTGGCCATCCATGAATACCGCCACGTTCAGCAGTACAATAATTTCCGCGTCGGCCTTTCCGGCGTCTTCTACTACCTCTTCGGCGAAGGCGGTCAGGCCTTTGCCAACAGCCTGGCGGTGCCCAACTGGTTCTGGGAGGGCGATGCCGTCTACCAGGAGACCCTCGTCAGCGACCAGGGCAGGGGGCGGCTTCCCTGGTTCTTCGACAGCTACCGGTCGCTATGGGCCGGGAACAAACCCTACTCGTGGATGAAGCTGCGCAACGGCTCACTCCGTGACTATGTCCCCGACCACTATCCGCTTGGGTATATGCTGATCGCCTATGGCCGCGAACGCTACGGTGACGACTTCTGGCGAAAGGTGGGCCGGGATGCCGCGGCCTTCCACGGGATCTTTTATCCGTTGCAAAGGGGAATCAAACGGTATGCCGGGACTACATTTCCCCAGTTTCGCACGAGTGCCCTTGAGTATTTCCGGCGTTCGCAGCAGACGTCCGGGGGGAGTCCGGTGGCGTCCGCCGATTCCGTTGCCCGAACCAATAAGCATTTTGTCGCGAACGAGGAGTTCCCCCAGTTTACCCCGGGCGGCAACCTCCTCTATATGCGTAGCAGCTACAAACGCATCCCAGCTTTTGTCGTACAGGATTGGCATACCGGCGAGGCCACCCGGCTTGTCAATCGGGGGATCTCGCAGGACAACTATTTCTCGTATCGAAACGGCCGTGTCGTCTACTCCGCGTACGAAACGGACCCCCGCTGGGGCTGGCGGGACTATGGGGTCCTCCGCCTGATCGACGTCGACGCGAAGACGGACAGAAGGCTGACCCGGCGCAGCCGGTATTTTTCCCCCGATATCAGCGAGGACGGCCGGACCATCGTGGCCGTACAGGAAGCGGCCGACGGGGGCTGCGAGCTCCACCTGATGGACACGGAGGGAACGCTTATCCGTCGCCTGCCCAATCCCGACGGGCTGTTCTACACCTATCCGAAATTTATGGCCAACGGCGGCATCGTAACGGCCGTCCGTAACCGCAGCGGGCAGATGTCGCTGGCGCTTGTCGATACTGGCGGCAAGGCAAGGTATCTTCTTCCTTTTAGCTATCAGACGATCGGCTTCCCATCGGTCAGCGGCGACACTGTCTGGTTCACCGCCTCCCGCGAGGGACAGAACCGGGTCTACGGGCTTGCCGGGGGCCAGCTTTTCCGGGTGTGGCTGCCGCATGGCGACCCCGGCACCGGGCAATATCAGTTTACGGCGGGTCCCGATGGGCGGGCGACCTGGAATACCTTTACTGCTGTGGGCTTCCTGATGGATGGGGCAGGAAAGGCAGAACTCCGTTACGAACCTATGGCCCTGAGCGAATGGGTGCGGGACCTGCCTGTACAGGGGATAGACTCGCTGGAAAAGGGGCCTTCGCGACTGTTGGACCGGATCACGGCCGGCAACTATCCCGCGACAAAGTATCCCCTGGCTTCGCATCTGTTCAACTTCCACAGCTGGCGGCCTTATATCAACGACCCCGACTATCAGCTGTCGCTTATCAGCGACAATATCCTCAATACCTTCGAGACGCAGATCTATGCCGCCTATAACCGCGACGAACACTATAAGCAGGTGGGGGTGGAAGCGACCTATGGCGGTCTCTATCCCTTTCTCGACGCGGGCTGGGATTATACCTTTGACCGGAATGCGTTCTACCGCAGTCAAAAGGTATTCTGGAACGAGAGTGAGACCCGCGCCGGCTTCAGCATCCCGCTCAGTTGGGCCAGCCATCTGAACTATACCAGTCTGCAATTCGGGTCGGATATCATCTATAATCAACGCTATTATTCCGGCGTCTATAAGGATTCCTTCAACAGCCGCGGGTTTGCCTATATCGACCCGTATATCAGCTTTGTCCATCAATCCCAGCAGGCGCAGCAACAGATCGCTCCCCGGTTTGCGCAGGTGCTGAACCTTTCCTACAGTAGCGCCGTCAGCGCCTTTACGGCTCATCAATTTCTCGCGTCGGGGTTCCTTTACCTGCCCGGGGTCGCGTATACGCACAGCCTGCTGCTGGCGGCGGCCTTCCAGCAACGGGATACCCTGGGTAATGCCCGGTTTTCCAACAGCTTCCCATTTTCACGGGGATATACAGCCGAGAATTTCCACCGGATGTGGCGGGTGTCGGGCAACTATCAGTTGCCGCTTTTCTATCCCGACTGGGGCTTCGGGAATATGGTCTACTTCCTGCGGGTGCGGGCCAACCTCTACTACGACTATACGCGGGCCATGGATTTCTATACCAATGGGCAGGTCTTTAACGGGAACTTCCGCTCCTTTGGCTCCGAGGTTTATTTCGATACGAAATGGTGGAACCAGCTGGCGGTGAGTTTTGGCATTCGATATAGTCATCTGCTGGATCCCGACTTCGAGGGCCGCGGGCCGAATCAGTGGGAGCTGATCCTGCCGTTGAACCTGCTGTCGCAGGGATATAGCGGACATGCGGTGAAGCCGGTGGATTAGGCCCGGGTTCGAACGCAGCAAGACTATTGGGTGCTAAGACTTTCTTCCAGGGTTTTTATCTTGATCTCCGCATCTGCCTTTTTCTGACGTTCGAGGTCTACGACCTCGGGTTTGGCGTTCTGAACAAAGCGTTGGTTCTCGAGTTTTTTGTTGACGGAAGCCAGAAATCCTTTCAGGTAGGTCAACTCCTTCAGCAGATCTTCTTTCTGACTGCCCTTGTCGAGGGCTTGCTCGGTGACGATATAGTATTTATCCTTCCCGGAAACAACGGCCAGTGAGCCGGGGATGGCCTCCTGTGTGAAGTCGATGCTTTCAGCATTGACCTGGCGCGAAAGGATCGGGGCCAGTGACCGGAATATGGCTTCGGAGGCCGAATGGATATGCAGCTTGATGGGCTCCTTTGGTTTTATCTGCGCTTTGTTGCGGGCGTCACGCAACGCGGTGATCGCGTCTTTCAGCAGTGTGCCTTCGGCGAGAACGCTTTCGTTTGCGGGGGTTGTCGCGGCAAATTGCAGCACGCAGAGATCATCGCCTTCCGCCCGGCCGGCCAGCAGGTGGTAGAGCTCTTCGGTGATAAACGGCATGTAGGGATGAAGCAACTGCATCAGCTGCTCGAAGAAACGTACGGTGTGGCGGTAAACTTCCGCATCCATCGGCTGTTCGAAGCCTGGTTTTACCCATTCCAGATACCAGCTGCAGAAATCATCCCAGATGAGGGAATACAATGTCTTCAGCGCTTCGCTGAGCCGGAATTCGCGGAACAATTGTTCGATCGTCTCCCGGACGTCGTGGAGCCGGTTATCCAGCCATTGGATGGCGAAGGGCGTATTGCCGTTCCAGGTGGTGGGGGTCAGCCTGCCTTCCCAGCCTTTTACCAGCTTCAGGGCATTCCACAACTTGTTATTGAAGTTGCGGCCCTGTTCGAGCGCTGCTTCGTCGAACAGCAGGTCGTTGCCGGCGGGGGAGGCGATCATGATGCCGAAGCGAACGGCATCGGCGCCATACTTGTCGATGAGGGCCAGCAGATCGGGGGAATTGCCGAGGCTCTTGCTCATCTTGCGGCCCTGATTGTCGCGGACCATCCCGGTGAAGTAGACGTCGCGAAAGGGAACGCGCTGTTCCATGGGGAGGCTCTCGGGGAAATAGTAGAGTCCGGCCATGATCATCCGCGCTACCCAAAAGAAGATGATGTCCTGGCCGGTGACCAGAACGGAAGTAGGGTAGTAGTAGCGGATATCGGCGTTGCCGGGGTTGCTGACGCCCTTGAAGACCTCGATGGGCCAGAGCCAGGAAGAGAACCAGGTATCCAGCACGTCTGCGTCCTGGGTCAGGTCGGAGGCGGCAAAGGCCGGCTTGCCCGCGGCGACGAACAGCGCATAAGCCTGTTCCCGGGTTGCGGCTACCTGGAAGCTGCCGTCCGGCGCATACCACGCGGGGATCTGCTGGCCCCACCAAAGCTGGCGGGAGATACACCAGTCGCGGACGTTCTCCATCCAATATTTATACGTGGCCAGGAACTTGTCGCCGGGATGGATCCGGATATGGCCTTCGGTCACGGCCTTTAGCGCGGGCCCTGCCATCTCCTTCATGCGGACGAACCATTGAGTGGAGATGCGCGGTTCGACGACGGCATTGGTGCGCTGGGAATACCCCAGCCGCGTCATATGAACCTCTTCTTTGACGATCAGCCCTTCGGTCCTGAGCTGGTTGACCACCGCCTTACGCGCGGCAAACCGCTCCATGCCGACAAACACTTCGGCCGCGGCGCTGAGGGTTCCGTCCTCGTTGAGGGTGTCGACGATGGGCAGGGAGTGCTTCAGGCCCAGGTTATAGTCATTGATATCGTGGGCGGGCGTCACCTTGAGGGCGCCGGTGCCAAATGCCGGATCGACATATTCGTCGAAGATGATGGGAACGCGGCGGTTCACGAGCGGAACGATCGCAAACATGCCCCGGAGGCCGGCATAGCGGGGGTCATTCGGGTTGACACAGATAGCGGTATCCCCCATGATGGTCTCGGGCCGCTGGGTGGCGATGGTAACGCTCCGGCCGAGGGGCGAACCCGCGGCGTCGACAAGCGCATAGTTGACATAATACAGCTTACCCTCGCCGTCCTTGTAGTCGACTTCCTCGTCGCTGAGGGCGGTCCTGGCCTGGGGGTCCCAGTTGATCATCCGCGCACCGCGATAGATGAGGCCCTTTTTATAGAGATCGATAAACACCCCGATAACGGAGGAATAGTAGTCGGTATCCATGGTAAAGGATACCCGGTCCCAGTCCACGCTGCAACCCAGCCGGCGGATCTGTTCATAGATGATGCCGCCGTACTTGTCCTTCCATTCGTAGGCATATTTCATGAATTCCGGGCGGGTGAGCTGGTTCTTGTCGATCCCCCGTTCTTTGAGCATTCCCACGACCTTGGCCTCGGTAGCGATGGATGCGTGGTCGCTGCCGGGCACCCAGCAGGCGTTGAAGCCGCTCATCCGGGCCTTGCGGACGAGGATATCCTGGACGGTCTCGTTGAGGGTATGACCCATATGCAAGACGCCGGTGACGTTTGGTGGGGGGATAACGACGCTATAGGCGGGGCGGCCGTCGGGCCGGCTATGGAAATAACGTTTGCTCAGCCAGTGATCTGACCATTTTTCCTCTGTAGCGGCCGGTATATAGTTCTTACTCAGTTCCATGGAGCGCAAATGTACGAATCAGATAAAAGAATCCGCCCGTTGGGCGGGGGGTGAAAAAAAAATTCCCCAAAAATGGGGAATTGCTTTGAATATTTTATGCGTATATAGACCTGCCCTACTTATTGATCTGCAAGGCGCAATTTATTACTATAAACCTATGCAAACCAGTAAAGGTAAGACAGGAACATCACGAGGCCGATAAAACCGATGGCCAGTAAGAATGTTTTCGCTGTTTCTCCGATGTGGATCGATTGAAAGACCTTTTTCATAAAAGAAATTTTTTAGGGTGAAACCAAATGATTAAAATAAATGGGTTTCAAAGGGGATCGGAAATCGAACGATAATGGTTTCTCAGATGAAGTTGGCGAAGAGGTTGCCAGCCTAAAGGTCGAAGAATTAGCAGTTCCATACAAAAATAATATAATTTCTGAGATCTGAAAATTCTTTTTGCGGCATTTCTTGACCATGATTAAGTTCTTGTTCCTGAACCCTTTGGGGGTTAACGTTGTTGCATTAAGACATGGTAAAGAGGTACGCAAAAGACATAATGGCGGCGAAGTAAAGGAACGCAGTGATAAAGACCATAACGGTGCTTTCTCTTGCGGCGCTTTCTTTTGGCAGGATAGTGTCCAGTTGTTCCATACAGATTTGGATTTAGGTTAAAAATCGGCTTGCGTCAGGGAATATCCCGGGCGGCCATGATGGGTAGGGTACGGAACAAATAAGTTGAACGAATTTTCGGAGGGGGCGGATCGGGTCTAACCGAAGTTTCTATCTACCTTTACAAACCCACCTTTGCAATAGGGTCTGAAGGATAGATAGAATGTACGCGATAGTCGATATAGAAACTACCGGCGGTTATGCAGCTAATAACGCCATAACGGAAGTTGCTATTGTGTTGCATGATGGGAACCGGGAGGTGAAGCGGTATGAGACCCTTGTCCGGCCGGGGATTTCGATCCCCCGGTATGTCCAGGCCCTGACGGGTATCGACGACGAGATGGTGGCAACTGCCCCGGGTTTCGAAGCGATCGCGCCGACCGTCTATGAGTGGCTCAAAGACGCGGTCTTTGTGGCGCATAATGTCAATTTCGACTATTCTTTTCTTCATAGCCAGTTAAAAGATTGCGGATTTGAGTTGGACAGCAGGAAGCTGTGCACCGTTAGACTCAGTCGGAAGGTCTTTCCGGGTGCGCCGAGCTATAGTCTTGGGAATATCTGCCAGCACCTGGGCATCTCGATCCCGAACCGGCATCGGGCCGGCGGGGATGCCAACGCCACCGTCCTGCTTTTCGAGCGGATCCTGCAGGCGGGTGGGCTCGAGGTGATCCGGGGGATGCTGAAGGGCCGGAACAAGGAGCAGTACCTGCCGATCAACCTGCCTGCCGAACAGCTGGACCGGTTGCCCCAGACACCGGGGGTCTATTATTTCCACGATCAGAAGGGTAAGGTCATCTATGTCGGTAAGGCCAACAACCTGCGGCAGCGGGTGAGCAGCCATTTTTCCAATAACAAGACCGGCCGGCAAAAGCAGGAATTCCTGCGAAACATCTATTCCATCTCGCATGAGCCCACCGGTACGGAACTGATGGCTTTTCTTCTGGAATGTATCGAGATCAAGAGGCTGTGGCCCGCGTATAACCGAAGTCTGAAACGGTTTGAACCTTCTTACGGGCTTTACACCTACGAGGACCGCAACGGGTATTCCCGGCTTATCCTGGAGAAGCGAAAGAAACAATTGCAGCCGGTGTATACTTTTTCCATGCTGCTGGAAGGGCAGAACCTCCTGCGGAAGATGATCCGGGAATTTGATCTCTGTCCCCGGCTTTGCTTTATCCAGAGGGGCGAGGATCAATGCGAGGGCATCGGCCAGGGATATTGCAAGGGCGCCTGCGAAGGGCAGGAGTCTTCGGAGAGCTATAACCGGCGGGTGGAAGAAGCCATTGAAACGCTGCTGAAGCGGCTGCCGAGCTTTACCCTGGTGGACCGGGGCCGTCATGCGGAAGAGAAAAGCTGTATCCTTATCGAGCAGGGAAGGCTTTATGGCATGGGCTATCTCCCTGCCGACGCGGCGGTCTATGATGCTGCCGATCTCAAGAGCTATCTCACGCGTTATCCCGAGAACGATTATATGCGCGGGCTTATCTATGCGCATGCCGAGCGGTGGCCCGTAAAAAGAAAAGACCTGCCGTGAGGGTCATAAAAAAAGACCTGCGCTGAGGCAGGTCCTTTTATTTGTTGGAATTATTTCTATTTCTTCCCACCACCGATGCAGAAGCCGACCTTGATGCCAAGGTAGCTGTTCTTGGTGGTGATGGTTGCCAGTGTGTTGCCCTGGTCGTCGGTGATCGCTTCTTTGCTGCTGCCGATGAGGTTATACTCGACGCCAAGCCGGAAATGCTTGAGTTCGAAACCTGCACGGATCAGCCCGCCGAATTTTGTCGCCGACGCGATCCCGGATACATCCCCGCCCTGGTCATTCGTGTCGAATGATGCGCTGGCGAGGCTGTAGATCCCCGCACCGATGCCGGCGAAAGGACGGAAGGTGTTGTTATTAAAGTAGTAGTCGCCGGTGGCTACATAGCTGCTGCTGGCTGCTACCTTGCCGCTTGCCGATGAACCGTCGTCGGCAACGGCGCCGCGGGCTGTAATGGCCGCTTCGAGCCGAAGACCCACAGAGATCTGGTCCATCACTGCGTACTTGGGTTCCACAGCGAACAATACGCCGCCTTTTGAGCCGGTACCCGAGGGGATGGCTGCGCCGGTGGAGATGTCTACTTTAAAGGGATTGAAAGTTTGAGCGTTTACCAGAGTGGTCATACTGAACAGAGCGATACCTACGACAAAGAGTTTCTTCATCTTGCGTGTGTTTTTATGGGTTATTGAATTTAACAGCCACAAGTATAGAGGAGAAAGCTCATTCATCAAATAAGTGTAATTACGTAGATGGGCAAACGAATCAAAACTTCGCGTTGATGGTGTTATGTTTTCTGCCGCCGCCGAGGAAGAAGCCGATCTTGATCGCGCAATAACTGTTCTTCGCCGTCGCCGTTCCAAGAGTATTCCCATTACCGTCAGTAACGGTCTGTGTGGTCTTGCCGATGAAATTGTATTCGACGGCAAAACGGAAATGGCTTAGTTCGAAACCGGAGCGGATCATGCCGCCGAACTTCGTCGATGCGCCGAGGCCCACGTCGCCGTTCTGCATGCTGGCGTCGAATGAAGCGCTGGCGAGGCTATACACCCCCGTACCTACGCCGGTGAACGGCCGGAAGATTTTTTTACTGTAATAGAAATCGCCTGTCGCGAGATAGGAGCCGCTGGCCGCTATCTTGGCGCTTGCCGAAGATCCGTCGCTGGCGACCCAACCGCGGGCGGTGATGGCCGCTTCGAGGCGAAGGCCGACGGACAACTGATCGATGATGGAATACCGGGGTTCGAGTGAGAAGGCTACCCCGCCTTTGGCGCCGTCACCCTGGGGGATGGCCCAGGCCGTCATGACGTCTACCCGAAAAGGTTTGAAAGATTGCGCGTTAACTACGGTGGTAAAGCAAAAGAGTGCGAGAGCTGCGATTAGGAGCTTTTTCATGATATTGGTTTTTACAAGTATATTTGATTTTTATTATAAATCAAATATTGCATATATCATTTTTTTAACAGGTAGCCATTCAGGGGATGAACTCATCGAGAAAGCTGACGAAATCTGCTCTGGGGATCATTTGGGCGCCCAGGCTTTCGAGGTGGGGGGTATAGACCTGGCAGTCGACGAGCCTGACGCCTTCGCCCTGTAACTGCCGGACATAGTGGATAAAAGCGTATTTGCTTGCGTTGCTGACCTTGCTGAACATACTCTCGCCAAAGAAGACCTTTCCGAGGCGGATCCCATAGAGTCCGCCCACCAGTTCTCCGTCCTGCCAGGCTTCGGCGCTGTGCGCATAGCCGAGCTCGTGCATCCGGGTATAGGCGGAGCGCACCTCGTCGGTGATCCAGGTGCTTTCCTGGCCGGGGCGGGCGATGGTCTTGCAGTTGGTGATCACTTCCCGGAATGCCGTGTTGGTCCGGAAATCGAAGGCCTGGCGGCGGTCCAGCTGTTTCATGCTCTTGCTTTCCTTCAGTTCTTCGGGAAAGAGCACGAACCGCGGGTCGGGGCTCCACCAGAGGATATGCTGACCTTCATACCAGGGGAAGATCCCCAGCCGGTAGGCGAGCAGCAGGCGTTCGGTCGAAAGATCGCCGCCGACGGCAAGCATCCCATCCGGCTCTGCCAGGTGCACGGGTGGGAATAGAAGTTCGTTATTTAAGATGAAAAGGGACATGCCGGCCGTTAAGACTCCGAGAGGATCTCGATCGTGGCGCCGATGCCGCGTTCGGTGATGGCATCGCATTGTGGCTTCAGCTCTTCGTAGGACCCGCGCTTCACCGCATATTTTCCCTTGGAGTGAATGATCATCGCGCATTGCTCGGCCTGTTCCTGGGACTGCCCGCAGACCTCCATCAACGTCTCGATCACCCACTCGAAGGTGTTTACCTCATCGTTCCAGACGATGAGGCTGTATGGATTTTCGGTGCTGGTAAGCACATCCACATCGGCGTCTTCCACTTCGAACGTCCGCGGATTATTCAATGAATAGGGCATGGGTCGTTGTCTTTCAGCAAAATTACATATTTCGGGTGCTCGTACAAGCCTTTGGCCTAACTTTACGTGTTTGAAATCTGCCCGAAGCGGATACATAACCTTGATTATGACCCCCGAAAGAGAACAAAGAATCACCGGTGTACTGGTCAAAAGACAGGAGAATCTCATCATTGTGCTCGAGAACGTCTTTGACCCGCACAATATCTCGGCCGTCATGCGCACCTGCGATGCCGTTGGCGTACAGGATATTTTTGTGTTGAATACCCGCATCCCCCGGCACAAAAAATGGGGGGCGAAGAGCAGCAGCAGTGCGGCGCAATGGCTGACCGTGCATCAATACGACAATGCGGAGGAGTGTTTTTCCCAGCTGCGCAAACGGGTGGATCGGGTTTTTGCGACCCATCTCAGCAGCGATGCCGTATCCCTCTATGAGATGGAGCTTACCGGGCGGATCGCGCTGGTCTTCGGCAATGAGCATTCGGGGGTCAGCGAGGAGATCCGGACGTTTGCGGACGGCAATTTTATCATCCCGCAGGTCGGGATCATCCAATCGTTGAATATCTCGGTAGCCTGTGCGGTTACGCTTTATGAGGCCTACCGCCAAAAGCAGGCGGCCGGCCAGTACGACCAGCCGGGTTTGAGTCCGGGACGATATGATGAATTGCTTAAGGAGTGGAGTAGGGGACAGTTGAGTGCTACACAAGATCACTTAAAATAATTTTACATGCGAATCCTGCTATTTCTGGCGATGCTTTGCGGGCTCCCGGGCGGCTATGGGTCTTTGCCGCCTGCGCCGACTGTTCAAAAGATGAAGATCACCGATCTGGAGAACCTGATCGCCCATAGCGATCATCCCCTGGTCATTAATTTCTGGGCTACCTTCTGTGCGCCCTGCAATAAAGAGATCCCGTATTTTCAATCGACCGTCGCCCGTTATGGCGATCAGCGGGTGGAGCTTGTACTGGTAAGCCTCGATCTGCCGGACTACTTTCCCGAAAAGATCGCGTCCTTCGTCAAAAGCCATGACTACAATGCCCGGATCGTCTGGCTCAACGAGACCGATGCCGACTATTTCTGCCCGAAGGTGGATGCGCGCTGGTCTGGTGGGATCCCCTGTTCTTTATTCATGAACAACAAAACGCATTACCGCCGCTTTTTTGACCGGCAGCTCACCGAGGCCCAGGTCGAGCCGGAAATAAAGAAGATGCTTACGAACCCCGGTTGATGGAGCAACCGACCGAACGGGTTTCTTTTATGGTCACCGCTTTACCGGCCACCAGCTCATCGATCGCCGCCTGCAAATGATGCCGTTTCACCTGGTTCTGGTCCCCCGGCGAATCATCGATAGCGCCATGATAGACCAGGATGCCATTCTTGTCGAAGAGATAGCATTCCGGTGTCCGGCTGGCGCCGAAGGCATCGGCAAGCACGTTCTTATCATCCAGCGCATAATACCAGCCATAGCCCTGATCTTTTGCATAGGCCTGCATCTCTTCGAAGGAATTGCCGCCATTACGGTCACCCTCATTCGAATTCAGCAGTACGACGCCGATCTGCCGGCCGCCGGCATAGGCGCAGACCTCTTTTGTCCGCTGTTGGTTGCGGATCACGTAGGGGCAGGTATTGCAGCTGAACATGACGAGTAACCCGTTGGCTTTTTTTGTCTGGGCCAGGCTGATGTTCCTGCCGGAGACGTCTTTGACCACCACCTCGCCTTTGGGAAGCGGTGCGCCGATCGGCAGGCTGTCCGCTGCGAGGCGATCGGGATAGAAAGAGAGCAACAGCAACGCGGGGAGCAAGGCGCCCATGAAAAATAGCTTCTTCATAATCCCAGGTTTTTGTCGGGTAAAGTTACTCCTTTTCGCCGGCGTTTGCATGGCTGCCGCCGGTAACTTTCACATGGTGGATACTGACGTTCAATTCATAGCCGATCAGCAGGACCAGCGAGTTGAAGTACACCAGCAGCATGAGGATCATGACGGTACCGATGGACCCGTAGACCTTGTTATAGGAGCCGAACCGGTTGACCCAGTAAGAGAACCCCATGGTTGTCAGGATGGTGAGGAAGGTGGCCAGCAGGGTCCCGGGCGAGAAAAGGGACCATCGTTCCTGAACGGCCGGGCCGTATTTGTAGATACAGGCGATCGTAAAATAGAAGAGCGGGATGATGACGAACCAGCGGATGGTGCGGAACAGCCAGCGGACACTATGATTGGAATAGCTGATATGAAAGGCCTTCAGCAGGTTGCCCGTGGTGACCAGGATGATGACGCTTCCGATGATGATGAACAATACGAGGGCGGTGAGTTTTATGGCCATCCAGCGGGTCTGGATGGCGTTGCGCCGGGTATTATAGATGAGGGACTTGTTAAAAGAGCGCATGATCCCGATCATGGCATTGGACGAATAGAACAGGGCGAGTACGAAGCCGAAGGAGAGCAGTCCGGCGCGTGGTTTTTCGAGGAAGTCCTGGAGAAACCGGCTGACGAGCACGTAGGTATTCTGATTGGGGGTGATGTCCCGGGTAAGGAGGAGCATCTGGCGTTCGATCTGCTGGGAGACCGGCAGATAGGGGATCACGGTGCAGATAAAGATCGTCGCGGCGGGGATGGCTGTCAGGAAGCTGAAGGCGATGGACCGGGCCCTGTCGTTGAGACCCACTTTTTTGATCTGGCTGAAGAAGAAGGTGATGACGTCGAACAGGGGCTTACCCCGGAAACCGGGTAAGATGATCTTCTTGCTCCGGGCTTCGAGGAAGCGGAAAGGGAGGCTATCGTATATCTTTCGTTCCAGTTTGAGCATGGGCCTTACTTCTTGGTGCTGTCGGTATGATGCGCCTTGATGGCTTCCTGGCGGCGCAGTTCTTCCTGGTAGGCTTTTGCGAAGGCCTGGTGTTCCTTATAGGTAGCGGCGAAATTCGAATAGCCCGAAAAATCGGGCTTTGCTGAAAAGAACAGGTAGTCCGTGGCCGGCGATCCCAGCACGGCTTCGAGTGTGGCTTCCGAAGGGGTACAGATCGGACCCGGCGGCAGTCCTTCATGGCGGTAGGTATTGTAAGGCGACTCCACCGTCTTGTCGTTGTTATAAAGATGCTTGGCCTCGAAATCCCGTTCGGCAAATTTGAGGGTGGGGTCGGCATCGAGGCGCATGTTTTTGGCCAGCCGGTTGAGATAGACGCTGGCGATCCTGCCTTTGTCGGATTGTGCGTTTGTCTCTTCCTCGACGATGGATGCGAGGATCGTTGCGGTCACCGGCGTAAGGTTTCTTGCCCGGGCGGCCTGTACCCGCTGCGGGGTCCACCAGGCCTTATAGGCGGCGTACATCTTTTTGAACACCGCCGAAGGGGGCGCATTCCAGAAATAGGTATACGTATTGGGGACGACGATCGCCATCACCGTATTGGAGTCGACGCCAAAGGCCCGCAGTGAATCGTCGTTGTGAAGGTAACTGCCAAGTACGGCCGAATCGGCTTCCAGCTTTTTCCCGATGGCGCCGGCCAGTCCTTGCAGGGTGCGGAATTTGGTGATCACGATCTTCACCGGCACCTGCCGCCCGTTCTTCAGCATCCGGACGATGGTGCTCATGCTCATTCCTTTTTTGATCTCGTATTTCCCTGCCCGCAGATTCTGCGGATAGTCCATCCTGCCTGCCACCCAGTTGAAAAAGGCCGGGCTTCTCAGGACATTGTTCTGCTTGAGGGTATCGACCAGTTGTTCGTAGTTGATCCCCGTGCGGACATACAGAAAATAGCTATCGCCTTCAAAAGCGGTTGCAGGTCCGAAGAACCTGAACAAAACGAAAACGCCTGCCACGAGCAGGATCAGGACGATGCCAAAAATGAATTTCTTCATAGGTAAATCGATTGGCGGCTAATATATATAAAAGCGGCCATCTCTGGAAAAGAGTTGGCCGTTTAACCAAAAAAAATAAACGGCCATCTCTTTTTATCATGTCCGGTAAGCTATGCTTACCGGGGGGGTTGAGAAGGCCGCTTACAAAGATTTTTAAAGACTATTTGGCGGGTGTCACAGGCGCAGGCGTCGGTGCGGAGATAGGTGCGGTTGCGTTTACTTTTTCCGGGATGCGCTGGCTGCTGCCGGAGGCTTTGGGAACGAAGACGGCGGAGAAGAGGCAAAGCAGTCCGACGACGATGGCAAGCGCCCAGGTCCCTTTTTCCAGAACGTCCGTGGTTTGTTTAACCCCCATCAGCTGGTTGCTGAATCCACCCACATTACCTGCCAGTCCGCCCCCCTTGGGGTTCTGCACGAGAATGATCAGTCCGAGGATCACACAGGCAAGGATAATCAGGATCACGAAGAGAATCATATCAGAGAATGTTTAATTGTTCGATTTTGGCTGCAAAATAAGCCCTTTTCCCGGGATTGAGCAAACTTAATTTCTCGTAAACGGCCTTGGCCCGTTCGCGCATTCCCTGCTTGACCAGCACCTCGGCCATCGTCTCGGTGAGGATGTCTTTTGACTCGATGGAATGGGCGGCGATGGACTGTATCGCTTCTTCTGCGACCCGGTCGGGGATGACTTCCCGGTCTTTGCGCGGCAGGCGGCGCATGCCCTTGAGCCATTCGGTAAAGCTCTTCAGCTGTTTGCCGAGCTGGTCGCTGGGGTTATCGTCGAGGGTCAGCTTGATCCCCTGCGAGGCGAAATAGTCGATGGTATGGTAGGGTTCGAAGACCAGGTCGGGTGCGCTCGCCGGTTCCGGCTGGGTTTGCGGCGGTGCGACGGGTTCGGCTGCGGACACCGGTTCCGCTACGACGGGTTCCGATACGGCTATCGGCTGTTCGGGTTCTTCGAGGACGAATGGGGGTTCTTCGTCGTGGATCGGTTCGGTCGGCGGCGGCACCTGGGCTGATTCATCGAGCACGAATGGAGGTTCTTCGTCATGGATGGGCGCCTCGGCGGGCAGGGTTTCGCCGGCGATGGAGGGCTCGGTGCCGAAGTCGGTATTTATTTTATCCAGCGTCAGGCGCAGGCCCTTTGCTTCCTGGATACTGTGCAGCAGTTGGTCGGCTGCCGAAGATTCACCGCCGATGGATTCCCCTTCGCCGGCGGTCATGGTTTTTGCTTCATCGATGGGCGCATCGGTTGCAGCGACCGGTTCCTCGACGAAGGCCACGGGTTCTTCGGCGGCAGCGACAGGTTCTTCGGCGACCGCCACAGGTTCTTCGGCGGCTGCCACCGGTTCTTCGGCCACCGCCACCGGTTCTTCGACGGCTGCCACCGGTTCTTCGACGACCGCATGATGCCCGACGCCGCCGCTTGCGAAGACGACATGATCCAGCTGCCACTGCAGCCAGAACGGATTCGTGAAATACAGGCTGGTCTTTTGGGTCTCCGTAGCAAATCGGTCGGCATCTTCCGCCTTCAACTTGCGCGACAACAAATAATGCCCGATACCGAAGGAGGGATATTCCTCTACAAAGGCTTCGAGCTGCTGCCGGCTGATATCATCCAGGGACGAAGCCTGGAAAAGATGCTGGAGAATAGGCTGCATGGGTTGCTGCATAGTGTCGGTTCTACCAGTTGGAGAAAAGCTTGTTAAAAATCTCGTCGGTCAGATTGCTTACGATCGTCGGCATCAGCTGCGGCTCCGCATCGGTGATGGTCGTCTGCGCGGAGAAGTCAAAGTTCCGCGTCACATCGGTTTCGAAATCCGCGGGTGCCACCTTCTTTCCCGTTGGATCGAGATGGTTCTTGAATACGATATGCACGGTAACGGTGAGCCGGTTCGTGGAGGCCTGCTGGTTGGAGACACCGGATGTGGAATAGCTGTAACCGGCCACCCATCCGCTCACCTCATAGTCGGCGTCCGAAGTCTGGATCTGCGCGAGCCGCGACGCCTGGTTGTTGATCTTCTGGCGCAGAGCATCGTTCAGCTGTGGCGCCAGCTGGGGATTCACCAGCGGGGCCCGGTTCTCGATATAGGAGATATGGATGCTCTTCACCTCGGCCGGGATCGACACATCCTTGAAAGAATAGATCTTACAGGAGGAGAAGCCCAGACAAAGAGCGATGATGACAGCGACTGAGATGATCTTATTCATTAATGTCGTATTCCTTTAATTTACGATACAGGGTTCGTTCACTGATGCCCAGATCGGAGGCGGCGTCCTTGCGCTTTCCCTTGTGTTTTTTCAGCGCCTTTACGATCAGTTCTTTTTCCTTGTCCATGATGTTCAGCGACTCTTCCACTTCCTCGTGATGATGGATGTCCTCATGGCCGTTGACGCTGTTGTGGATGACCACGGATTGCGCCGTTGCAATGGCCGGGGGCTGGTACATCTCGGCCGGCTTCAACTCTTTCAGGTCATTCAGAAAGGCGGCATGCTGGGATGAGGCCATCGACGGATTCTGGACGATCTCGAGAAACATCTTCTTCAGTTCGGTCACGTCCTTTTTCATATCGAAGAACAGCTTATACAGAATCTCCCGCTCATTGGCAAATTCCGGCGTTCCGTTCCCGGCGCTGACCCCGTTGGTGGGCATCACCATCGGCAGTCTCGATCCCGTTTCGGGGATAAACCGCCGAAGGGCCGGCGCGGTGACATGCTTGTCTTCCGAAAGAACGGACACCTGCTCTGCAATATTTTTCAATTCCCGGACATTACCGGGCCAGAAATAGTTAATTAACAGATTTTTCGCGTCCTCATCCAGCTGCACGGGCGCCGTCTTGTACCGTTCGGCAAAGTCTACGGCGAACTTACGGAATAGCAGCGGAATATCCTCTTTCCGATCCCGGAGCGAGGGTACCCGGATGGGGACCGTGCTCAGCCGGTAATAAAGGTCCTCGCGAAACTTGTTTTTCTCCGTTAGTTCGAGCAGATCTTTATTGGTGGCGGCGATCACGCGGACATCGGTCTTTTGTACTTTGGAGGAGCCCACCCGGATGAATTCGCCGGCCTCGAGGACGCGTAAAAGCCGGGCCTGGGTGCCGAGGGGCATCTCGCCGATCTCGTCCAGGAAGATGGTCCCGCCGTTCACCGTCTCGAAATAGCCTTTGCGCGAATCCACCGCACCCGTGAAGGAACCCTTCTCATGACCGAACAACTCGGAGTCGATGGTTCCCTCGGGGATGGCCCCGCAGTTGACGGCGATGAATGGATTATGCTTTCGGCCTGATAAGGCATGAATGATCATCGAGAATGCTTCCTTCCCCGTTCCGCTCTCTCCGGCGATGAGCACCGTCAGATCGGTGGCTGCCACCTGTACCGCTACCTGCAACGCAAAGTTCAGCCCCGGTGAATTACCGATGATGCCAAACCGGTTTTTTATTGATTGAATTTCCATAACTTTTTATTCTACTATCCGGCCGAGCAGGGTCGCGCCGGTACAATCTTCGATCTTTACGGGTACATAATCGCCTTTCTGGCGTGTTGACCCTGTCTTGGGGAATACGATCACCTTGTTCTGGGTGCTGCGACCGCGCCAGTCGGCGGCGCTTTTCTTAGAATCCCCTTCGATCAGTACGACGAAGGTCTTGCCCACATCTTCCTTATTCTTCTCGAGCGAGAGGCGGTTTTGCAGCCGCACGACCTCGTCCAGCCGCCGCTTCTTCACCTCTTCGGGAACGTCGTCCGCATACCGGCGGGCCGCCAGCGTACCGGGCCGTTCACTATAGAAGAACATATAGCTCATGTCATAGCGGGCATACTGCATCAGGCTCATTGTATCCTGATGGTCTTCCTCCGTCTCTGTGCAGAAACCGGTGATGATGTCGGTACTCAGGCCGCAATCGGGCAGGACCGAAAGGATGCGGTCCACCTTTGCGCGGTACCATTCCCGGGTGTAGGTGCGGTTCATCAGCTGCAGGATACGCGTGCTGCCGCTCTGTACCGGCAGATGGATATACCGGCAGATATTCTCGTAGCGCTGCATCGTCAGCAGCACTTCATCGGTGATGTCCTTGGGATGTGAGGTGGAGAACCGTACCCGGAGCAGGGGGTCGATCAGGGCCACTTTTTCCAGCAGCAGGGCGAAGGTGACCACCTGGCCGGCTGTTTCGTCCATCCAATAATAACTGTCGACATTCTGGCCCAGGAGGGTGACTTCGCGGTAGCCCCGTTCAAAGAGATCGATACATTCCCGGACGATGGACCCGGCATCGCGGCTACGCTCGCGGCCCCGCGTAAACGGCACCACACAGAAGCTGCACATATTATTACAGCCGCGCATGATGCTGACGAAGGCCGTTACGCCGTTACTGTCCAGGCGAACGGGAGAAATGTCCGCGTAGGTCTCATCGCGGCTCAGCAGGACGTTGACGGCCTTCTGGCCGCTTTCGGCCTCTTCGACCAGGCCGGGGAGGGTCCGGTAGGCATCCGGGCCTACCACGAGATCCACCAGTTTTTCTTCTTCCAGGAACTTCTCTTTCAGGCGTTCGGCCATACAGCCCAGCACTCCGATGAGCATCCCCGGCCGGCTCACTTTCACCTGGCGGAAGATATGGAGCCGGTTGCGAACCGTCTGCTCCGCCTTTTCGCGGATGGAGCAGGTGTTCAGCAGGACGAGGTCGGCCTCGGTATAGTTGGCGGTGGCGCCAAACCCGTTCTCGTTAAGGATCGAGGCCACGATCTCGCTGTCGGAGAAATTCATCTGACAGCCATAACTTTCTATATAGAACTTCTTACGGAATTCCTTTTTTCCGGCAACCCCGGGTTGGTAAGCCTCCCCCTGCCGCTCCTCATCGTGAATCTTGCTGCTCAACGATCCAAGCATTGGTCTTTCTTGATTTAGACCGCAAAGATAAGTAGAAACAATTTAGTAATGACAAGTTGGCAGAGAGACGGTTACTTTTGGACGAAGAGCTGATCGGCAAACTGTTGATTGAAATGCTTTACGGGATCGCCGTTGAGGTTGTGGTACACCGCGCTGATGAAGATCGTCCGCACGGCGCTGACCAGCACCATTACGGCGAATACTCCCAGAACGAACACCGCGATCCCGACGAGGGGATGGATGGCCCAGCCCAGCAGGCCGCCTACCGCTGCCGACAGCAAAATGCCCAGCAGCTGGATGAGCCCAAAACTGAAGCCGGCGCCAAGGCTTTCGCCCCATTTTTCCCGCATCAGGCTTGTGCTGCGCTTGAAGGCTGCCAGCGGCCCCAGGTTCTCATAGGCGATCACCGGGACCACAAAAAAGGTGGCGACACTCCAGACGATGCCGATCAGCCCCGTAACGAATTTGCCGATCGAGCCCAGATTATCCTGCAGGATGCGCAGGATGGTACCTACCGTCGCGGCAAATGCGGCCCAGGACAGCAAGACCCCGATCCGGCTCAGGCTGAACCGCAGGCCCTTGCGGATGGTCGGCTGCTCGCCGTTGAAGTACAGATGAGTGCAATGGATCAGCGCCGTATTGAAGAATACGATGATAAAGTAATTGATCAGGTAATAGATAAAAACGAAGAGGTAGTTGACGGCTGTGGACTGCTCCCGGATATCGCGCAAGCCGTCGATATCCCAGCCCACTGAAGCGAGGGCAACCAACACGAAGGAAAGGATTACCAGGATAAGGGCAATTGCCGAAAGGATGGGGAAGAGGATCAACCGGCGATTTTCCATCAGCACGGCCCAGCTGTTGCTTGCGATGTTCCAGCCATTCGACATACGGGTGAAAATGTTCATAAAAAGAGGTTTGGTTTTAGTTGTCTAAAATAGGCATAATAAAGGGATTGTCCTATTAGGCGGTGCTATTCGATCACGGTTCGCTTCATGCCCTCCCGCCCGAACAGGACCGGGAAATACTGCAGTTCCGCGCGTGCGGGATTTAGCCGGTAATAGCCTGTCCAGCGGGGCATCAGCCGGATGCTGAAAACCTGTTTTCCCTTGCGCATGGATTGGCAAAAGATACTCAACTTGTATTTGAAGTATTCACTGTGAATTGACTGATCTCCAAACCATTGGCCTTTTTCCGAATAGGTGCAGCCGGCCGGGATCGGCGCCTCGACGAGGACGTAGTCGGCCTCCCCTTTCACGTCGACTTCCACCATCAGGACGGCGGGTTGGCCGGCCTTTAGCCGTTGAACGATCTTGCCATCCTGTTCGAACCAGGTTTGCACGGCAAACGCCCCAACGACCTTTTCGGGTGCGGGGTTGAGGTACTGCTGGAAGGCGGTGAAATACACCGGCAGGGTGCCCGACTTGCGGATATCGATAGCCGCACCCGCCGGCAAGTGGTTTTCGTAAGGGAACGCCGTTACGCGATTGCCGTTGAGGGTCAGCGACGGCGCCTGTGCGGGCCGGCCGCCGGCAAGCAGATCGGGCAGCAGGGTTTCGAGGATCAGGCTCGACTCATAGGTATTGCGCCAGTATCCCCTTCCGCGTTTTTCCAGGAGCCAGTTGCGGGTCTTCCGCAGTATGGGGTCATAGCCGCCGGCTTTTCTTAGCAGGCGGTACATCAGCAGGGTGATCTGGATGGAGTTGTCGAAGAACAGCGCTCCGTCCTCGCCCCAATAGCAATTCCCGAGGGCCGTATACTGCCGTTTGGCGGCCATGGTGTCCAGCCCGGTGGGCAGTCCCGCGGTTTGGCGAATCTCTTCGAGGCGCAGGGTCTGGTACAGACTTCGCCGGAGGAGATATTTGGCGGCGGTATCGGTATAGCGGCGGTAGTCGACACGCGCATCCAGATCCTGGAGCATCCGCAGGTCGAGCAGCCTGTCGAGAGAGGTGCCCCGCTCATAGTTATAAACCAGGAAATCGATCAGCGGCTGTTTGTCGAGTCCGGTCGTATAGCCGGCTTTTTCCGCGGACAGCAGCGCTTCGGTGACATGCAGCGAGATCCAGGAGACGGGGGTGCCTTCTTCCCACCAACCCCATAGTGCCTTGCCGCGGCGGCCCTGCATCAATTTGCCGATCAGCTCGCCGATGTTCTTCTCTTCTTTGAACTCTTTTTGTTCGAGGGCATAGATCCTTTTCTTCTGCAGGAGGGCAAGCAGTTTGGAAGCCAGTTGCTCGTTACAGAGATATTCATATTGGCGGATCCGCTCTATTTCATCCAGCATCACCGGTAAGAGGTCGGCCGAGGCATAGATGTGCACCGGTCCGCGGGTGCTGTCGAACTGCAGTCGCAGGCTGGTGTCGCCTTCCAGCGGCGCAAAGGTACCGCGGGTCTCTTTTACGCCTGTGGTCAGGACGGGGATGCTGCGTTCTTCGCCGTCGAAGTAGCCGTCGGCGCGTTGCAGGGTATAGGAGAAGCGGATGGAGTCGGGGTGGGGGATCGCTCCGGCTGGACCCACGGCGGGACCCATCGTTCCGGCGGGATGAAGCAGGAAGGTGTCGATCCGGGCAATGCGGAAATGTACGGGGTCATCGGCGATATTCGCGTCGCCGATGTTGAACCGGCGTCTGACCGTCACCGTGTCCGGACCATAGTTCAGCAACTTGCCGATGACGAAGGCCGAGTCGCCGGCGATCAGGAAATTGGGGTTGCTTAGCCGCGCGCTGAGTGGCTTGAGACTGCGGACGCCTGCCGCGGCGGCCCCGGTCTGCCGGTGATCGGCTACGGCCACGAAGAAGGTGTTCCAACTGGTGATATCATCGGGATAGGTGACCTTGAAGGAAGCCATGCCCCGGGCATCGGTGTGCAACCGTGGCAGCCAGAAGGCATCGTCTTTAAAACGCCGGCGGATGCTGCGGACGGTATCCAGCCCGGGCATCGGCGGTATCTGCACCAGGGCCTGCGGGAGCGACTGGTCCTGGGCCTCCCCGGTGGAATTAACCGAGACACCGGCCACCTTTCCCGACAGCGTCACTTCGGACAGGGAAACCGATCCTGTCATGTCCATCCTTTTTGTCGCCCCATAGCCGATGACGACCACGTCATTCAGCGCCATGGAGAGGGGATTCAACTTTATCCGATAATATTCCGGCCGGGAGAAAGCCCGCGTGATGGATTCGAAGCCCACGCAGGTGAAGACGATCGTACCCCGGGCCGGGATGCGCAGGTGGAACTGACCTTTGTTGTCGGTCGGTACGGCGTGCCGCGTAGACTTCACCTGTACCGTTACGCCCTGGAGAGGTGTTCCGGCGTCGTCGGTGACGATGCCGGTCGCTTCCTGATCGAAGACGGTATATTCCATGAAGCGGTCGTTAAAGAAGAAATGCAGGGAATCCATGCCGGGGCTATACGGGTCGACCCATTGATCTTCGATCCGGCGCAGGATCCCGGCGATCCGGCGGCTGAAGGTGTCTGGTGCTTTCACGGGGAGCCGGTCGAATCCGAAATAGTTGTATCCATTGGGCCGGACGACGACGCTGTCGTGCAGCAAGTACCGGTCACCTTTCAACAGGAGGAGGATGCGATAGAGGCCAGGTTCATATCTGCCCAGCATGGTTGTCTGCCCCTTGAATATATGCAGGTAGTCGGCATCGGTATACCGGAAGACGAACACCTTTTTTACAAAGACGGGTTTGCCCAGGGAGTCGGTGGGAATTCCGATCTGCAGGTCCCCGCCGCCGGAGCGCCAGATGTGTTCGTTGAGATAGAGATCCTGGGTGGCGCTGCGGTTGTCGAGCCAGTCCTGCCAGAGGCTATCCGTGATGGCCGGGGTGAGGGCGCGGTCGCCGAGACCGGTCAAGATACGGGTCGGGGACAGCTTCTCCCCGAAGGGGTAGTCATAAGGCCATTGTTTTTCTTTGATCAGGCCCGGGCGGATGATAAATTGGTAGCCGCCTTCCGGCTCGAAGAACTGCCGGAACCGGTCCTTTACTTCCAGTGTGGCGTTGCCGCCGCTGAAAGGGCCCGCGAGGAAACTGTTTGGTGTGCTGGTGGAATTGGGCGGCGCCAGCAGGTAGAGATGATCGCCCCCCTGGGTTATCGTGGCAAAATGCGGGAGAAAGGAACTCTGGACGGTGATCAGGGACTGGTGCAGCAGTTGCCGTTCCCAGTCGGTAAGGCTATCGGGCATCGGCCGGATATGGATGGCGGGGTTGGCTGTGTCGTCATTGATGCCGATGGTCGTCTTCATCCCCGGCGTCAGAAGGAAGCTGTCGATCTTTATCTCCCTGTCGCTTACCCGTAGGCGCAGCGTATGCCAGCCGGGGCCGGCGGGGAAACTGTAGGATCGCCATTGCTCGGCGCGATCGAAAAAGATAAGGCGTTCGTCGAGATAGATCAGGTACACGGGTTCCGGCTGGCCCTGCCGGCTGACAAAGGGGGCGATCTGGGTGATGTTGTCGGGCGATGGCTGCCGGTTGACGTAAATGGTCCGGGGATCGAGGAATTTGTAGTATTCCAGCGTATCGAGCCGGAAAAGCGCCTTCCATCGCGATTCTTTGAGGGGCTGGGACTGCCGTTTCTGTTCGATTGCCGCTACCGGGGAATAGCTGCCGATAGGCTTATAGCGATATTGTTTGCCAAAATAGGGGACGGAGGGTAGGGGGGCGTTCCTGAATTTGGCGGTCCAGGACCAGGCTGTAAGATCGGCATCGGCTACCGGCCGGCCGCTGACGTCGGTGACGGCGACGGCGATGTCGACCTGCTCGCCGGGATAGACATACTTGGGCTGTCTAACGTCGATGTTCAGTCGTCGTTCGAAGATGGGTAGGTTTACCGTGCGGGTTTGCAGGATGCCCTTCCACAGGTATTGGAGCCGGAGGCGGTAAGGCGCGGGGCCTTCGGGTCGTTGTCTAAAGTCGAGCCGGTCGCCATATCCCCGGCGGATCAGCCTCTCGCCCATCGTGATGGCATACCAGAAGGGAAGATGCAGGGAGTCGTCGGTGATAAATTCCACCGTATCCTTTGTCCTTTTCGAGTGGACCGGGATCTCCGCGGCGATGCCGGTGAGGCTATATTCGCCCTTTACGCTGTCCTGTCCATTGATGGCGGTGACCTCGTAGCTGACGGCCATCGGGTTGACGCGGAGGGTCGTGGGCAAAGAGACCGGAAGGGTCGTGAGCCGCTGAGCCTTCCAATCGAAAGTGGTGACTATACCCGTCGCCGGGACGGACTGCCGGCGGGTGTGATAGCCGATGTCGAGGCTGTCGCCATGCGGGTGAAAGACGATCCTGGCCGGTTCGCCATAATAGGTGACGTTAAAATCCTTTTCAAAGACCTCGTTATCGCTGTTGAGCAGCAGGCATTCGATGCGATAGCCGAAAGAAGCGGCGGGATAGATCGAGTCGGGCAGGATGATCCGCGTCTCGCCGATGGGGTCGAGGGTTTGGGTCCAATGCCAAAGCGTATAGGGCACGAAGACGGCCGGATCGTGAAAGCCGGTGATCCGATCGGAGGTGACGGTCACCTCTATGCGGCCGTCGGGAATGGGCAGATCGTTTTCATCCAGTGCGCGGAGATAGACGGATAGCGGCTGACCCGGGTATTGCTCCCGCCGGTCGGCACGGCCTTCGAGCCGGATGGAGGTGAGATCGTATTCTTCATATTTGAACGTGCATTCGCTCAGCACTTTTCGGTCGTCGGCGTCGTCATCATCATCGTCCTTGTCCTTTGCTTTGCGTTTGATCTCCAGGCTAAGCGTATATTGGTCATCGAGCTGCAATTTTAAGCTGTCGGTCAGCACAAACGAGAAAGTATAGGCGCCGGGGCGGTAGGCGTTCAGCCAGGTGAGGATGGTGTCTTTGCGGTCGCCGCGGCCGCTAAGCCGCAGGGCGGTAAGGGCCTGGAAGGGCCGGCCTTTCCGGTCGAAGATAAAGGCCTTGCCCGAGACCGTATCGCCGGGTTTGTATTTGGGTTTGCTGAGTACAAAGAAGCTTTTGTATCGGGTGCGGAACAGACTGGCCGGCCGCGGGTGGTAGGCCGGATATCGCTGGGGATCCCAGAACCGCCGCCACCAGGCAAAACGATTCGCAGCGAAACGACGGGATTGATGATCGACGGGGAAGAAATAGATCGTTCCCCGGTAACTTACCCGCGCGATCCGGGTCTTGCTCCATCGGCCCGGAAAGTAGCAACCTGCCGCCGGGTCCCAGTGTACGGCATGTCCCCGGACAGTAACCGTGGCGTCGGTGACGGGCCGGCCGGCGGCGTCATGCAGGACCAGCGCTGCCTGATCACCGTTAGCCAGCAGGGAACAGTGCAATGAACCGATGGTTCGCAGCGTGACCTGTAGTTGGTTCTCTACCGTTTGGATAAAAAGATAGTCGCCGGGTGACAACGGAGGTTCTTCCTGTTGTTCGAAAGGAAAGGAATCGGCAGGTGGCGGGAGCGGGATCTTCTTCCAGCCGGCCAGATCGGTGGTATACAACTTTCGGGCCTGGACATCGGTCAGCCGGTAGGCATAGACGGCGGCGCTGTGCTGTGGGCTGGTGGAAAGATCATGCTGGGCGACCGTCCAAAAGGGCAGCAAAAGCAGGGTAGGGAATAGCAGGCTTCTCATGTGAGTCGTTTTCTTCAGGATGCCGTCCCCGGGATAATTACATAAGGCTCAATTATCTTTCCACACAATTTTCCCGGCCGGCTAATTGGCCTGAAAATTGCAATTCCGGGAGGGACCCGAAAGACCAAAACAACGCTATGAAGAACGGCCCCCCGCTACAATCCTTTGTCGTCCTATCACTTCTCCTGGCTGCCTGTGGAAAAAGCAGCCATGGTACGGCTATTCCGGCCGTCCAGGCCTCCGCCCTCTCTTTTAGTGCCAACGATTCTCTTATTCAAACGGCAGCATCATCGCCATTTTTCAAAAATAAACCGGCCGTCGAAGGACCGCCAATGCTATAATTCAATACCATGGAAAAGCTTCCGGGTAGCCCGCTGGGGCTCGATCAGTATACCGGTGTCTGGGATACTCCCGAGGTGGTTCACCTGCTGAAAAGGGCCCTTTTCGGCGCTACGGTGGCCGACATCAACTATTTCAAGGGGCTTTCGATGTCGCAGGCCGTGGATCAGCTGCTGCAGCCTACGGGGGTTCCAGCCACGAAACCGCTGAATAATTATGGTTCCGATCCCACCGGCATTGCTCCGTACGCAACGTGGATCGGCAGCGATCTCACTTATGTCGACGATGCCATGAATACCGGCCGGCTTCGCTCCCTTCAGGCCTGGTGGATCGGGCAGCTGCTGGGCGGCAGCCGGTCCATCCATGAAAAGATGACGCTGTTCTGGCACAATCATTTTGCGCCCAACGCTCTTCCCAACATCAGCATCCCCTGCGAGCTTTGGTATAACCAGTATCTCACGCTACGCAAATATGCCCTCGGGAATTTCCCGCAGCTGATGAAGGCGATCGCCCTCGACCCGGCCATGCTGCTGATGCTCAACGGCAGCACCAATACGAAGATGTCACCGAATGAGAATTTCGGGCGGGAGTTGCAGGAATTATATTGCATCGGAAAAGGCCCGGAAGGAACGGGTTCAGGATATACCCAGGGTGACGTGACGGCCGCGGCCCGGGTGTTGACGGGACATACGCTCGATCTGAATTATAACTACCAGTTCCAGGCGGGCAACCACGACGATACCAACAAGACGCTCTCTGCTTTTTACGGTAACCAGGTGATCACCGGTTACTCCGGCGCGGGTGGCGCGGGCGAACTGGATACCCTGCTATCGCTGCTCTTCTCCAACGTCGAATCCGCCAAATTCCTTTGCCGCAAACTCTATAACTTCTTTTTGTATTATGTCATCGACGACACCGTCGAGGCGAATATCATCGCCCCGCTGGCCAATGTCCTCCGGCAGAGCGGGTACAATATCAGCGCCGTCCTGGCGGTGCTTTTCAAGAGCCAGCATTTTTACGACCTGGTCAACTCCGGCGCCTGCGTGATCAAAAGCCCGCTCGACCTGCTGGTCGGGCTTTGCCGCGAATACCCCGTGGCGATCCCTGCGGATGCCAAGGGACAGTATGATGCGTGGACCATGCTTGCGCAAAATGCTTCCGATCTTCAGCAGGAGATCCTCTGTATCCCCGTCGTTGCCGGATGGGCGGCCTATTACCAGGCCCCGCAATACCACGAGCTGTGGATCAATTCCGTCACGTATTCGGAAAGGAACTTTATCACCGATCTGCTTATCGGCACCGGCAATATGCGCAACGGCACGATGCTGCGGATCGACGCGGTGGCGTTTGCCAACCTCCTGCCCGCGCCGCAGGACCCCAACCGGCTCATCGCCGATGCGCTGACCGTTCTGCTCCGGCCACCGCTGGCCGACAGTGATGTCACCCTGCTGAAACAGACGATCCTGCTGGGTGGGGGAACGACCGATATCTACTGGACAAATGCCTGGATCGCCTATCAGGCCGCGCCCACGGACATGGCGGCTTTTGCGACGATCGACAGCCGGCTGCGGGCGCTGTTCAAATACCTGATGGATCTGCCCGAATATCAACTATCCTAACCGGACCGAGACCGGTTAAAAACATTAACAATATCCCGATATGCGCAGAAGAGATTTTTTAAAAGCAGTGGCGCCGGTGACGATGCTGGGCGGGTTCAGGATCGACGCTCTGGCCCAACTACCGTTTATGGGGGCGTTGCAGGGCGCCATCGACAACGACCATGTGCTCGTCCTGGTGCAGTTGATCGGCGGCAACGACAGCCTCAACACGGTGATCCCGCTGGAGCACTATGGCGATTATGCGGCCGCGCGGGCCAATATCGCGATCCCGCAAGGCAAGGTGCTTCCGCTCACCAACAACCTGAAGACCGGCCTGCATCCCGCGCTGAAGGGCTTGCAGGGCATGTATAACAACGATCAGCTGGCCATTCTCCAGTCGGTGGGCTATCCCGATGCCGACGGCTCGCATTTCCGGGCGACGGACGTATGGCTCGAGGGCGCCGATCAGGATCAATACCTCACGACAGGCTGGGTCGGCCGTTTCCTGTCCACTTCCTATTCCAATTTCCCGGCGGGCTATCCCAATGCGGACATGCCGGACCCGCTGGGTATCCAGATAGGCTCGGTGGTCTCGACCGCATTCCAGGCCACGGTAGGGTCCACCGGGATGGCCGTGCCGGCCGATACGGCGTTTTACGACCTGATCAACGGCATTACCACCCCCGCACCCGACACGCCCATGGGTAACGAGCTTACCTATCTGCGGGCGATCGCGCGGCAGACGAATAAATATGCCGCGGCTATCGAGAATGCGGCTTCGAAGATCACTCAGCAGCAACCGTATCCCGATACCAGTCTCGGTGCGCAGCTAAAGACCGTGGCCCGGCTTGTCGCAGGGGGACTAAAGACAAAAGTGTATTTCGTCACCGCGGACGGGTTCTTCGATACGCATGGCGGCCAGGTGAACCCGGGCGATACGGCCTCGGGTGGTCACGCGAAACTGCTGGCAGCACTTGGCGACTCCATCTCGGCTTTTATGAACGACTGTAAATTCCTGGGGATCAACAAACAGATAATGGGCATGACCTTCTCCGAGTTTGGCCGGAGGATCGCTTCCAACGGCAGCGTCGGGACGGACCATGGCGCGGCGCAGGCGGTGTTCGTCTTTGGCGATTCCGCCCAGACCGGCGTTCTCGGGATCAACCAGGACCTGTCGGGGCTCAATTCGCAGAGTAACCTGTATATGCAGTACGACTTCCGTTCCGTCTACTCTTCGATCCTGCGCGACTGGTTCTGCGTTTCCCCCGATGATGTATCGAGCATGCTGCTGAAGAACTATCAATACCTGCCGTTTATCAAGAACACGGCCTGTAATAATACTTATACCGATCTTAATAATCTGGGGGACCGGCTGATCTCCAATTCGCCCAATCCTTTTACCACCAGCACGGTCATCACTTTCAAGACCAACGGCGGCCACACGCTGGTGCAGCTATTCGATGCCGTCGGCCGGCTGATCATGGTTCCTGTCGACCAGGACTATGTACAGGGAACCTGGTCGGTGACGGTGGACACCAGCTTTATGGCGGATGGGGTGTATTACGCCCGGTTCCAGAATCAATCGGTGCAGCAGGTGCGCACGCTGTTAAAAGTCCATCATTAAACCCGGCTCATGTTCAGAGGTTCGATCATCATCGGCGTTTTGCTTTTTCTGTCGGCGCTCCTCGCGTCGCCGGCTGTCTCTGCTCAACAGCGGGGGACCGATACGATCAGCTATAGTTCGACCTGTGTCAACTCGATCATTGTTTTTGCCTCGCCCTTACTGGATACCTTTTTCCGTCCGGACTATATCCGCTGGCATTTCGGCGATGCGGCCTCGGGTTACAACGACAGTTCCGGCGCCGACCGACCCCGGCATGTCTTTGCGGCGACCGGGGACTATCCGATAGAGCTGGATGTCTGGTACAAGGGCAGTGATACGATAAAGATCAGGGACACCCTTACCGTCGTGACGCCGTTGAACTATTATCTTGGCCCGGATATCTATGTGTGCGGCAAGACACCCGACACCCTGATCCAGGGTCCGGTCCTTGCCGGCGCCACCTATACCTGGAACGATGCCGACACGACCCACACCGACACCATCCGGATCAAAGAGTCGGGTATCTTTACTGTCGCCGTCAACGGCTGTGCGATAACCGACAGCATCGGCGTCTTTGCCAGCGATACGCCTAAAATAGACCTGGGGCGCGATCACGTCATGTGCGACAGCGCCAACCTTCAGCTTACTGCCGCGGCGCAGAATGGGACCTATACCTGGCTGCTCGACGGCAACCCGTTGCCCGAGACGGGAAGCCAGGTGATCACGCATTATCCGGGGGGAACGTATATCGCCGTTGTCACGGTTCCGGGATGCGGGGTCTTTAAAGACACCGTCTCCATCACCTATGTGCAGCCGCTGGGGCCGCCCTTCGACCTGGGACCGGACACTTTGCTTTGTCCCAAGCAGATCTTTACGCTCAACGCTTCGATCCCCGGTGCGACGGCCTATGACTGGAGCACGGGTTCGCGCGACAGCACGATCGCGATCAGCAGTCCCGGCAACTACTTTGTATTCGTCACCTATCAGAACCAGTGCCAGGTCACCGACAGTGTGCTGGTCAGTTACCGGGGGGACCGGCCGCTGGACTTCCACGACACCGCCATCTGCAAGGGCAGTACGCTGGTGCTGAATGCCGATTTCGGGCAGGGGATGTATAAATGGACCAGCATCCCGCCCCAGCGCGATGACCAGAACCAGACGGGCCAGTCCACTTATTTTGTTTATGAACCGGGGAAATATGCGGTTCTTGCCCAGGTGGGGAATTGCGTGTATACAGACACGCTAACGGTGCGATTCGACGACAGCCTCCGGGTGACGATGATCACCGACACCACGCTCTGTTATGGCGAGGATTTTATGCTGCGGGTGAAAGGCAACGGCGACAGCTATGCCTGGCAGGACAGCAGCTATGGGGAGGTCTATCATCCGAGCCAGCCGGGCATCTATACCGTCGTCGCGCAGAACGGTTGCGGGAAGGATACGCTGACTGCCAATATCAACTTCACCAGCTGCAGCTGCCAGCTCTTGCTGCCCAATGCTTTTACGCCTGATGGCGACGGCCACAACGATACCTTCCGGGCTTTGCATGCCTGCGAGATGACCAATTTCGAGATGAGCATCTACAACCGCGTTGGGGACCTCGTTTTCCGCGGGTTCAACCCCGATGAGGCCTGGGATGGGAGCTTCCGCGGGGCGAAGGCCCAGGCGGGGACGTATGTGTGGATGGCGAGATATTTCAACCCGGTTAGCAAGCAGCCGGTGTTCCGGAAGGGAACGGTTATTTTGATACGCTAATTTTCTTGCTTTTACCTCGCACTTGTGATGATTCGGGGCCTGAGGTCCCGCTGGGTTTTTTACTTATGATTAGAATAAAAAAGCCCAGTGCTTCAACACTGGGCTTCGTCATCGAAATTCTGATGATAATCAAGTTAGCGATCTCTATTCTACAGATGATTCTGTTTTAGTAGAGAGGGTCGGGATAGCAGCCCGTTACCAATTCCAGGTGCGGGTGAGAGTCGACGTAACCCTGATCGTCGTGGAGTCGGTGATCTTGCCGTTGATGGTGGGCTCGATATGTATCGTATAAGGATAGTTCGAGAGAGTCGTGGCGCCAAAGGAAAACGTGGTAAAGTTGACATTGGACGTTGCCTCCAGGGTTAGCAGCCCGTTTTGAAAGTCGTCCTGCTTAAAGGTGATGGTAGGTTCGTTGGAGCGGGTTACGCCGTTCACTTTCCAGGTGGCATCTTTCAGGTTGGGCAACAGGCCGCTGATGGCGCCGTCGAAACTGCCTGTGTTGGCGGCGGGTACGGGGTTCAGCGTGATCTTGACCAGGACGCTTTTGGAACTGTCGGTCATGGTGCCGGTGTTGCCGGGATTGCTGTTACTTTTCTTACAGGACAAAGCGCAGGCGAGCACGAGGGCCGCCGTTACAAAAAAGGAGATACGTTTCATAAAGGGAAATTTTCGATGGCAAAATTGCCGGAACAGGGGCATAAGAACAATACCGGGAATGCAGGGATTTTTTCTACCGGATTATTGGTAGTCGGCATATCGCATTTATATTCTTTCTTTGCGCCTGTATCCCGAATTATGAAAAGATCCTGGCGCATCCTCTTTTTACTCTCCCTATCCGCAACCGTTAGCGCAACCGTTAGAGCGCAGCAGGCGCTGCCCCTGGCCGAACAGACCTATGGCGATAGCCTTGCGCGCATGTTGCATTCCGGGGTGTCCGACAGCAGCAAGGCCCTGGCTGCCTATCTGCTCTCCGACTTCTGGCGATCGAAGGATACGGCAAAGAGCCGGAGCTATCTGCTGCAGGGCCGGCAGCTGGCGAAAAATTACCCCTACCTCGTCGCCATCTATCACTTTTACGAGGGCCAGTATTATTTCAATACGGACACGAAAAAGGCGGCGCAGGCCTTTGACGAAGCAAAGACCGCTCTGCTCCCGTTGCATACGCCGGCAGCCATCCAGTATGCGGCGGTCTCGTGGTTCAACTATGCCCTGATGATGCGCAACGAGAAAGGGGATAGCTTCGTCATCGCCAACGTTCTCAATAAGGCGATCCCGCTGGCGGAAAAGGCCGGCGATATGGACAAGGTTGGGCATTTTTACGTTCAGCTGGCCACCTTGCTGATGAACAACGCCCAGTTCGCGAAAGCGGAGCTCTATAATCAAAAGGCGATCGACCTGCTTCGATCCCGCGGACCCAGTGCCACCACCTTGTTTTTTGCCTACCTGTCTGCGACCAGCACCTTTGTCTTCGATGACAAGCTGCCCCAGGCAAAAGCATCTCTTGACCAGGCACGCGAGTTGATCGCCCCTTATCCGAACTCGATCAATTACCCGTTGTACTATTATAACGAAGGACTTTATTACGAGGGCGCCGGGCAGTATGCCGAAGCTCTCGTCAGCCTCGACAAGGGCATTGCACTGGCGGGGCAGTTCCATCAGACGCTCCTTTTGCAAACGATGGTCGTCCGCAAATACCTGGTCTTCTTCGACGAAAAGGACTACCGGAAGGCGAAGACCTTCCTGATGGGTGTGGTGAAGGAAGGCAGCCTGATGGCCGAGACGAACAACCGGCGGACTATCTATTTCCAGTTGGCCGAGGTCAACCGGCGGCTTGGCGACATGGCGGAAGCTTATCGCTGGTCGACCGAGTACAGCCGTCTCGGTGACAGCCTGCAAAAGGTACAGCTGAAGGAAAAGATCGTCGGCCTGGAGGCCCGCTTTCAAAATGCCGAAGACCAGAAGCAGATCGGTTTGCTTGCGGCGGAGAAGACCCGCGCCGAGCTGGCCGCCCGCAATAGCCGGCTGTTTAACTGGCTGTTGGGCACGGTTTGTATCCTGCTGGCGTTGACTGCGGTTTTTTCCATCACTTTTATCCGTTCGCAGCGCAAGGTCTCGCAGCTGAAACTGGCGCGGGCGATGCTCGACGGCGAAGAACGCGAACGGAAGCGGATTGCGCAGGATCTTCATGACGGACTGGGCGGGATGCTGGCGGGTGTCAAGATCAACCTCAGCGGCTGGGCCGCCGGAAAACCGGAGCAGCCGCGTGATGCGGAACTCTATCGCATCATCGATCAGCTGGATCGCTCGGTGGGCGAGCTGCGGCATATCGCCCGCAACATGATGCCGGAGACCCTGCTGAAGTTTGGATTGGAGACGGCGTTGAAAGATCTGTGTGAGTTCTATATGGGTGAGGACGTTCATATCGAGTTTCAGCCCTTTGACATCCATCGGTCGCTGTCGCTGCCCTGGCAGATGAATATCTATCGCATCGCGCAGGAACTGCTGTCCAATGCCGTTCGTCACGCCGGGGCGACCAACATCATCCTGCAGTGCAGCCAGAACGGCCCCGTTTTCCTGGTCACGGTGGAAGACAACGGCAGGGGCTTCGACCCGGCGCAACAAGGAAAGAAAGGAATGGGGCTGACCACGGTTCATGACCGGGTCAGCTATATGAATGGAAAAATGGAGATCCTTTCCGCCCCCGGGGAGGGAACTACGATCAATATCGAACTGAATACTTATGGCGGCCAATAAGACCCGGGTTTTTCTTGTCGACGACCATCCCGTCCTGATGGAGGGGCTGAAAGTGCTTTTGCAGAACAACATCGACCTCGAGGTTGCCGGCTGCTTTGTGACGGGTGAGAGCCTGCTGGCGGCGCTGTTGCCTGAGGCGCCGGATATCATCCTCCTCGATATCGCGTTGCCCGATATCAACGGCATCGCCCTCTGTCAGAAGATCAAACAAAAGGTTCCGGATATCAACGTGCTGATCTTTAGCAACCACTCCGAACGCAGTATGATCATGCAGGCCATACAGAACGGCGCCAGCGGCTACCTGCTGAAGAATGCTTCCCTCGAGGAGCTGCGGGATGGCATCCATGACGCCCTCCACGGGGAGATCGCCTTTAGCCGGGAGGTCAAGGAGATTATCAGCCGGCCGTCGCGGAATGAACTGGCGGGGCCGCCTCAGCTGACCCGCCGCGAAAAGGAGATCCTGCGGCTCGTGGCGGAAGGCAAGACGAGTGCAGGCATCGCGGCCCATCTGTCGCTCAGCGTCCTCACGGTTGAGACCCACCGGCGCAACCTGATGCAAAAGTTTGGGGTAAAGAATACGGCGGAATTGATCCGGACGGGGATGCTGCAGGGATTTCTGTAAAATAAAAAGGTTCCGGCTTTTGACCGGAACCTTGACCAAAATTGGGGGTTGACTGTTTCTCAGCTATTTATTAAATTTAGGCATCGCTTACGAGTAAGCCCACGGTGAACCACCTCTTGTTTGGCAAGTAGGCCTGGGATATGTTTGCAGCAAAAACTATGAGCAAAGATGAATCTGTTCGGGAGAGAATGTTTACCAGTATTGGCTCTTGGCAGGCCAGTGAGCTTTCGCAAAAGGAATGGTGCAGGCAGCAGGGTATACCCTATCATATTTTCCATTACTGGTACCGCCGATACCGGGAGCAGAATCCGGCGCCTGCCGGCGATAATGGTTTTGTCCGCCTTGCCGTTACGGCACCGGCGGATGCCTGCTGCGAAGTGATCTTTACGGATGGAACAAAGATCATTTTCCGAGAGCCGGTAGCTGTGCAATACCTGAAAAGCCTGTTATTCTAGGCTGTGCTGCACCTTTCGGC
>NZ_DASYCH010000122.1:0-10418 GCF_036500295.1 Puia sp. | reverse complement strand
GGCTGATATTGATGATATCGATCACCTGAGCAATCGCCGGGTGCGTACGGTAGGGGAGCAGTTATATGCTCAATTCGGTGTCGGTCTGGCCCGTATGGCCCGGACGATCCGTGAACGTATGAACGTGCGTGACAATGAGGTGTTCACCCCTGTGGACCTGATCAACGCCAGGACGTTGTCTTCGGTGATCAACTCCTTCTTTGGTACATCGCAGTTGTCGCAGTTCCTTGACCAGACCAACCCTCTGAGTGAGATCACGCACAAGCGTCGTATCTCCGCGCTCGGACCAGGCGGTTTGAGTCGTGAGCGTGCGGGTTTTGAAGTTCGTGACGTACACTACTCCCACTATGGCCGTCTTTGTACGATCGAGACCCCCGAAGGTCCGAATATCGGTTTGATCTCCACGCTTTGCGTCCATGCCAAGATCAACGAGATGGGCTTTATCGAAACGCCCTATCGCAAGGTGGTGGATGGTAAGGTAGAGTTGAAGAAGCTCACTTATCTCAGCGCGGAAGAGGAAGATATTGCCAAGATCGCCCAGGCGAATATCGCCATGGATGAAAAAGGAAACTTTGTCGAAGACAAGATCGTCAGCCGGCAGACGGGTGACTTCCCCATCCTCGATAAGAATGAGGTGGAATATATGGACGTCGCGCCCAACCAGATCGTGGGTCTCAGCGCATCGCTGATCCCCTTCCTGGAGCATGATGATGCCAATCGTGCGTTGATGGGATCGAACATGCAGCGTCAGGCGGTGCCGCTGATCCGTCCGGAGATGCCGATCGTCGGTACCGGTCTGGAGGCGAAGGCTGCCCGTGATGCCCGGATCCAGATCCACTCTGAAGGAGAAGGGATCGTGGAGTTTGTGGATGCGAACGAGATCCATGTCCGTTATGACCGGAATGATGCGCAGAAACTGGTCTCCTTTGAAGAGGATCTGAAGATATACAGGCTGACGAAGTTTATCAAGACCAACCAGGAAACCTGTATCAACCTGAAGCCTGCCGTAAAGAAAGGCCAGAAGGTAAAAGAGGGTGATTTCCTTACGGAAGGATATGCCGTTCAGGATGGTGAGCTGGCCCTGGGGCGCAATTTGAAGGTTGCCTTCATGCCCTGGAAGGGTTACAATTTCGAGGATGCCATCGTGATCAGCGAGAAAGTAGTAAAAGAAGACCTGTTCACCTCGGTGCATATTTCCGAGTATGAGCTGGAAGTCCGCGATACCAAATTGGGTGAAGAAGAGCTGACCCCGGATATTCCAAACGTTTCGGAAGAAGCGACCAAGGACCTGGACGAGAACGGTATCATCCGTGTCGGCGCCCAGATCAAGGAAGGCGATATCCTGATCGGCAAGATCACTCCGAAAGGGGAAAGTGATCCTACGCCGGAAGAGAAGCTGCTTCGTGCGATCTTCGGGGACAAGGCTGGTGATGCCAAGGATGCTTCGCTGAAGGCCCCCAGTGGTACGGAAGGCGTTGTGATCAGCAAGAAGCTGTTCCAGCGAGCCAAGAAGGACAAGAATGCCAAGGTTCGCGAGAAGGCGGCTTTGGAGAAGATCGAAAAGGTACACGAGAAGAATACATCGGACCTGATGGATGTGTTGTTGAGCAAGCTGCAGGTATTGCTGGCCAATCATGTTTCTGCCGGGGTGAACAACAATTTCAGCGAAGTGCAGATTGGAAAGGGAGCGAAGTTTACGGCTAAGAACCTGGCCGGGATCGACTACCTGAATGTCAACCCGCTGGGTTGGACGGGGGATGCCAAGACCGATGAGCTGATCAACATTCTGCTGCATAACTACAGTATCAAGTACAACGAGGAGTTGGGCCGTTATAAGAGAGAGAAGTTCAATATCTCGATCGGGGATGAATTGCCTGCGGGTGTCTTGAAGCTTGCAAAGGTATACCTTGCCGTAAAGCGTAAGCTGAAGGTAGGGGATAAGATGGCCGGTCGTCACGGTAATAAGGGTATCGTAGCCAAGATCGTACGTTCGGAGGACATGCCGTTCTTGCAGGACGGAACGCCGGTGGATGTGGTATTGAACCCGCTGGGGGTACCTTCCCGTATGAACCTGGGGCAGATCTATGAGACGGTATTGGGCTGGGCCGGGGAAAAGCTGGGGGTGAGATTCGCCACGCCGATCTTCGACGGAGCCACCGTAGAGGAGATTGCCGGTCATATTGAGAAAGCCGGTTTGCCGAGTTTTGGTCATACCTACCTGTATGATGGGGAGACTGGGGAAAGATTTGACCAAAAAGCGACGGTTGGTATCATTTATATCATTAAATTACACCATATGGTTGATGATAAGATGCACGCCCGGAGTATCGGACCGTACAGTCTTATCACGCAGCAGCCATTGGGCGGTAAGGCCCAGTTTGGTGGTCAGCGTTTTGGGGAAATGGAAGTGTGGGCATTGGAGGCGTATGGCGCATCGAATATCCTGCAGGAATTGTTGACCCTCAAGTCCGATGATATTATCGGTCGTGCGAAGACCTATGAGGCGATCGTGAAGGGGGATAATATTCCGAGGGCGGGGATTCCTGAATCCTTCAACGTGCTTGTGCATGAATTGAGGGGATTGGGTCTGGACCTGAAGTTTGATTAATGATTGGCTGGCCGGAGACCGGCCGCAACATCAACCTGGCTCCGCTAACTGATGAATAATACACAAGCCATCCTGGTAATCCGGGATGGCTTTTTTGTTGCAGGTATGCATAGAGTATTTTATATTTGTTAGTATCTCTATTTGTTAGCAGACCCCTGGCTTATGAAGAAAATTTACTTTCTGTTACCCCTGATCGTGATTGTCGCCGGTTTGATCTTTGTGTTCCGGCCCGGGGCGAGGATGGCCTCCCTGTTTGAGGGCAAGGAAAGGCGGGAAAATCCATTTGAGGAGGAGGAAGAGGAAGATGGTGCGAAGGAGGTACTGAAGCAGGAAGTGCTGATGACCAAGGATCCGCAACTGGGATATGTCCCAACGGAGCGGCTGTTGCAATACAGGGAGTTTATGAGAAGGCATCCTGCTCTTCCAAGGAGCAGTGGTCCGGGCGGCTCCGGCGGCCGGCATAGTGTTACGGATGGCGGCCCCGGCAGTGCGACGCCGTTGGGCGGTTCGGGCGGGCTTATCTGGACGGAAAGGGGGCCCAATAATATCGGGGGCCGGTGCAGGGCGATCCTTGTCGATCTTTCGGATGCGAGTGGAAATACGGTCATTGCCGGCAGCGTCAGCGGGGGGTTATGGCGTACGACCAATTTTACGGCTGCCACGCCTTCGTGGACCCAGAACAGTACGGTCCTGGCCAACCTGGCCATCACAACCCTGGCCCAGGATCCCAGTAATCACAATATTCTATATGCGGGCACCGGCGAAGGTTTTTTTAATGTCGATGCGATCAGAGGTTTGGGTATATACAAGAGTACGGATGGGGGAACAAGCTGGAGTCTGCTGTCTTCCACTACGAAGGGTGGGGCTAACCAATCCGATTTCCACTATGTACAAAAGGTAGCTGTTTCTCCAAACGGAGATGTCTATGCGTCCGGCATCGATGGATCTGACTTTTGCAACACAGGCGGGATACTGAAATCCACCAACGGCGGGGGTAGCTGGACAAGGGTAACGAGCAGGGGAGGAAGTTGTGCCACGGTGCACGATTTCTATGGGTATGACATCGCTGTTTCCACTGGCGGCGATATTTATACGTCTGTCATTAATACCATTCGCACCGCTACCGGCGCAGATACCGCCTACGGGAAGATCCTGATGTCGCCTGCCGGTCCTACGGCAGGGAATGCGGGGACATGGGTGGATATCACTCCACCTGCCGGCGCTGGCAATATATGGCAACGGATAACATTAGCCACTTCTCTCTTGACCAACAACCGGGTATATGCCTTTTTGCAGGGAGCGGGAAATGGGATCGGTGGTATCCGGCGTACGGATGACGGGGGAGCTACCTGGGTGAATATCAATAATACAACTTCCTGGTGTAGCCAGGGGGTGGCAAGTGGAACGGATTTTTCCAATGGGCAGGCCTGGTATGCCCAGGCGTTGGCCGTCAATCCGGGTAATGACGCCCTTGCTTATGCGGGAGGGGTCGATATTATGAAGACGGCCAATAGCGGTACGGGCTGGTCTCAACTTACCCAGTGGGCGCCGGGTTGTTCCACCTTGCCGTATGTGCATGCGGACATCCACAATATTACTTTTCTGCCTGGTTCTTCCACTTCCTTTATCGTGGGTTGTGACGGGGGGCTTTTTTATACGACGGATGGCGGTAACAGTTTTGTCTCCAAGGATGCGGGTCTGAATGTGACCCAGTATTATGGCGCTGCCCTGCATCCTGCGAGCGGTTCCAATTACATGCTGGGTGCTGCGCAGGATAATGGTTCGCATATTTTTACCAGTCCGGGGATCAATTCGGTCACCAGTGCGAGCGGCGGGGATGGCGTCACTTGTTTTATCGATCAATCGAACCCTGTTAATCAGATCACCAGTTATGTCTATTCGACCTATTTTATCTCGCGCAATAGTGGAGGTAATTTCCCCACGGTTTTCAATTCAACAGACGGGAGGTTCCTCAACCCGGCGGACTATGATAATTCGTTAAAGCATCTTTACTGCGGCAGCACGGACATGAAGCTCAAACGGATCGATAATATCGTCAGCGGGGTGCCATCCGGGACAAATATAACGCTGACTGCCGCTCCACAGTTGCAGGTTTCCGCTGTCAAAGTAGATCCGAATACGGCCGATAATGTTTGGGTTGCCGTTTCAACGGCGGATGATGCCGTTGCCGCCCAGGCGCCTTTGCTTTTCCTGGTTACCGGTGCGTCTACCGGGAGTCCGGTCGTCACCCAGATGGGTACGGGAACTCTTGTTCCGGGGGCCGGGGCCTATATCAGCAGTATCGATGTGGAGCAGGGGGATGCCAATCACCTGGTCGTTGCGGTCTCCAATTATGGAGCAGCCAGCGTATGGGAATCCACGAATCACGGGGCTACCTGGACTTCGCTGGACAATAATGGGGTCAATCTGCCGGATATGCCTGTGTACAGCGCCATGATCGTCCCCGGCACGGACAATGTCAATACCGGTGGTCCCAATGGCGGGATCCTGCTGGCGACGGAGATGGGGGTATGGTCCACCCCGGTCAGCAGTGGGACCAGCACGGTGTGGACGGAAAATTCCGCCGTTATGGGAAATGTCAGTGCCCGCCAGTTGAAGTACAGGATATCGGATAACCAGTTGGTAGCGGCTACCCATGGGCGGGGGTTATTCACGACCTCCATTGCGGCGGATCCCTTACCGCTGGACTTTACTTCCTTTACAGGGGTGGAGGGCGCAGCGAACAATCATCTCGACTGGACGGTGGCGAATGAATATAACAATAAGGGCTTTACCGTTGAGAGGAGCTATGGGGACAATGCAGGCTTTACAAGGATCGGTTTTACGCCCTCTTCTTCGACGTCTTTTCATGCCACTGCCGGCTATTCCTTTACCGATTCCTTTGTCGACCTTGGAAAGAGGGTCGCCTTATATCGTCTCCTGCAGACGGATCTTGATGGAAAAGAAACCTATTCGGTGATCATCAGCTTACAGCGGGCGCCCGCGAAAAAGCTGGTACAGTACCTGTCTGTCTCCGCCAACAGCCTTTTTATACGGATCAATAGCGGCAGTACTACTTCTACGCTGAGCCTGCGGGTCCTGGATATGACCGGCAAGCTTGTTGAGGCCAGGGAGATCGCTGACCAGTCGCAGTCCATCGACATCGGTTCGCTGGCCAGGGGGATCTATATCCTTCAATTGGTCGGCAAGGACGGACAACGATTTACCGGGCAATTCCGAAAGTAAGCGCACATTATCACATTAAGGAGAGCAGGAATTCCTTTAACTCGCTGTAACGGGCTGATAATTTTTTGCTGTGTTTTGGTTTGTCGAGGAGGGCTGCGACAGCGGGCGGCAACGGGATCTTTTCGTTAAGGATCGGTTCGACCGTGTCATAGAATTTTACGGGGTGGGCCGTCTCGAGGAAAAATCCTTTTTGTCCCGGGTGTGCGGAGAGGTATCTCTCGAGGGCGAGGTAACCGACGGCGCCGTGGGGGTCGGGCAGATACTGATGGAGGGTATAGAGATCCCTGATGGTCCGGCGGGTTTCTTCGTCGGTGATGCTGACGCTGGACAATACTTTTTTGAGGGCGGGCAGTTCTTTTTGGAAGATCTCCAGGATACGGACGAAGTTGCTGGGGTTGCCTACGTCCATGGCGTTGGAGAGGGTGGGGATGGCGGTGCGGGTCTTGTAATCGCCGGTTTGCAGGTAATCCGTTACGATACTGTTGGCATTACAGGCTGCGATGAAATGTTTTACGGGGAGTCCTGAAGAGTGGGCCATCAGCCCGGCGCAGATATTGCCGAAGTTGCCGCTGGGGACGCTGATGACGGGCGGGTTTGTTTTGTCGTTCCATTGCTGCCACGCGAAGAAATAATAGAATTGCTGAGGAAGCCAGCGGGCGACGTTTATAGAATTTGCCGAGGTCAGGAAGCGCTGTTTGTTCAGGGCGGGATCGGCGAAGGCTTCTTTTACCATCTGCTGGCAGTCGTCGAAGCTGCCGTCGACTTCGAGTGCGGTAATATTTTTTCCGAGGGTGGTCAGTTGCAGTTCCTGGACGCTGCTGACCTTGCCGGAAGGGTAGAGGATCACCACCTGTATGCCCTCTACATCATAAAATCCGCTGGCCACGGCGCCGCCGGTATCGCCCGAGGTGGCGACCAGTACTGTAACGGGCTGATCGTTGCCGCGGACAAAATGGCCCAGGCAGCGGCTCATGAACCGGGCTCCTACGTCTTTGAAGGCGAGGGTAGGTCCGTGGAATAGTTCGAGGCTGCTGATCGTATCGGTCAGCGGCACCAGGGGGAAGTCGAACCGGATCGTTTCCGCGACGATGCGGCGCAGTACTTCTTCGGGCAGGGTATTTCCTACGTAGGGTTGAATGACCCGGAAGGCAAGCTCTTCGCGGGAAAAGCCGGCGGGGTTTGTTATGATCTCGTCGGGGAGGGCGGGGATCCTTTCGGGGAAATAGAGGCCCTTGTCCGGCGCCTGGCCGCGGATCGTAGCTTCTTTAAAGCTGACGCGTGCGGAAGGGTTATTTAAGCTATAGTACTGCATGTGTATTAGATAAAAATTTGCCTGTGTTTCAGATAGTAATTTGCCTTTGTTTCCGATAAGAATTTGCCTTTGTTTCAGATAATAATTGCCTGTGTTTCAGACAAGATTGCCTGTTCCTTAGATAATTTTTACTCCCTGTTGGTTAACGGTTGTTACGTAGGTATGATAATCGAGGCCGATCCGGTTGTAGATATCCTGCATGACTTTTTCTACGTTGCGGGCGATAGCCGCGTCCCTGCTCAGCATGAAAATGGAAGGACCGGAGCCGGAGATACCGCCGCCGAGGGCGCCTGCCGCCTTACATTGTTGTTTGACCTCGTCGAAGCCGGGGATCAGCATGCTGCGGACGGGTTCGATGATCACGTCTTCGAGGGAGCGGCCGATCAGGTCATAATCCTGTTTTATAAAGCCTGCCACCAGTCCGGCGATATTTCCCCATTGACGGATCGCGTCTTTCAGCAGGACTTGTTTGCGAAGGATCTGTCGTGCGTCGGCCGTGCGTACTTCGATCTGGGGGTGGACCACGGTGACGTGGAGGGTTGGCGCGGGGATCGTTATAATATCGAGTGGAAAGATGGACCGGATCAGGGTGATGCCGCCGTAGATGCCGGGTGCGACGTTGTCGGCGTGTTTTACGCCTGAGGCTACTTTTTCGCCGAACATTGCGAAGCGGACGAGGTCTTCTTTGGCCCAGATATTTCCGAGAAGGTGGTTGGCTGCTACGACCGCGCCTGCTGCGCTGGCGGCGCTGGAGCCGATGCCGCTGCCGGGTTTTATCTGTTTACTGATACTTACTTCGAAGCCGATGCGACCGGGGGGCAGGGGGAGGGCGCCGGTCCGACCGGGGGGCTGGAGGAGGGCGCCGGCCCGATCGGATGTTGCCGTTAATGCGAGCTCTTCGAGCATGGCAAGGAGGGGGGCGCCGGCGGTATTCAATGCCGGGTCGGAGGGGAGGGCGAAGCCGTCCTTGCTGGTGATGATCACCCGGGGTTCATCGAGCAGCCGCAATTCCATGATATCGTAGGGTTCGTCGAGTGCCAACCCCAGGATATCGAAGCCGCAAACGAGGTTAGCGACGGTGGCGGGTGCTTGTACTGTTACCTGGTTCATGTTTAAGATGCCTGCTTGTTGTTAAGAATTAATAATACGTAAGATATCGGCGAAAACGCCGGAGGCCGTTACTTCTGCGCCGGCGCCGGCTCCTTTGATCACCAGCGGCTGTTCGGAATAGCGGTCCGTGAAGAATAATACCACGTTATCTTTTCCATAGAGGTGATAGAGGTCTTGTTGGGGGTCGATATGCTGAAGGCCGACGGAGGCTTTGCCTTTATCGTAGCGGGCAACGAACTTCAGTTTTTTCCCATTGGCGGAGGCGGCCTGGTAGAGTCGTCGGAAATGTTCTTCTTCCTTTCCCATTGCCGTATAGAAATCATCTACGCTGCCTTCCATGCAGGAGGGGGGCATAAAGCTGTTATTGTCGATGTCTTCCATCTCCATTTTTTCGCCGGCTTCGCGGGCGAGGATCATGATCTTGCGCATCACGTCCGTTCCGCTGAGGTCGAGGCGGGGATCCGGTTCGGTATATCCTTCGGCCTGTGCCTGCCTGACGACATCGGCGAAGGGGCGATCGCCCGTGTAATGATTAAAGACAAAATTCAGTGTACCGCTGAGTACGGCTTCTATGCGGCTTACTTTATCGCCGCTGCGCAGCAAGTCGTTGAGCGTGCCGATGACGGGGAGGCCGGCGCCTACGTTCGTCTCGAAGAGGAAGCGGGCGTTGTATTCTCTTGCGAGGTCCTTTAGTTTGCGGTAAATACCGTAGGGCGAGGAGCAGGCGATCTTATTGCAAGCCACGACGGAAATGCTTTTTTGGAGGAGGGCGTCGTAGCGGGAGGCGACGTCGCCGTTGGCCGTTACGTCGGCGAAGACGGCGTTGCGGAGGTTGCGGGAGGTAATGCCGAGGACCCATTGGTCGAGGTTCATCGGGAGTCCCTGGTCGAGTTTTTCTTTCCATGCGGACAGGTCGATGCCATCGTCGTCAAAGATCATCTTCCGGCTATTGGCGAGTCCGATGACCCGGACCTGGATCCGGAGTTGTTCCTGCAGGTAAGTCACCTGTTGCCGGAGTTGGTCCAGGAGGCGCCGGCCTACATTGCCTGTGCCGGTGATGAAGAGGTTTAATTGTTTATAGGTTGTCTCGAAGAATTCTTCGTGGAGGACGTTGATTGCCTTTTTTACGTCCGCGGCTGCTACGACGGCGGAGATATTCCGTTCGGAAGAGCCTTGTGCGATGGCCCGGACGTTGATACCGTTGCGTCCCAGGGCGCCAAACATCTTGCCGCTGACGCCGGGGTGGCTTTTCATGTGGTCGCCGACGAGGGCGATGATCGAAAGGTCGGTCTCGATGATGAGGGGCTCTACTTTTTTTGTGCTGATCTCGAAGCTAAAGGCCTTGTCCACGGCGGATTTGGCGGCGGATACATTTGTCTCGTCGATGCCGACGCAGATCGAATGTTCGGAGGAGCCCTGGGTGATGAGGATCACGTTGATGGAATGGTTGGAGAGCGCCTCGAACAATCTTTTCGAGAAACCGGGGGTGCCAACCATTCCGCTGCCTTCCAGGCTGAGCAGGGCGATCCTGCTGATGCTGGAGATGCCGCGGATACTGCCTCCGTTGCGGGTGGAAGCAAATTCGATGACCGTGCCGGGGTCGGCGGGCGAGAAAGTATTCTTGATCCATACGGGAATGCCCTTGCTCATGACGGGTTGGATCGTGGGTGGATAAATCACCTTGGCCCCGAAATGGGATAATTCCATTGCTTCCTGGTAGGAGATATGGGGGATCAGCTTAACGTTGGATACGAGGCGGGGATCGGCGGTCATCATACCGGAGACATCGGTCCAGATCTCGAGGCTATGGGCGTCGGTCGCTGCGGCGAGGATAGCGGCGGTATAATCGGAACCGCCTCTTCCGAGGGTTGTGGTCCTGCCATGGCTATCGGAGGCGATAAAGCCGGGCAGGATAAAAAGGTTATTGCCGGAGGAGTCGATGAAATGCCGGATCTGTTCGTTGGTCCGGGGGAAATCGACGGATGCGTGTCCGAAGCGGGAGTCGGTATGGATCAGTTCGCGGGAATCCTTCCATTGGTTGGGGATGTCGAGCGAGTCGAAGCGGGCGGATACGATAATGGAGGACAGCAGTTCTCCATAGCTGACGATCTTATCCTGTGTGCGGGGGGAAAGTTCGCCCAG
>NZ_DASYCH010000121.1:0-53764 GCF_036500295.1 Puia sp. | reverse complement strand
TCCTCGACCACGAGGTGGTCGTCATCGGCTGAGGTGCGGCGCTGGTCAAAATCAGACAGGTTTCGGTGAATTATAGATAAGCGGTTTTCGCGTTGCCGGCGTATTTTTAAGAATGAACAAGCACCATATCCTTACCGCGCTCCTGCTGACGACCGGTCTCCTGTCAGCGAGCGCCCAATCCACCACCGAAGGCAACCTTGCCATCGTCGCCACCGCCACGGGCTCCGGCCGCAACAGCGGCACGCTGACCACGCTGAACGACGGGGAGACACCAACCCCTAAAGGCAACTCCCGCTATCCGCGGCCTCCCCGCCAGGCCAACCAGTGGGTGCAATATGAGTGGGCCCAACCGGTGACCACCAAACAGGTCGCCGTCTACTGGTGGGACCTCAATCATCTCGCAAAACTGCCATCGAACTATCACGTCGAATACTGGGACGGTAACGCCTTCCAGCCTGTACATAATGCCGCCGGCCTCGGCCTCGAAAGTCAGAAGTATAACACCACGACCTTCGACGAGGTGACGACGACAAAACTTCGCCTCGTCATGGATTCCAGCGATCGCTACAACTCTACGCTGGACGAATGGACCGTCGCCGAGTCGGAACATTCCAAACCCATCGCCCCCATCGTGGAAGCCGGTGACGACCGGGACGTGATGCTCGACGGCAAGACCTATCTCGACGCGCATACCAGGAGCGTCCATCCCATCACCAAGGTCGAATGGACAAAACTCAACGGCCCGGGCACCGTCAGCATCGCCAAACCCGATGCCGCCTATTCTACCGCCACCTTCTCCGCTGCCGGCACCTATGAGCTCCGCTTTACGGCCTGGCAGGGCGGCCTCCATACCAGCGGCAATATCCGCGTGAAAGCGGTCGCGCCGCCGCCCTCCAAGCGGCTGGACGTCGTCTATACAAAACATTACAGCATCGACAGCAAACTTTGGAACGATCGCGCCAAGGTCATCATCACCAACTGGATCCCCTGGTGTATCGAACAGTGCGAACGCACGGATCTCACTACTGGTGAAGGCGGGTTGGACAATTTCATCGAAGCAGCCAAGGCCTTAAAAGGCGAGCCTCACGGCAAACACAAGGGCTATGTCTTCTCCAACGCCTGGGTCCACCAGACCGTGGAAGCCATGTGCGAAGCCCTGATGGTCGACCCGAAGGGCGATGCCGACATCATCGCGGCGCAAACCAGGATGAAGAGCACCCTCGAAAAATGGATCCCCATCATCCTCGCGGCACAGGAACCCGATGGCTATCTGCAAACGGCCTGGACGCTTCGCGACACCAGCCGCTGGCATCATCGCTGGTCGCCTGAAGGCAGGGGTAACCACGAAGGCTATGTCTCGGGGTATTTCATCGAATCGGCCATCAACCATTATACCCTCACCGAAGGGAAGGACAAGCGGCTATACAACGCAGCCAAGAAGCTCGCCGACTGCTGGGTAGCGAATATCGGCCCGGGTAAGATCGCCTGGTTCGACGGTCACCAGGAGATGGAACAGGCCCTGGTCCGCTTCGGCCGGTTCGTCAACGATATGGAAGGCCAGGGTCATGGCGACGCCTATATAAAACTCGCAAAGTTTCTCCTCGACAACCGCCATGGCGGTACGGAATACGATCAGAGCCATGTGCCGGTTCAGGAACAATATGAGGCGGTGGGTCATGCCGTGCGCGCGATGTACACCTATTCGGGGATGGCGGATGTGGCGGCCGAGACGAAGGATGTGGATTACCAGAGCGCCGTGTATTCGCTCTGGGACAATATGGTCAACCGGAAATACTATATCACCGGCGGCATCGGCAGCGGCGAGACCTCGGAAGGCTTCGGCCCCGACTATTCCCTGCGCAACAACGCCTACTGCGAATCCTGCTCCAGCTGCGGGCTCATTTTCTTCGAGTACAAGATGAACCTGGCGTACCACGACGGGAAATATGCCGATCTCTATGAGGAGACGATGTACAATGCCCTGCTGGGTTCTCTCTCGCTGGACGGCAAGGATTTCACCTACACCAACGCCTTGTCGAGCGCCCAGCCCCGTTATGAATGGCATGTCTGTCCCTGCTGCGTCGGCAATATCCCCCGCACCCTGCTGATGATGCCTACCTGGACCTATGTCCGCGGTGACGATGGACTCTATGTCAATCTTTTCGCCGGCAGTACGATCAAGGTGGAGAAGATCGCCGGAACGGATGTTCAAATGGTTCAAAAGACGGACTATCCCTGGAGTGGCAAGGTCGATATGACGGTCAACCCCGATAAAGCGGCTACGTTTACCCTCTATGTCCGTGTTCCCAACCGGACGACGTCCGAACTCTACACGCCCACCCCGCAGGTGAACGGTCTTGTCTCGCTCAGCGTGAATGGCCAGCGCATGAACCCGGTGATCGAACATGGTTATGCCGTCATCCATCGCACCTGGAAGAAAGGCGACAAGGTCGATATCGAACTGCCCATGAAGATCCAGCAGGTGACCGCCGACGAGAAGATCGAGGCCGATCGCGGCAAAGTGGCCCTCCGCTACGGACCCTTGCTGTACAATGTCGAGGCGGCGGATAACAAGGATATCACCCAACCCATCGGGTCGGCGCCGCTTTCCCTCGCGTGGGAGCCTACCCTGCTCCATGGTGTCATGGTGATCAAAGGGCAATGGGCCGATGGCTCACCGCTGGTGGCCGTTCCCAACTATGCAAGGTTGAATCGCCTTACACCTACGGCGATTCCTGAAAATGGTAATAAGCCGCCCATCTCCATCGTATGGATAAAAAAATAGGCCTTTGGCCGCTGTTGTGCTTTTCTTTGCTGGCCTCCGCCCAGCAAAAGGACTCGCTTTGGAAGAATGATGCCTTTACCGTCCAGCCGGCTACAAACGGAGTTGCCGGCATCTGGAAGACGGGCGACCGCTATCCGACCAACTATGTCCGCAAGGGCCGGGTTTTTGGCGACGTAGTCGTCCATGCGAGCGATACCAGCCAACAACTCGTCCATACGCGCTGGGAACTGAAGGGCCAAAAGCTCCTCTGGACGATCAGCCTGCGCAACCCCGGCGCGCATCCCGTCACTATCGAAGACCTCGCCCTGCCCCTGCCTTACAACAGCGGCGGCGGAGAGAACCCCACCGAGATATTCGAACAGCGTGTCGTCAAGCACCATTTTATCTCGGGTAACAATTCTTTCATCTTCTGGGAGCGTCCAACGGGCGTCGGGCCCTATCTCCTCATGCTGCCTACGCAAGGCACCTCGCTGGAATATTTCGCCACGGGAACGGGCGAGAACCGCGGCGCGTTCCAGGTTTTTATCCATTCGGCCCATGCGGTCACTACCAAGACCGGCAGCTGGCGGCAGCCCAACACGAAACTTATTTTAAAAGCCGGCGAGCAGAAGCAATACCATTTTGTCTTCCGCTGGGCGAACAACTACCAGGAACTCCGTGATATCATCGTCGACGAGGGTGGAATCGATGTCCGGGTCACACCGGGTATGACGGTCCCCAATGATCTCGACGCGACCCTTGCCCTGCGGACGCGGCGGAAGATCGGCTCCATCAGTGCTGAATTTCCTGCCGCGACTACTATCAGCGCGGAAAGGCAACTCCATCCGGGCACAAGACTTTACAAAATCCACTTCAGCCGACTTGGCGAGAACCGCCTGACGATCGACTATGGGGAGGGCGAGCGTACCTATCTCGAATTCTTCGTCACCGAACCACTCGAGACCCTTTATAAAAAGCGCGCGGCCTTTATCGTCGACCACCAGCAGCACAAAGACCGGACAAAATGGTATGACGGACTCTTCTCCATCTATGACATGAAACATCATGTCCTGCGCGGACCGGACAACCCGGATTATTTCGACACCAGCCGGCTCAGCTATGTCCTCACCTGTGACGATCCGGCCCTTGACAAGGCGCCGTTTGTAGCCGCAAAAAATCTATACTATCCCAACCCCCACGAGATCGACGGCCTCGAATATTATATCCGGCATTATGTCTGGGGCGGGCTCCAGCGCACCGATAAGGAGACCCCCTACCCCTATGGCGTTTATGGAACGCCCAACTGGAAGGTCAACCGGGACACCGCGCTGCGCAAGCGCAATGCCAACGACCGCAACAAGGACAAGATGCATGTCTGGCGGTCCTATGACTACCCGCATATCGTCATGCTGTACTACCATCTCTACCAGATAGCCAAGCGCTACCCCGGCATGACGCATTACCTCGACGCAAAGGGGTATCTTGAACGTGCCAAGGAAACGGCAAAGGCCTTTTTTCTTTACCCGTACGAGATCCTGCCCTGGTATGAGACCTATAAATGGGGGTGCTATAACGAGCTGTTGCTGGTGCCGCTGATGCGCGACCTGGAAAAGGAGGGATTTGCGAAAGATGCGGCCTTCCTGCGCAGCGAATGGGAAAAGAAGGTGAAATACTTCATCTACGACGACCCCTATCCTTTCCGCTCCGAATACGCGATCGACGCTACGGCTTTCGAGTCCACGGAGGCGCTGGCAAAATACGCGCTCCTCCACACCCTGCAGCCGGACAGCAATCTTTGGTTCGACAAGAACCTGAAGCGCTGGTACTCGCATCCGCATATCGACAAAGCCGATGCAAAAAATTTCATGGATCGCCAGATGGCGGCCAACATCGCCCTGCGGGGTTCCATCGAACCGGCCTACTATTATCTGGGCAGCGACTATCGCGGGCGCAGCGATAATTTTACCCTCACTTATATGACCCAGATGGGTGGCTGGTCCATCCTGGATTATGGCCTGCATTTTGCGGCTGATCCGGCGGAATACCTGCGGCTTGGTTATGCCGCCTATCTTGCGCCGTTTGCCCTGATGAATACGGGTACGGCCGCGAGTGGATATGGCTTCTGGTATCCGGGGAAGGACAACGATGGGGCGAGCGGCTGGGCCTTCGAATCGCAGCAGCACACCAACACCTGGATACAAAAGGTGCAGGACCGGGGCCCCTGGTATTATGACGGCGAGGTTGACCTGGGCTATGGCGGTGCGACCCGCAGCGCGGCGACTATCCTGACAAAGGACCCCGTTTTCGGGTGGACTGCGCTCGGCGGCACGCTAAGTATGCAGGATCATCGCATGGCCGTTATTCCCCGCGACGGACTGCGGACAAGATTCTTCTACCGCAACGGGGCCGATGGATTCGATCTGGAGTTGGACAGAGACGGCTTTGCAAAGGATAAACCCATTCTCATTGCCACGCCGGACGGCGGGATCAGCTTCGCCATCGAGAACCGGTCGGGCGACACCCATATCACGACTATTACGCTGACAAAACACGAATCATCAAACCCGCCGGCGAAAGGTGAGCCCTCAAACGCCCTGAAAAAGGGTGGCTCCGCAAAAAATGTCGAAGTGACTGTTAAACCGGGAGCGCCGACAAATGTCAGACTAGATTAGAATTTAGTTAAAATTGGTAAAGGATCGATCAATCCGTAAACAGGATGATCGGCTTAGTGGGATTATATTTGGTTGGACGGTGCTTTTAACCATTTAAATCAGAACTATGAGAAAATGTATGTGGATTTTCAATCCAATGCTATTGCTCTTCCTCTTCCTTTTCTATTCCAACCCCTCCCTCGCCCAGATCTCCCCAAATGCCTATGCCCCCTGTCAGGAGATGCCCAACCTGATGGAGAATTATAATGCCGATCTCCGGGCGCTCGTCCGGTTCTATACCAGCAGTTTCTATGGTGGACGGAACGGCGGCAACTTTGTACCCACCGATGGCGGGTCGCCCGAGAAAAGGGCCCGTCTGAACACGTTGTATCATGAATACCTGGACAAGCTGGCGAAGCTGGACTTCAAGGGTCTGCAGCAGGAGTGCAAGGTGGACTATATCCTTTTCAAGCGCGACCTGAACCAGAAACTCGAGCAGTCGGCCACCGAAGCCAACCAATATAAGAAGGTGAAGAACTATTTCCCTTTTTCCGACAGCATCTATGCCATCGAGAAACTCAGGCGCCGGGGACATGTCCTCAATGCCGAGCTCCTCGCCAAGGACTGGTATGACTATAAGAAAGCGATCACCGACCTGCAAAAGAAACTGCGCGGCGATTCGTCTCTCGACCGAGAAGCCATCTTCGAAGCCGGAACGGTGATCACCGATCTCAAAAGAGCCATAACCAGCATCAACGATTTTTACAACGGGTACGATCCACTGTACACCTGGTGGATGCCCAAGGTCTATAAAGAACTGGATGACGCGCTCACGGCCTACGCGGCGTCTTTCAAGGAGAAGAACAGCAAATTCACCGCTCCGGACAAGAGCGGCATCGTCGGTCAGCCGGTAGGCCGGGAAGAGCTGATGCGGCAGCTGAAATATGAAATGATCCCGTACACCCCTGAAGAACTGATCGACATCGCCAACAAGGAATTTGCCTGGTGTGACAAGGAGATGCTCAAGGCCAGTCATGAGATGGGTTTTGGGGATAACTGGAAGGCGGCGCTGGAGAAAGTGAAGAACAGCTATGTCCCGCCCGGACAGCAGCCCGAGATGATCCTCCGGCTTTTCAACGAGTCCGTCGACTTCCTGAAGAAGCACGACCTGGTGACCATTCCCCCGCTGGCGGAAGAGACCTGGGGCATGATCATGATGACGCCTGAACGGCAGCTTGTCAACCCCTTCTTCACCGGCGGTAACGAGATCAGCATCTCCTATCCCACCAATACCATGGAAGAAGATGACCGGCTCATGAGCATGCGTGGCAACAACCCCTATCTGTCGCGTGCGACGGTGCATCATGAACTGATCGCGGGTCACAACCTCGAGGCCTTTGCCAACGCGCGGCACCGCACCTACCGGAATTTCGGATCGGGGTTCTGGACCGAGGGCTGGTCGCTCTACTGGGAATTGCTGCTGTGGGATATGGGATTCCCCAAGACGCCGGAAGACCGCGTGGGGATGCTCTTCTGGCATATGCACCGCTGTGCGCGGATCATCTTTTCTCTCAATTACCATCTCGGAAAATGGACACCGGAGCAATGTATCGATTTCCTCGTTGACCGTGTAGGGCATGAGCGGGCCAATGCCGCGGGCGAGGTGCGCCGGTCGTTCGAAGACCGTTACCCCCCACTCTACCAACTGGCTTATCTCACGGGCGGCAGGCAATTCTACGCCTTGAAAAAGGAACTTGTCGACAGCGGCAAGATGACCTACAAGGAGTACCACGATGACGTGATGAGTCTGAATGCCATGCCCATCGAGATGATCCGGGCTATCCTGACCAAGCAACCACTCGACAAGGACTATACCGCCAAATGGCGATTCTATGATGACATGAACCTTAAGTAGTTGAACACTCCTCTCTGACCTAATTATTAACGCCAAACAAAAAAGGTATGAATCAACCAAAACAATCCAACCGCTGCCGGCAGGTTGTACGCCGGTGGCCGCTGCTGTTGGTGCTGCTCCTCTGTCTGGCCGCCATTCCCGCGGCCGCGCAGACAAAAAAGATCACCGGGAAGGTGACCGATGAGGCGGGTAATCCTGTCTCCGGCGCCACGGTCCGCGAAAAAGACAGCCGACGTGGGACTGCCACCGATGCGGCAGGGAATTTCAGTCTGACGGTAAAAAACAATGCCGTCCTTATCGTCACTTCCGTGGGTATCGAACCCCGCGAGATCACCGTCGGTGAGACCGACAATTACGACATCAAGGTCAAGCCGAGGGACAACAGCCTCAATGAGGTGGTGGTCACGGCCCTTGGCATCAAGCGCGAGAAAAGAGAACTTACCTACAGCACCCAGCAGGTGACGGGCGCGGCGCTCTCGGCCTCCAAAGAGACGGGGGTGCTCAATGCGTTGACGGGTAAGGTGTCGGGAGTTCAGATCACGGCGTCCAGCGGTCAGCCCGGTGCTTCCTCGCGGATCGTCATCCGGGGTAACAGCTCGCTGCTGGGGAACAACGAAGCGTTGATCATTCTTGACGGGATCCCCATCAATAACGATCAGACCGGCAACCCCAGTGGAAGCGGCAGCGGCACGAGCCGGCTGTCCGATATCGACCCCAATACGATCGAGAGCATCAACGTCCTGAAGGGATCGGCGGCCTCCGCGCTCTATGGCTCGGCCGCGGCCCGTGGCGTGGTCCTGATCACCACAAAGGGCGGCGCTATCAACAGCAAGCCGAAAGTGATGGTCAACTCGCAGTACTCCTTCGAAAACCCCATCCTCCCGAAGATGCAGACCAGGTATGCCCTGGGTGACCGTGGCGTATACTTTGACGGGGACACGAAGAAGACCAGCGCGGTTTGGGGTCCGTCGATCGACAGCCTGCGCAGTGTGGGTCTGCTTTCCTATTATAAGGACCCGCTAAAGGCCTTCTTCACGACAGGCCACACCTGGACCAATACGGTCAGTGTCGGCGGCGGAACGGACCGGAGCAGTTATTTCTTCTCTTATTCCAACCTGAATCAGACCGGAACGGTGCCTACGACCAAATACGGACGAAACGCCATCTTTGGGAAGTTTACCAACAAGATCACCGACCAGGTGACTGCCACCCTGCAACTCAACTATAGCCTTTCCTCCAGCCATACCATCCCGGAAGGGTATGATCTTACCGACCCGCTCTGGACGGTATATACCTCGCCGTCCACCTGGAACCCGCTGCCCTATCTCGATGCAAACGGCAACCAGCGGGTCTTCCGGCTGAGCCGCAACAATCCTTATTGGGACCTGCACAATATTTATACGAACAACAAGAACAGCCGCTTCATCCCCGTCGTCACCGTCGTTTACAAGCCGTTAAACTGGCTGACCATCACCGAACGCGGGGGCGCCGACACGTACACGGAGCAGCCGGATTATTACGAGGCCCCCAGTACGGCCCTCGTGACTACGGGCCGGGTCATCCAGAACAGTTCGAACTTCCGGCAGTTGAACAATGACCTCATCGCTGAGGCCCGCCATGGCTTCGGCGACTTCGACGTCAGCTTCCTGGTGGGGAATAATATTCAGTCCACCTATTCCCAGACCCAGAGTACGACGGGAACGGGTATTTCCATCGCCAACCTCGACAATATCTCCAATGGGGCGGTGATCACCGGTTATGATACCCTTTACCGCGTCCGGAAGATAGGGTTCTACGGGCAGGCGAACGTCAGCTACAAGAACTTCCTCAACCTGTCGCTGACCGGCCGTTATGACGGCACTTCGGTCCTTGCGGATAAAAAGAACTTCTATCCTTACGGCTCGGCCAGCGCCGGCTTTATCTTCTCCGAGCTTATCAAGGTGCCCGCCATCAGCTTTGGCAAACTGCGGGTGTCTTATTCCAGCGTGGGTAACGACAATGTCGGACCCTATTCGCTGACTACGCCCTACCAGTCCGCCGGCGCCTTCCCCTATGGCGGTAATGCCGGTTTCCTGATCAGTCAGTCTCTCGGCAACCCGTATCTGCGCAATGAGATCACCAAGGAAGCGGAGGTCGGGCTCGAAATGCAGTTCCTCCACAACCGCGTAGGTTTCGAGGTCAGCTATTTCAACCGCAATCACGACAACCTGCTGACCCAGGGTGTACCCATTGCGCCCTCGACGGGATTCAATTCCACCACGCTGAACGCGGCCTTTATGACGAATAAGGGTATCGAAGCGTTGGTGAATATCACGCCGGTCAAGAGCCGCAATTTCACCTGGGACATGACGCTGAACTATACCCGCATCCGCAACAAGGTCACCAAGATCTTCGGCAACACGCCACAGCTGCAGATCGGCCAGACCTGGGCCTTTCTCGGGAAGCCTTATGGCGTATTCTATAGCCCCGGCTATCTCCGCGACTCGTCTACGCATGAGATCATCGTCGATGCAAGCGGCTTGCCTATCTCCACGCAGAACAACGAGATCATCGGCAACCTGCAACCCGATTTCCTCGCGGGGGTGAACAACAACTTCACTTTTAAGAACTGGACCGTCGGCTTCTTCCTGGATTACCGGAAGGGAGGCGATATCCTCAATTCCGATGACCGGTATGGCTATTTCTATGGGACGCCGCTGGTCACGCAGAACCGGCAGGACCTCGTCGTAAAAGGCCTTGTGCAGGGGACCAAACAGCAGAATACGAAGGTTGTCCATGCCGAGGACTATTTCCAGCGCCTCAACACGAACTACGAGGCGGCGATGCAAAGCGGGACCTACCTGAAGCTGCGGACGGCGTCGATCGGCTATAAGCTGCCTGCGCAGATGCTTGGCAAGGGGCCTTTCAGCACGGTGAGCCTGACGCTTACCGGCCGGAACCTCTTTATCTATAAACCGGGGTTCACGGGTTCCGATCCCGAGGTCAGCAGCTATGGAACGGGCAACGGTTCGCAGGGGGTATATGGCAACACTGTTCCCACCTCCCGTTCGTTTAACCTGACCCTCAACGTGAACTTCAAATAACAAACACCATGAAAAAAATAATAGCATATACGGCGTTCCTCGCGGCCCTGGCAGGGACGGGTTGTAAGAAGTTCGTGGACGTCAACAAGAATCCCAACAGCCCGCTGACGGTGCAGGAGAAGATCCTGCTGGCGCCCATCGAGCTGAACATCGCCCATGGCGTCGACGCCGGCGGCAGTGCGGGCAACGACGGCGAAGGCGAAGCCGCCAGTTTTACCAATCACTTTATGCAAACCATCTGTTATAACCAGGTGGCGCTTAACTATGGCACCTATTACTTTGTCAGCACCGATATGAACCTCAGCTGGCAGCAGCTGTATAACACGGAGCTGGAGAACCTGCAGCAGCTGATCCAGATCAGCGAGAAGAACGGCAATGCGAACTATACGGGCATCGCCCAGATCCTCAAGGCCTATGTGGTGGCGTTTACCACCGATCTCTGGGGGGATATCCCTTATTCGAAGGCGCTGAATGGGGCATCGAACCTCACTCCGACGTATGACAAGCAGGAAGACATCTACGACAGTGTCCAGGCCCTGCTCGACCTCGGCATCGCGAACATCGGGAAGAGTCAGGGGTTAAAAGTGGGCGCCGACGACTATTTCTACGGCGGAAAAATGCCTCAATGGGTAAAGCTGGCCTATAGCCTGAAGGCGAGGTATTATATGCATCTTACGAAAGCGCCGGGGCATACGGCGGTGGCACAGGCGCAGCTGGCGCTGACGGCCTTGCAGAACGGGATGACGGCGAACGGCGACGACTGGAAATTCGACTATCCCGGCGGCGCGACGTCACAAAGCGCGTGGTACACCATCATGCTGCCGTATTCGACCCTTTGCGCTTCTTCGGCCATCGTCGACACGCTGGTCAATCGCAATGACCCGCGGCTGCCCTTCGTGATCACCAAGTCCAAGAATACCGGTCTCTATACGGGCCGGGCGATCGGGACTCCGTCGATCGGCAACCTGGACGATTACTCCTCTATCGGGGACTACTATGCGGCAATCGATGCCACGCAGTATATCCTACCTTACACCGAGGTGCAGTTCATCCAGGCGGAAGCCAACTGGCTGGTCACCGGCGCCGCTGCCGCGCAGCCCTTCTATACGGCCGCGATCACGAACAATATGACGAAGATCGGCGTGGCTTCGGGGGATATCGCGACGTATCTCGCGTCCCGCGGTACGCTCACGGCGGGTAATGCCCTGCAACGGATCATCGAAGAGAAACGCATCGCCCATATGCTGTCGCCGGAGAATTACAATGACTGGCGCCGTACGGGCTGGCCCGCGCTGACCATCGTTCCGAATGCGCAGACGGCGGGCATTCCGCGCCGGCTGATCTACCCGCAATCCGAATTGAACACCAATCCCCAACCCCAACAGTCGGCACAATTCACCGACCGGGTCTGGTGGGATGGACAATAAAAGAAAAGGGCCGCACCAGCGGCCCTTTTCTTTTATAATTGGAAAACGTAGGTCGCGACTGCGCCGCTATTCAGCGTCGTGTGCAGTCGCTTTCCTTTTAACTCGATTGAGAATCCTTTTGTATCCTTTGTATTGTTCAGCACGATCAGCACTGCCTGGCCCGTCGGTGTCCGGAAGGCGACATTGGGCAGCTGCTCGTCCGAATTACTTACGATCCGCGCCGAGCCCGGCCGGACATACTTGGCCGCGTGGGCGATGATATAATAGGCTGGGTTGCGTTTTACTACATCGCCGTCGAGCGTCACGGCGCCCAGACAACGATCGCATCCGCCGCGGTCGGTATGCGGTTCCAGCTGGGGGTTTGATGTAAGGTTCCATTCGATCACCGTCTTGCACCAGTTGCGCATCGCCCCGACGATCAGCTTGTCGATATTTTCGGGGATGTCGCGGGCGGGATCGCCGGGTGCGCCGACCCATTGCTCCGTGAAATAGAGGTTTTTATCCGGGAAGGAATCGTGGAGGGGGGTGAGGGCTTCGATCTTGCCGCCATAGAGATGAAAGGCCGCGCCGTCGACCCATTTCGCCGCTTCGGCATCCCGGTAGATGGAATCGGGGTAGTCCGGGCGGTCCGCATTGTGATCATAGACGATGATCTTTGTATCCAGCCTTTCCTGTTCGATGGCGGGACCGAGAACTTTGACGAAGGCTGCTTCGGCCACCGCGGGCATATACATGCTGGGGTTGTTCCCCGGATGCAGCGGCTCGTTTTGTACGGTTATCGCGTTGATGCCGATGCCTTGCTGCTGCATCGTCAGGATATATTTCACGAGGTAGTTGGCGTAGGTGCGATAGTACTGGGGCAACAGGCTGCCACCGCGGGTGTCATGGTTGTTCTTCATCCATGCCGGCGCCGACCAGGGCGAACCGAGGATCTTTATCTCGGGGTTGATGGCGATGATCTGCTGTAATATGGGGATCACATCGTTCTTGTCCGGGCCCAGGTCGAAGTGCGCGAGTGGGGTATCCGTCTTGCCCGCGGGCAGGTCGTCGTAAGAGAAGGCGTGGTCGTTGAGATCGGAGGCGCCGATGCTTACGCGCAGGTAGCTACCCCCGATATGGTTGCTGTCGGTGGTGAACAGCTCTCTTAACAGGGCGTTCCGCGCGGCCGGGCTCATCTTCATGAGATGCTGCGCGCTGCCGCCCGTCAGGGCCCAGCCAAAACCGTCGACATGCTGAAAGGTTTTTTTTTCGTCCAGGGTGATCACCGGGTCCGAAGCAACGAGGTCCTGCCTGGCCATCGGTAGTTCGGGTTGTCGCTGAAAGAAAACAGAATGGGCCGGATCGGTGAGCCAGATGGCTACCGGCCGGTCTTTTTGTGCGGAAAGGGTTCCCATGGCGCAGCCGAAGGCAACGGTCATCAGGGTCGATCTCAGAACAGGTCTCATTTTTTAATGATTAACGTGGCGATAGAATGCGGCAGACTTTCGGAAGCGGCCGACTGTCCTTTCATGATCAGTTGATAAGGCATCCGTTCGTCCGTCGTATTCATGACAATGACAACGATACTCCCGTCTTTGTTCACAAAAGCCGTGGTTTGCAACTGCGCCCGGTTGGAGGAGCTCGCGATCCGTCTTGCACCGGGGCGAACGAATTTTGAGAAATGCCCGATATAGTAAAAGGCATTGGTGTAGATCAGTTGACCGGTACGGGTGTCGGCATGCACCGGTGCAAAGCAGAAGTTACCGACATGGTTGGGACCGCCTTTCTCATCGAGGAGGATATTCCAGTCGGTCCACGCCGTCGCCCCGTCGTTGAAGTCGTTGATCATCGAGTAGCCATATCTTTCGCCGAGCGACCAGGCCTGGAGGCTGTCGAAGGAGAACTTCTCCTTGCAGCCTTCCGTGAAGATCAGGTTCGTTCCGGGGAAGGCCTGATGGGTCAGCGCCACGTTATTGAACTGCATGGGACCGCCTGTCCAGGTCTCGTACCAGTGAAAGCCGATGCCCCAGACATATTTGGCGGCGGCCGGGTCTTCCAGGATGGTGCTCGCGCGTTGATAGATCAGATCGCGATTATGATCCCAGGCGATGAGCTTCTTGTCTCCCAGCCCTGACTTTGCCAGCGTGGGTCCGAGAAAGTTCTTGATAAAATCGCGCTCGTCTTCGGCTGTATAGATACAGGATTCCCATTTCTGTTTGGCCATCGGCTCGTTCTGTACCGACAGTCCCCAAACCGGGATCCCTTTTGCTTCATAGGTCTTGATGAACTTCACATAGAAATTGGCCCAGGCCTGTGCGAACTCCGGTTTCAGCTTTCCGCCGCCGGTGACGCTGTTGTTGTCCTTCATGAAAGCAGGCGGACTCCAGGGGGAGACGAACAGCTTCAGCTTTCCACCCGCAGCGGCCATTGCCTGTTTGATCAGCGGTATCTTGTATCGTTCGTCGTGGGCTACGCTAAAGGTCTTCAGGGCCGCGTCGTTGTCGGAGACGTAGCTATAGCTGCCGCTTGAGAAATCACAGCTCTGGATATTGGTCCGGGCAAGCGTATACCCGATACCGGTCCCGAGGCTATAATAGGCGGTAAGCAGTTGCTGCTGCTTGTCTTTCGGGAGTTTGGCGAAGGTCTCCGCCGAGGCATCCGTCAGTGCGCCGCCGATCCCCAGGATCGATTGAAAAGGCGCCGAGGCGTCGACAAGGACAAACGGCTCCGTCTCGAGCGGCTGGCGTGCGGGCGAGAAGTGTAGCGTGGCGCTCTCCGACAATCTCAATTTGGTGTTGGCGGCAGTCGTAAAGACCGTAACCGATCGTTGCTGGCCCATCGCGACCGATCCGATCAGGGTCGCAGCCAGCAGCAGGCTTTTCGTTTTGAACACGTGTATGTTTTTTGGTTGCCCGGCGAAGTTAGGGTTGTTTTCCCAACCCTACAACGAGCAGTTGCTGTGATAATCCACGAGGCGGATCGGTTCGGGTTCCGTCACATAACCCCGGTATTCCGCTTCTATCTCCTGCAGTAATTCCCCGACGCCGCCGGCATCCGGTAGCCGCACCAGCCGGCGGGTATATTCGTGGATACCCGGAAGTCCTTTGAGATAATGTGCATACCGCCCGCGCATTTCATTCAGACCCTGAATTGGACCGTTGAATCGCAGTGCTCCCGACAGGTGCATGCGGCAGACTGCCACCCTTTCCTCAACTGTAGGGGCAGGGGCCGGCATTCCCGTTTGACGAAAATGTTTTATCTCCCGGAAGATCCAGGGATAGCCGATGGCGGCCCTGCCGATCATGATGCCGTCCACGCCATACCGGTTGGTGTATTCGACGGCTTTTTCCGCACTGTCGATATCGCCGTTGCCGAAGATGGGGATCTGCATCCGGGGATTGTTCTTTACCGCGGCGATCAGCGACCAGTCCGCTTCCCCCTTATAGAGCTGGGAGCGTGTCCGGCCATGGATGGTCAGCGCCCGGATACCCGTATCCTGCAACCGCTCGGCGACTTCCACGATATTCTTCGATCCTTCATCCCAGCCCAACCGAGTTTTCACCGTTACGGGCAGTGTCGTCGCTCGGACACAGGCGTCCGTCAGGCGCACCATCAGGCCGACGTCCCGAAGGACCCCTGCGCCCGCCCCCTTGCCGACGACGCCTTTCACCGGACATCCAAAGTTGATATCGAGCAGCGAAGGGTTCGTGGCTTCGACGATCGCGGCGGCAAGGGCAAGGCTGTCCTCGTCACCGCCATACAGCTGGATCCCCACCGGCCGCTCGGCCTCGAAGATATCCAGCTTGCGCCGGGCATGGATTGCCCCTTTCACCAGGCTTTGGCTCGAAATAAACTCCGAAAAGCCGAGATCAGCCCCAAAAGCCCGGCAAACCGCCCGGAACGGCGGATCGCTCACGTCTTCCATCGGTGCCAGCAGAAGTGGAAATTCATTGAAAGTCAGATCGTTGCCAATTTTTATCACCGATGCAAAGATAGCTAACATCGATTATCTTCGTGGAAATTATAGCCCATGAAATGGAACACCCTCTTCCTCGCCGCGACGACCCTTTTTATCGTGGCCGCCGGTTGCAAAAAGAACAAAGACGACAACAATTCTTCCAACTCCATCGTCCTTTCGGCCACCATCGGCGGTTCCTTCTTTAAACCCGGCGTCAACAACGCCATTTACGGAACCCTCAGCCGCACGTATATCCTCGGCGGCTCGACCATCAATAACGGGGACTCCGCCCTTTTCACGCTCGTTCTGACCGCTCCTTTCTCTCTCAATACGGACCTGGGAACGTCCGGCAAGGCCGCTATCACTTACCAGTACGCGGGGAAGAAATATCTCTCGGGTCCGGGCTCGGGACCGCTGTCCTGCAAGGTCATTTCCCTTGACTCGGTGAATCACAAGATCGCCGGCAACTTCTCGGGGACCCTGTTTGCCACGAGTAACCGCGATAGCCTGGCCATGACCAACGGCAGCTTCGACGCGACGTATTCCGTGGTGAATAATTTTTAGCCGGCGGGCCGGTTGGAACGGCAATAAAGCGGATGGGAGCGCGTTTTTAGCGGGTAAATTCATTCCTATAAAAAAAACCTGACTATGCAGTCTAAACACCTTCTTTTTGCCCTTTCCGCAGTAACCCTCCTCGCCGTATTTGCCAGCTGTAAAAAAAGCAACGATAATAGTTCCGCAGCCGTTTCGGCCACTATCGGCGGAGCCGCTTTCAATCCCGTTAGAACCGCTGCTGCCCACTACGCAGCCAACGGGTATTTCGACCTCGGCGGCCTGGGTGTCAACGGCAAGGATTCTGTCTTGCTGGACATCACGATCGGCACGCCGTTTACCCTCAATAAGGTTCTGGACAACAGCGGCCTCGTCACCATGGATTACTTTACCGCCACCAAGGATTACTATTCGGCGTACGGTATTGGTACGGCAACCGTGACGGTGACCACGCTGGACTCCGTCAACCACAAGATTGCCGGAACCTTTTCCGGAACGCTGTACAACTCGGTCAACGACAAAGACAGCATTTCGGTCATCAATGGCAAGTTCAACACCGCATACACCGAACAGTAACTAAACATTTCCTAAATAACGACTAAAGGCCGGCACCCGCCGGCCTTTTCGTTTATCTTTACCCCCAAAAAAATGCGCTATACCGTCCCCGGCCTACTGCTTTTCTTCGCTGTCACCGGCTGTTCCAAAAATTCCGGCAACAACAACCATTCCCAGGGGACCCTCTCCGCCGTTACCGGATCTTCCGCCGTCAACGCCAACCTCGTCTTCGCCACCTATTTCCAGACCCTGGAGGCGGTCACCATCCTCGGCGTCGTCCCCGCGGCAAGCGACTCCACCTTCATCCAGCTCAACCTACCCTATCCCGAACCCACCGGCCAGCCTATCTCTACGGATAACAGCCCCTGGCAACTCTCCTACTATACCCGCAGCGGCAGCAAGTCTTATGACGCGTTCTCCGGCAATGGTCATGCCGTCGTCACCTTCAGCCAGTTTGATACCACGGTCCACAGCATCGCCGGAACTTTTAGCGGGACCCTCATCAACGACCTCAACGCCAATGACAGCATTGTCGTCACCGGAGGAAAGTTCACTACTACCTACTCGAAGGAATGATCTCAGCCGTCCGCAATTGAAAAGGCCGGCTCTTGCGAGCCGGCCGGATAGATGTATAGGTCGTCATCGGCCCTTAGCTATTGCCGGAAATAAAGAGGTACGATAAGAACATGACCAGACCCAGGAAGGCGATCGCCAGTGCGATGGTTTGTGCGGCTTCGCCGAGATGCATGGAATGTGTGGTTTTTTTCATATGACGGGATTTTATTTGACAAATATCAATTCCACATACTCAATATATGAAAAAAACGGGATATCTGCAAGTGGAAAAAGACGGATCTAATGTTTTCCACTCATATAGAATATCAGTTTTCCTCCATTCATAATCTGCTGATGTGTAAGGATGTGGCCTGTCAAAGGTTGCCCGTTTAGGGTGACCTTCTTTACGTAAACGTTCTTATCACTTTGATTATCAGCCTCGATGGTAAATGTCTTCCCATTTTCCAACCGGATCACCGCTTTGTTGATGGCCGGGCTGCCCAGGGAATAATCCACCGAACCCGGCGCCACGGGATAAAAGCCCAGGGCAGTGAAGATATACCAGGCACTCATCTGGCCGCAGTCGTCATTTCCGCCAAGCCCATCCGGCGCCGGCTTGTATTGCTTCTTCAGGATCATCCGCACCCGCTCCTGGGTTTTCCAGGGCTGGTCCGTCCAGTTGTAGAGGTAGGCGACATGGTGGGACGGTTCGTTACCATGGACATAGTTACCGATGATGCCGTCGCGGGTGATGTCTTCGGTCTCGGCGAAAAATTTGTCCGGCAGGTTCATCGTGAACAGCGAATCCAGGTGTTGTACGAAGCGTTTGTTGCCGCCATAGAGTGCGACCAGCGCGGCGGGATCATGCGGCACATACAGGCTGTAATTCCAGGCGTTTCCTTCGATAAAACCCTGGCCGTTTGTGCTGAGCACGTCGAAGTCCTTACGGAAGCTGCCGTCACTGAGCCGCGGCCGCATATAGCCGATGCCGGGATCCCAGACGTTCTTATAGTTCCCCGACCGTTTGATGTAGGTTTCATACACATCCATCCGCCCCAGTTTCTTTGCCGCCTGTGCGATACACCAGTCATCATAAGCATATTCCAGCGTGGAAGAGACCGAGACCCCATCCTGTTCGGAGGGGATATATCCCCTATCCATATACGCGCCGATGCCCTCGAAGCTTCGCCGGGTGGAAGTGGCGATACAGGCGTCGAGCGCCTGGTTGGCGTCGAAGGGTGCGTTCCCCTTGACGATCGCGTCGGCGATAACCGAAACCGAATGGTAGCCGGACATGCACCAGTTCTCATTTGCGTAATGCGACCAGATGGGCAGCATGTGTTCGGCGCTCTGGCTGTAATGCGCCAGCATGCTCCGGATCATATCGGCATTGCGGGTGGGTTGCAGGATATTGAAAAGGGGATGCAGCGCGCGATGGGTATCCCAGAGTGAAAAAGTGGTATAGTTGACAAAACCGTCGGCCTTGTGATCCTGCTGGTCAAGCCCGCGATAGCGGCCATCGACATCCATATAGACGGTGGGGTTGATAAAGGCATGGTACATCGACGTATAAAAATTCTCTTTTTCTTCCTGGCCGGCATCGATGACGACCTTCCCGAGTTCTTTATTCCATGCCTCCTGGCCCTGGCGTTTGACTGCCTCGAAATCCCAGCCCGGAGTCTCGGTCCGCAGGTTCAGCAGGGCGCCTTCGCTGCTCACGGGGGAAAGGGCGAATTTGACTTTCACCTTCTCCCCTTCCTGTGTTTTGAAATCAAAATACATCCTGATCTGCCGGCCGGCCTGCTCGGGGAAATTGTGGTTCTGGTCGAAATGTCCCCAGAACCCGCGATAGACCTGTCGCCGGTCATACTTCCGGGCGCCGTACTGATAGAACGGTTTGGAGAAGGTCATTGCGAAATAGACCGTGCGGGTGCGGGCCCAGCCGTTTGTTTCCCGGTAACCGGTGACAAGGGTATCGTTTACGACCCGTACATAGGTCCATACATTTTTGTCCTCATAATTATATATGCCGTGCATCAGGTCCAGGATGATATGCGCCTTATCCGTTGCCGGAAAAGTATACTGATGAAAACCCACCCGCGTCGTCGTGGTCAGTTCGGCGAGGATATTATAGTCATCCAGCTTTACCTTGTAGTAATCGGCCTCCGCCGTTTCCGTGGCATGGCTGAACGCAGAGCGGAAGCCGCTGTGGGGTTGGTTGGCTGTGCCGGGATTCAACTTCAGGTCTCCCGTTGTGGGCATGATCAGGAAGTCCCCCAGATCGGAGTGGCCCGTGCCGCTAAAATGGGTATGACTGAAGCCGACGATGGTCTTGTCGTCATATTGATAGCCGGCGCAGTATTTATAGACATCGGGGTTGTACTTGCCATTCATCTCATAGGGAATGGTGTCAGTATCCGGGCTCAGCTGCACGGCGCCGAAAGGCACGGTGGCGCCGGGATAGACATGGCCCATCCGCTGGGTGCCGATGATCGGCCGCACATATTGAATGAGGTTGTCACCGGCAGATTGGCCGGTTTGGGCTTGCAATGATAATACGGGAAAAAGCAGAACGAGTGGGAGGAGACGTCGCATCCTGCAAATATAGGGGATCAAAACGTTTTGGAGAGACTGAGGGTCAGCCCGGCCGACCGGTCGAACAGCTGACCCGCATCCAGCGCCCCTTCAAAGCCGGCGGTCAGCCCGTTGCCGAGCGGTTTGGCCAGCCGCAGATAAGCGGAGAACTGTTTCCGCGTTTGCCAGAGTCCGTAGATGGGCGGTGTAAAGGAATTGCCGGTGGAATACCCATATTGACTCGTACCGAAGGTGCCGTAGTTGAATGAATAGGAAAGTCTCGTCGTAGCGACCATATCGTCGATCGAAAGTTCCGCACCCAGATAAAAAGCGGCTACGCGGTTGTTGTTGAAATAATCCGTCGGGTCATTGACGAGTCCTTTCCGGGTGGAGGGATAGGGCGTGATGAACGGGTTACCCATTCCCAGTCCCTTATACGACCAGCCCTGGGTATACTGATAGTTGTTATAGTAGTTCTCATCGCCTGAGGCCGTTCGTTTCGACCAGGGATATCCCGCCTGGTTCTTGCTGTAAAAGAATTCGGCGACGAATTTCCGCCATCGGACGTGATAGGCGCTTTCATCCTGTTTGTTGGTGATGCTGATCCCGTTGAGCCCATCGGCGATGTTGGCCAGATGATATAGCGCGCCTTCATCATAGAAGTTCTGCCGGTAGACCATGATGCGAACGCCGTCCGTCTCGTATTCCGCGCCGAGATCGATGGAGCCGAGATGATTGCCGACCTTCGAGCCGGCATAGGTCTTGCCGAGCACCACATATTTATAGGTCTGGAAAGGGGTCAAGCGGTATCCCCGCCCGTTCAGCCGGCGTTCGTCGCCCCACATGATCTCGTGGTTGATCCCCAGATGAAGTTTCAGTCTCCAGTCTGCTTTTCCGAACCGGCCATACACCGATTCGGTGCTTAACAGGGCGTTTGCCTGTCTCACGTTGCTATCCCTCACCGGCACGGTGCCGATCCATCCATAGGAGAAATTGCCTTTCACCGCGAAGATCCCGCCGAGAACGGGCAGGACATAATAGTCGCGGATCGCGAGCTCCACCTTGGGGACGCCCAGCGCATTTCCCGAGATCGCGAACGAGCCGCTGGAGAGGGTGCTGTCCACGAGCCCGATAAAATCTTTCGACCGCCCGGCTCTTGCCTCGAAGATCCACAGCCGGGCCTTCAGGTAGCCTTCGATCAGTTCGGCATGGACGGTGGAGCCTGCGTTGGTCCGGAGTTCGAAAGAGGAACCCCAGTCGAAGAGCCGGAGGCCCGCACTGTCATACTTTTTGTGAAAACCGACGATCACATTGCCCGAGGTCCCTGCGGGCGGGATACTTCCATATTTATCCGACCGGAGCCAAAAGGGTACATGGCCGTTGGTGGTCAATGCGCCGCCGACGGAAATATATGGCGAGAAGCCGCCGGTCTGCGACATGGCAGGCAGGACGGCCATCGATAAAAAAGCTATGAGCAAAATAGGTTTCACAGGAATTGATAATAATGATGAAGCGGCTATTTGATTATTTTGTCGATGATCGTTTGGATGCGCGAAAGGATCCTTGCGGGAACGCCCAACTTTCCCTGGAACTTTCGCTGATAGGCGGGATCGATCTGAATTTCTTCAGGCAACCGGAAGACGTCCCGGCCGGTATCGTCCAGCATTGGCTGGTAGCGGCTATTCGATCCCCGGGTATGGGTCGCCATCTCGTCGAAGCCGTCATTGTACACTTTGGACAAGACCGGATACAAGGTGAGACCGCCGGTTTTCAACTGATGATAGAACCAGCGGATGGCCCAGCTGTCCAGTTTCCCCTGCATCTGCCGGCGGAGCATCCCGTTGAGATCCGAGCCTCCCTGTGCAAATTTCTTTTTTGCAAAAGGATCGGTGGAGAAGGAACGATAATCCTGCATATTCCAATCCACATGGCGCCAGCGATCTTTCCAGGTGCCCCAACCCCACGACCAACCCCGGTTGAGGAAGTAGGCATCGGGGGCGGAAGGCCCTTTTTTCACGGCGAGATCGAAAGAATAACCGGAGATGGAGAATACGGCATCTTCGTGCTGATAGTCATCCAGTGCCTGGTTCATAAAGGAAAGAAAATTTGGCGTCGTCAGCAGATCGTCCTCGAGGACGATGACCTTGCCATATTGATCGAGCATTTTGCTCACTCCGTTGATGATGGAATTCGCCAGTCCGGTGTTTTGCTGCGCTTCGACGATCCGGATCGATTTGAATCCGGCGATCGTCTTGATATACGTCCTTACCGCTGCCACCTTCGCTGTGTCCGCTTCGACCAGTGCCTGATCGGAAAAGATGATCAGATCACTTTCTTTTGCAAGAGCGTTTTGCTGAAGATTTGAAACCGTGTGCTTCAATGTATCCAGCCTTTTAAAAGTAAATAAAAGGACCGGCGCATTATCCCTGATCTTATTATTCATGCTCAGAAGCTCTTAAATAACTGTGAAACAAATACTCTGCCGAAATCCATAAAAAAATAGAATATCGGGATCTTCCCATGTCTCGACGCCCAGTTCCAGCGGACGGATAATTTGCTCGGGGATTTTTTTGAGGTGAAACTTTCTCTGAGGTAAGAAAGCCCCTTTTTCTTCTTTTCGGCGAGTCCGGTTGCCGCGACATGGCTGAACACCACGCAGCGCGTGTTGACTAACAAGGAGTAGCCGGCTTTTACCGCCCGCAGAGAAAAATCCTCGTCCGCCATATAGTGGGGAAAAATCTCATCATCGAAGAGGCCGATCTCCCTGAAAACGGCTTCCGGGATCAGGGTCCCTCTTCCGGGCAGGAGATTGGAAGGAATATTTAAGACCCGGGCTTTCAGCTGTGAGTAGTTCATGTCCACGGGTATCGGATTTCGATATTTCGAATTCCACGGACTCCATCTAACTCCAGCAAAGACAACCTGTTCCGGCGCATCGATGTTCAGTGATACGCTGCCGATGATCGCGCGCGGATTGGCCGCGGCGGCTTCCCGGAGTGCGGCGAGATACTCTTCGCCGACGCGGAGATCGTTGTTGAGGGTCAGAATATGCGTGGCCTGGTGTTGCAAGGCATAGCGTACGCCTAAGTTGGTGGCGGATGTCCACCACATGCTCTTGTCGCCTTTCAAAACGACCGTATCCGGAAACTCCGCGGCGATATTTGCGGCCGTACCGTCTTCTGAACCATGGTCGACGACGACGGTGACAAATTTTTTATTCGTCTGCCGCCGGAGACTTTCCAGGCACGCTTTTGTGTAAGCCCATCTATTATAGACAGGGATGACGATGTAAATCATTATAAAAATTAAAAAGGAAGAGGGACTCGCAGGCTACGCCCTGCTCACTACCAGTGGAGAAGCAGAAGAATAGGCGAATATACCTCATTTCCAACTAAATGGCCAAAAAGCCGCTCAAAAATTGCTTTTGGCCTATCTTTTGTTTTCTCCATTTCGCGAAAAATGTGCCAATGCTGCTTGCCATAGAAACGGAACGGGTCTGTTCCGCACCCTTTACGATATAAAATAAGTATGCCAAATTTTTATATGCTTCGTCCCTTAACGTTAAAACTAAGGTATGGCTTGCCATCCATTGTTGCGCTGTCGCTATTATTTTGCAGCTGTGCCACCACAAAAAAGACGCGATACTTCCAGGACATCGCCGATTCCGGCCGGTTAAAGAACATCCCGCGGGCCGAATACATCGAGCCGAACATCCAGGTGGATGATATATTAACGGTGATCATTCAAACCATCGATCCGCAGGCCTCGGGTCTTGTCAATGCCGGCAATGTCGGCGGCGGGCAGAACAATCCTACCACGTCGATGCCTATCCCATCGATCTCGGCGATGGCTCCGCCGGTGAACAGTAATTCGACCTCGCCGGTAGGCTACCTGGTGGATAAGGAGGGCACCATCACCATTCCCATTCTCGGCAAGATCAAGGTTGCGGGCATGACCACGTCCCGGGCAAGGGATATGATCCAGACCCATGCGGATTCCTTTTATAAGTCGCCGTCGGTGATCGTGCGATTCGCCAACTTCAAGGTCAATATCGCCGGCGAGGTGTTGCGTCCCGGCACGTATACCATGCCCAACGAACGGGTGAGTATCCTTGACGCCATCACGATGGCGGGGGATCTGACTATTTTTGGAAGACGCGGCAATGTGCTGCTTATCCGGGAAAACCCCGACGGCAGCCGGACGCCTTTCCGCTTCGATCTGCGGAAGACGGACTTCATGACCTCGCCTTATTTCTACCTGAAACAGAATGACTACATCTATGTAGAGCCCGATAAGAGCAAAGCGGCATCCCTCGATCAGGCTACGGCCAGGAATTATGCCATCCTCGCTTCTATCCTGACGGTGATCATCGTCGTTGCTACCCGTGTCAATTAAATTCGCACAAATGAAATCTCTGCCAGACAATTTGAAAAAGGACTTTGATGACGAAGACGGTTTTGATCTTAAACGGGTGGTTGCGGCATTTCAGATCAATTGGTACCTCTTTCTCATCGCGATACCGGTCTGTCTCGGCCTGGCCTTCCTGTATACCCTGAGTGCGTCGCCCCTTTTCCGCGTCAACAGCCAGATCACCGTGGAAGACCAGGGCGCCAACCCGTTGGGAAAATCCGTGGGTACCAGCGGCGCCATGGACTTTTCGGATCTGCTGGGTACGCCGAACAATGCTTACAACGAGATGGACATCATCCGGTCGAGAAAACTGATGTACGATGTGGTCAGGGAGATGCAGTTGAATATCGTCCTTTATAAAAAGGATCAGTTCGGCATGGCGGAATGCTACGACGATGCGCCGTTCAATGTCCTTATCGCGGGTAAGAGCGATTTCGACAAACCGCATGTGTACGATATCGAAGTCAACAAGGGCGGCTTTCAGATAAAAAATCATTTCGGACTGTTCAAATTCGGGGACCCGCTGGTAAAGAAGGTGGATGGGGCCGTGAAATTCGGCCAGCCCGTGGATTGTGGCGGTTTCAACCTGATCCTGACCCAGAAGGATACGGCGGTGGAGCCCGGCGCCTACCGGCTGGTCATCCAGTCGGCGGAGAGTAAGATGGAGGAATTGGTCCGCCGGCTGAGCGTCGACCTCACCGACAAGAAGAGCACGACCATGTCGCTGACCTTCGAATACACCAATCCCACCAAGGGGGAGGCGATCCTGGAGAAGCTGATGGATGTGTATCTCCGGTACAATGTCGTCAACAAGCAACAGATCGCCGACAGCACCCTGGCATTTATCGATAACCGGCTGAAGATCGTCAGCAGCGAGCTTTCCGCCGTCGAATCGAAATTCACCGATTTCAAGCAGGAGAATAATATCGCGGCCGTCGACGAGCAGTCGAAGGCGCTGATCGGCAACGTCTCGACGGCGAAGGGGAAGCAGGATGAGCTGGAGATCCAGCTGTCGGTGCTGGATGATATCTCCAGGAAGCTAAACGACCCGGCGAGCAAACAGATCATCCCGAGTTCGATGGCCGTGGCCGATCCGGTCTTTGCCGCCGCCATCGGCTCCTATGACCAGCTGCTGATGCAGCGCCGTCAGCTGGAGCTTTCCTATAAGGAATCGAACCCGGTGATCAAGAACCTCGACGGCGAGATCGAGGCCGCCCACCAGAGCCTGTTGAAGAGCTTCGACACCTATCGGAACAGCATCGTGGTGAGTCTCAATTCCCTGAAGGGACAAAATGCCGTGTTATACAACCAGGTTAAAAGCGTTCCTAAAAAGGAAAGGGTTTTCCTGGACTATGCCCGGCAGCAGAACCTGAAACAGGAACTTTATCTCTACCTGTTGCAGAAGCGGGAAGAGACGGCTATTACCCGCACCTCCACTATTTCCACCGCCAGGATCATCGATCCCGCGCGAAGCGAAAGCGGTCCCTTCAAACCGAATAAACTCTATATCTTAATGATGGGTCTTGGAGCGGGGATACTCCTGCCCCTCGGTTTTGTCTCCCTGAAAAAATCCCTCAGCAATAAGATCATCAGCCGCGACGATGTGGTAAAGAATACCCCGGCCTCCGTCATTGGCGAGATCGGCAACAACTCCGAGAACCGGGCGTTTGTCGTCGGCAAAGGGACGAGGACGTTGTTGTCGGAGCAATTCAGGGCGCTGCGCACGAACCTGCAGTTTATCCTCCCCCAGAAAAAGGGCAATGTTATCCTGATCACGTCCAGCAAGGGCCGGGAGGGCAAGTCCTTTATCACGCTCAACCTGGCGGGGATCATCGCCGCCACGGGCAAGAAGGTCGTGATGATCGAGCTCGATCTTCGAAAGCCCAAGCTCTCCGACAGTCTTAACATGAGCCACGACTATGGGTTTACCAACTATGCCATTTCGAATACCCTCCGCGCCGCCGATATCATCAAGCCGACCGAGGTCTCGGAGAATGTCTGGATCGTCTCTTCCGGCCCCATTCCGCCCAATCCGGCCGAGCTTTTGCTCAGCGGCCGGTTGTCCGAACTGATCGGCCAGCTGAGAAGCGAGTTCGACTTCATTGTGATCGACAGCGCCCCGGTGGGTCTCGTCTCCGATGCGCAGATCATCGAACAGCATGCGGATATCAGCCTCTACATCGTCCGGCAGAACTTTACGTATAAATCACAGCTGGATATCCTCAACCATCTCATGGACGATGGGAAGTTCCGGAAGCCCTATGTGATCATTAACGATATTAAAAAGAACAAACGCGCATATTACGGGTTTGGTTACCACGGAGCAACCTATGGCGACTATATCAAGGAAGGAAAAGGGTAATATCAGCAGGAAGCGGTCGACGATGTGGAATTTCATCTTCCTCAACGTCGGATTCCTGATCACGCTGTTCAACGGACTGCTGATCATCCCGCTATACCTTCACTATATCGATACTTCCCTTTATGGCGCCTGGCTGGCCACGGGCAATATCCTCACCTGGATCACGATCATCGACCCGGGGGTTGCCGGTGTGCTTCTCCAACGGGTTTCCTTTAGCATCGGGGAGAACAATAAAGATGAGGTTGGCCTTGCCATCACCTCGGGGATCGTCATCTCCGGCTCTCTTTTCTTCCTCGCACTCGCCTTTGGCTATGGACTCTCCTTCTTCCTGCTGGATATCGCCCGGATCGACCCGCGCTATGGCGGGGAGATTCTCAGTTCGTTCCGGATAGCCATGTGGGGAACGGCCTTCTCGTTGCTGGCCGACACCTTCCGGAATATCATTCTCGCCTATCAGAAGACGAGGCTGCACGGGATCATGCTCTATTCGGTGCTTATCGCCGGCATCCTTCTGAACGTCACCCTGCTGATCCTCCATTCGGGCGTCTATGCGTTGGCGTACACTGCGCTGTTCAAAGGGTTCTTCACCCTGCTTTTTGCCGTGTTTTTCGCGGGCCGGCTGCTGAAGCAGAACCGGATCCGGCTGAAGTTCAACCGGAGGTATTTTTTATCGTTCTCAAAGATCTTTTCCTTTACGTTTACCAGCAGCCTTTTCGAGACGGTGGCCAACAATGTCGATCTTATCCTGGTCTCGCGGTATCTCGGCTCTTCCTCCGTCACGGTGCTGGACCTCTGCCGGCGGCCGATCCGCATGGTGTGCAGCCTGGCCAATAACGTCACGATCTCGATGTTACCGTCCCTGCCGCATCTTTTCGGGTCCGGCGATCAGGTAAAGATCAAGGCGACGGTCATCCGGGTATGGCATTTTATCTTTTGGATGTCGGGGCTGATCATCGGCGGCTTCCTGATCTTCAACCATTCCTTTGTCAGCCGTTGGGTAGGCGAACGTTTTTGGATCGGGACGACCAACAACCTGCTCATCTGTTGCTCCATCTTCCTGTGGACCGTTGGCTATAACCTGTCGAATGTCACGCTTTCGATGGGCGATCTCCGCAACAACGCCATCGTCACGATCCTGCGCAGCTTTTGTTATATCGCGGCGCTGTTACCGCTGGTAAAAGGATTTGGGATGATGGGTGCGGTCGCTGCCTTCCTGGTCCCTTCCATCATCATGGTCCTGTATTACCCCCGGAAACTCACCCATACCCTATTTGACAGGCCGCTGAAACAAAGCGCCTGGAAAGAGGTCAGACTTATTTTACTTCTCCTGGTCGCCAGCGGCATCGGCTCGTTCTACCTGCGTGTGGATCTGAGCTGGCCCCTGCTGGCGGCGGGCAGCCTTGGCTACGGCATCCTTTTCGTCGGTTTGGTGGCGCTGTTCAGCCCCGCATTTAAAAAGGAGATAAAAGGCATTCTCGCGGCCATCGGCCGCAATGGGCGTGCCCGTATCGTTCAAACCTAGGTCTATGTGGAACAAGATCAAACGAAAATTAAAAATGAAGTTCGTCGAAGGCATCGACGGCACTCCCTTTCAGTTCAGAAGCTATCCCAGCTGGTGGCATGCCCGGCTTTTTCCCGGGAATGACCGGCCCGACGATAAAGCCGATCAGTATCTTTTCCTGCAACCCAACCCCGGTGCGGGCATCGGTCACCAGATGTCCAACTGGAACACCGCTTTCTATTTTGCCCGGTACTTCGGACTCAACTTCGCGCATTGGCCTTTTTCGAGCCCCACCTGGGAGCAGCTTCTCGGCCTCGGCGAAGAGGAGCCCACCGCCAGGGACCTGTTGGCGAAGGGGTACAAAAAGATCGTCCTGCCGAAATTCGACGCGGCCGATGCCGCCCACCGGCAGCTTATCGATCGCATTATCCATTCCTATGCCGGAAAAAAGATCTGTTTCAGCCTCGAGATGGATCAGGGCTGGCTCCCGCAATATGAGGTGGCCCCGGCGCTGCAGCGCAAGTTCTTCGATGCCGCCGCCCGCAAAATGGATCGGGACAAACTGATCTATGATCCGGCGGAGCTCAATGTCGCTGTTCATATCCGGCGCGGCGATATCGTCGCCATGCGCGATGCCAGTCCCGAAAAATGGCAGGAGCGCTGGCTCGATGACGGGTACTATCTAAACGTCCTGAAGAAGGCGCTGCCGATTCTCGACAACGGGAAGAAGATCGGCCTCTATCTTTTTTCCCAGGGGTCGGCCGAGGACTTCACCGAATTCCTGCAACTGGGTGACGTGCGCTTATGTCTCGACATGAATGCCCCCGATTCCTTTTTGCACCTGGTGCATGCCGACGTGCTCATCAGCAGCAAAAGCTCGTTCTCTTATAAACCTGCCCTTATCTCGAAGGGGATCAAACTCTGTCCGCGGTATTTCTGGCATCAGTACCCGGCCTCGGCGGATTTCATCCTGGCGGATAACGAAGGCAATTTCGACGCGGCCCATCTTGAAAACCGGCTGCATCACCATACAATCGATCATCTATGAATCCGATATACCGGCTTACCCTGAAGTCTCTCCGGAAGGCCCACAAGGTCCTCCATCCCGATACGGGCAATTTCGGCCGTAACTGGAAACTGTTTCCCAACAAGCAGTATGCGTCCGACCTGATCGCCGACGCCTTGCTCTCGCCCGATCCGGTCATGATCGCCCGCATCGGTTCCAACGAAGCGTTGTGTGTGAGCAACTACCTGGGCGTCACCCGGCCGGCGAGGTACAAAAATGCCGGGAGCTTTATCAAGGGGCAGACGCCGCCGTGGTGGTGGGAGCAGTCGGTGAAGGATCACCTGCACGATGTGGCCGGGTTCTTCCCCGTCACCGAGGAGATGCTTGGCCGGTTCTCCGAACTGATGCTGGCCGATTTGAAAAATGTCGATATCCTCGGTTCCTGGCTGAAGGACGAGATCTTCTTCCGCGAGCAGCTTGGCGGCGCAAAGCGGGTGATGCTGGAAGACCTGGAGCCTTTCTTCGTGGAGCGGCCCTGGACGGCGGCCCTGCGGGGGAAGAAAGTGCTGGTGGTGCACCCGTTTGAAGAAACGATCCGGCAACAGTATCTCCGGAAGGATCAACTATTCGACAACGGTCTGTTGCCCGAGTTCGAACTGCACACGGTAAAGGCGGCGCTCACGCTTGCCGGCGAACGTTCGAAATACAACAACTGGTTCGAGGCGCTTGAACAGATGAAGGGGGAGATCGCTGCGCAGGATTACGATATCTGTATCCTGGGATGTGGCGCTTATGGGCTTCCGCTGGCTGCTTTTGTAAAAAGCTGCGGCAAGAAGGCCATCCACCTTGGCGGCGTGACCCAGTTGCTCTTCGGAATAAAAGGAAGGCGTTGGGAGAACTATATCGTGTACCCCTATGAGAACCTGTACAACGATTATTGGGTCCGCCCCGGCAGCGCGGAGAAGCCCAAAAACGCCCAGGTCGTGGAGGGAGCCTGTTACTGGTAAACCGGATGAAAAAAGGCATACAAATATTGTTGCAGGCGATCAACAAGTTGCGTCTGGCGGTTGGCCGGTCGCGGGTCCCGCTGCGATCGAACACCTATTTCCTCACCGGGGTCCACTGCGAACCCGGAAATACGCTGGAGGTTTCCGGTAGTGAATTCCAGCGGAGCAGGATCGAGGTGCGGGGCGCTGCCAATACGGTCCGCATCGAATCGTCCGCCCTCAGCCGGGCGGCGATCACGATCACCGGTTCGAACAACCGGCTGATCCTCGAACCCGGCGTCAACCTGCGAAGTGCGACCATCCACCTCCGCGGGAACGGCTGTCTGATCCATATCGGCGGCGGCACCACCTTCGGCGGAGTGCGGATCGTGAATGCCGGTGAAGCCAATTCGCTGACCATCGGGAAGGACTGTCTCTTCGCCGATCATATCGAGATCTGGGCGGGGGACTCCCATCCCATCTATGATAACGCCGACCGGCTCATCAATCCCGCGGAACCGATCCGCATCGGCGACAAGGTATGGGTGGGAAGCCGGGTGATCATTCTCAAAGGCGTGACCATCGGCGACGGCAGTATTGTCGGGATGGGCAGCCTCGTAGTCAACGACGTGCCGGCAAAAGCGATCAGCGTCGGAAACCCGAACCGAACGGTAAAAGACGACTACGGCTATTGGAAACTACATTATTGAACACAACCTGGTTGGATGAGAGTGCTGCACATATTCAATGAGATCAACTTTTCCGGCGCGGAGATCATGTATGCCAACGCCGCGGGCCTTTTTCAGCAAAAGGGGGTCGAGCTGTTTGCACTCAGTACCGGCGCCAACGAGGGGAATTTCGTCCACCGCTTCCGCGAGGCCGGCATCCGAGTGGCGCACAAACCTTTCCGCCGGCGAAGCCTTAATCCGTTCTATATCTGGCAGTACGGGCGGGATATCTGTACCTTCATCAGGGAAAACCGCATCGATGTCATCCACATCCATCGCAGCAATGTCTTCTGGTATTTTTCGGGCTTCGGCCGGCTCACCCGCCGGCGATCCGTGATGACCCTCCACAATGTTTTCAAGGCGAAGAAGACGACCTGGCTGCTTCACTACCTGAGCCGGCTCACCGCCCGCAAATGGTTTGGGCTTACCTTCCAGTCCATCAGCCGGAGCGTACATGATAACGAACGGGATTATTTTAAGAACCCGACGGTATGGATCAACAACTGGTTTGATCCGGAGAGGTTCTTTCCCGCCACCGGGCCAGCGGAGAAGCTGGCCGCCCGCCGGCAGATCGGCGTCGCCGGGGATGCCTTTGTCGTCATTGCCGTGGGCAGGTGCACCGAGATCAAGAACCACGCAGATATCATCAAGGCCGTCGCTGAGGTGAAAGAGGTTCCGCCACTTGTCCTTGTTCATCTGGGCAGCGGACATCTCGAGTCCGCCGAAAAGCAACTCGCCGCGGACCTCGGCATCGATGCGCGGGTCGCCTTCCAGGGCAACCGCAACGATGTCCGCGAGCATCTGATCGCCGCCGATCTGCATGTGATGTCCTCTTCCACCGAAGGAGCGCCCATCGCCGCCCTGGAAGCGATGGCCTGCCGGTTGCCGAATATCCTGTATGACAACCCGGGTATGCGTGACCTGATAAGGAACGAGGACACCGGTCTTTTGATAAAGCCCGGTTATCGGGAGCTCGCGGAGAGCATCCGCCGGTTTGTAAAGGACCCCGGCCTCTGCGCGGAGAAAGGCGCCGGCGCCCTTGCCTACGTGCGGTCGGAGCATGGCAGGGAAAACTGTGTCAATCAAATCATCCAACTTTATAAAGCCAATCCCATTTGAAATATTCCCTGCTGATATTGTTCCTGCTTTTCTTTATCATCTTGTCCGACGGCTTGTTGAACGTAGCCAATTCGGGGCATAACGAGGATTATTTCACTTTTCTGTCCCTGGTGGTGAGGTATCTGGCGCTGTTGATCCTGATCTTTATAGCTGCCAAGAGCTCCTGGCGGAACAACATCCCCAAACCGGTGTATATCCTGTTCGTCACCTTTCTTGGCTGGAACATCATCACCATTGCCCGCGGCGTCTTCTCCGCCGCCGGTTACTGGGACTGGAAGTTCCTGTTGCTGAATTCGCTTCTCTTCTTTCTTATCCCGCTGTCCTTTTTTGTGGGGAAGCATCTGCCCTTTGCCCAGCTGGTCTTCAAATACGTGCTGAAATATCTTTTTCTTTTCGGGTTCGTCACCATCCCGCTGGCGCTGGTCGCCAACCGGGAACTGTATTCGCGCCTGATGATCCCCATCAGCTTCTTCATTCTGTTCATTCCCTGGTTGAAGGGGCGATGGAAGAAACTGATCGTGCTTGTGGCCTGCGCATCGATCCTGGTGGTGATCGACTTTCGGACGAATATCATCAAGATCGGCCTGTCGATGCTGGTGCTCTTGCTGTATTTTTTCAGAAATTATCTTCGGTGGCTGGTAAAACCCGTTCACGCGGTGTTATTCCTCGCGCCTATCGTCCTGTTTTATCTGGGGATCACCGGGAGTTACAACATCTTCGCCCAGGCGGAGAAAAGCGGCAGCTATACGGTGAAGGCGCAAAAGGGCGATCTCGGGGAGGTGAATCTCACCGGCGATACGCGCACCTTTCTCTATGAAGAGGTGCTGAGCACTCTTTATACGAACGGCAGTGTCATGGCCGGGGAGGGCGCAACCGGCACTTACACCACGGAATACTTCGAGACGGCGGATGATACCGGGCGCCGCTATGGCTCCGAGGTGGGTGTCCTGAACCTCGCCCTTTATTCGGGGACGATCGGGGTGCTGATCTATCTCGGCGTGCTCTTCTCCTGTTCCTGGTATGCGATCTACCGGTCCAACAATTTCCTTTGCAAGATGCTGGGCCTCGTGCTTGCGGTGCGCTGGCTGCTTTTTTTCGTGGAGGAGTTTACCAATTTCGATCTGAATACGTTCTTTCTTTGGTTGATCATGGGTCTGGTTGCCAACAGCAATTTCCGGTCCATGGGCAATGCAGAGGTGCGGGCATTTTTTCGATTTAATAAACAGGTATGAAATTTATTGCAAGACTTTTGAAATGGTTGCGCAACCAGTACCTCGTCAGGATCCGCTGGCGGAGGTATGATATCGGGGAGGGGTTTCACGCCGGGCTGCGCGTGCGGCTCTGGGCGAGAAAGACCCTGGTCATCGGGAAATACTGTTATATCGGCAGGGATTCGATGATCGAAACGGACTGTCTTGTCGGCGACTATGTCATCTTCGGCAATAAGGTGGGTGTTGTCGGCCGGTATGATCACCGGTTCACCGAGATCGGAACGCCGGTGCGCCAGGCTTCGTGTATCCGGGACAAGGATTATGACTGGAAGGGGAAGGACCTGGTCACCTATATCGGGGATGATGTGTGGATCGGCTATGGGTCGACCGTGTTGCAGGGAGTAAAGATCCATAATGGGGCGATCATCGCCGCCGGTTCCGTCGTCACGAAGGATGTCGAAGCCTATAGCATCTATGCGGGAAACCCGGCGAGGAAGATAAAGGACCGGTTCGATTCGAAGGAGGATCTGATGCTGCATCAACAGAAGCTGGCTGCGAGGTGAAAGGGCGCTTGCCGCGTTGCGGGATTGCGCTTGCCGCGTTGCGGGAGGGCACTTGCCGCGACGTGAAATGTAACGCGGTTGTTAAGCATGCCGGTGACCCGGCGTTTGGCGGGGTTTTTGTATCGCCGTTCGTTTACACCTTTAAAACTTTGGGATATGTATCGGATCGTAACGAAACTCGCCGGCTTCATTGCCCTGCTCGGTATTTTGTCCGCTGCGGTACGCTTGCCTGACACGTGGGGCTCTGCCGGGAAAAAGGCGGCTTCTGCTGCGGCGGCTTCGGCTGCGGCGGCTTCTGCTGCGGTGAGCGTAACCGTCGATGACACGCGGCCGGGCGCGGTGATCCCCGCGGATTTCCTCGGGTTGAGCTACGAGATCACTGCATTGACCGATACTGTCTATTTCCGCTGGCGTCAGGCCAGGCTCCGGAACCTGATCAATAACCTGGGCGAGGGTACTTTGAGATTGAACGGGTATTACGGAAACTTCGTGCCGTGGACCAGCCGGACCCGCACGCTTGCCATGACGAAGGGCAATAACAATTACCAGACCGATACGGTGGCGTCTTCCGATCTGGATTCGCTGTTCGCGTTCATGCGGACGACAAAATGGAAGGTTATCCTTGGGGTCAACGCCTATCACTCGTCGCCGGCGGCGGCGCTTGCTGAACTGCAATATGCGTGGGCAAAAGGCAAGGATGTTATCCGTGCCTTTGAGATCGGCAACGAGCCCGACGGACTGTATAAAAGCAATTATGACGAGTACCGGAAGGTGGCGATGCCTTATTTCGAACTGCTGAAAAAGGAGCTTCCCGATGCGCCGGTCTGTGGGCCTGCTTCGCTGCATCCCGAGCTGTTCATCAAGGATTTTATCCGGCAGGATGCCGATAAGGTGAATTTTATCACGGTGCATGAATACCCGGTGGGCGACTCGAAAACCCCGGAGAGCGTCTATCAGCTGCTGGATGACAAATATGCCCGGCGGGCCGCCGACTTTTCGCGGGCCGTCGATTCGATGTGCCGTCAGCGGAACGTGCGTTACCGCATCGGCGAATGCAACAGCTTCGGGGACGAGGGGCCTGGCGTTGCCGACCGGTTCGCGGCGGCTTTATGGGGCCTCGACTATATGTTCACTGTTGCTGCCAACCATGCGATGGGTGTCAATTTTCATGGCGGGAGCCGCAACTTTACACCGATCCGGATCAAGAAGAATTCCGCTCCCCTCCCCCAGCCCCTTTATTATGCGATGTTGTTCTTCCATCTAGCGGGCCAGGGCAGTCTGCTGCCGGTAAGTGAGACGCCCGATAATCCCGCGATAAAGGCCTATGCCACACTTAGTGATGGTCATTCGGTCGCGGTGACGCTGATCAACAAGGATGTGGACAACGATGTCGTCGTTCATCTCGCGTTGAAGGGCCGGTTTTCCGGGGCAACGCTTTCCCGGCTTTCCGCTCCCTCTATCTTTAGCAGGGATTCGATCACCCTTGGCGGCTCGAGTGTCGACCGGTCGGGCAGGTGGGCTGCCGCGTCGAAGGAGACCCTCGCCCCGGTGAATGGTCAGTGGACCGTGACTGTGCCCAGGGCAAGCGCGATCCTTGTGAAGCTGAAATAGCGGGTTGATGACGCCGGACTAACGGTTTTGATGACGCCGGATTAACGGTTTTGATGACGCCGGACTAACGGATGAGTAACACCGTGCCGTTGCGTTGCACGGGGCTGCCGTTGAGGTCGGTCCCTTTTACCGTCCACACATAGGTTCCGGCAGGCTGTTGCTGGCCGTTGGCTCGCCCGTCCCAGCCTTGCGCGGCGTCGCGGCTCTGGTAGACCTGTTGCCCGAAGCGGTTGTACACCGCAAAATAATCCAGCCCGCGCATCCCCACGGGCCGCACATGCAGCACGTCATTATGCCCGTCCCCATTGGGGGTAAAGGCATTGGGCACGAAGAAATCGGCCTTCGAGAAGACGATGACCTTGATGGCGTCCTTTGCGCTGCAGCCCGATTCCGTGGCGGCGGTGACGGTATAGGTCTCCTCCTGGTCGGTGTTGACGATGGGGTCCTGGCTGGCCGGGTTGTCGAGACCGGCGTCGGGCGACCAGGACCAGGTGGTGAATCCGCTGTTGTTCACGTCCTGTGCATGAAGCGTGACGGACTGTCCCGCCAGAATGGAAGTATCCTCGCCCGCGTCAACGACGGCCTGCGGGACGACGTTGACGGTGACGGCCGCGGGGTCTGCTGAGGAGCAGCCGTTGCTGTCCGTCACCGTTAGTTGGTATGTGACCGACTGTTCGGGGTGGATGACTGCCGGCTGGCTGCTGGATGCATTGCTGAGATAGGTGGATGGTGACCAGTGGTAGGTGGCGCCGCCTTTTCCATGCAGGGTATCGGTCTGGTCATAGCATACGCGGGTATCGCTGCCCGCGTCCGCGACGGGTAAGGGATCGACAGCCACCTTCACCGAGTCGCTGACGGTGCAGTTGTCCGCCGTTGCCGAGAGATAATAGGTGGTGCTGTCGGCCGGACTGGCTGTTGGCGTCGGGCTGCTGGTGTCGCTCAGTCCGGAAGCCGGCGACCAGTGGAACTGCGCATCCGCGGCTGACGAAGACCCCTTCAACCGGACGGACGTACCGGCGCAGACCTGCAGCGGATTGCCGGCGTCGACGGTAAGCGGAATGTCGGAGGCGATGGTGGTGGTCAGCGTGTCGGCGTTGAGATAGGCATCGATCACATAAACGGTATGCTTACCCGCCCGCTGGCCGGTGAGAACGTCGCTTTGCTGGTAGTTCTTTCCATCCGTGGAATAAAAGATCGGTGGGTTGCCACCGGATACGTTCACCTCGATGGTGCCGTCCTTGTGGTGGCAATGTTCCGGCTGGGTATTTACGGTGGCGGGCAATCCGCAATACTGCTGGATATCGAAAGCATAGATCGCGGTGCGGCTGAGCCGGTCCCGGATCGTAAGATGGTAGGCGCCCGCGGGAAGATTCGAAAAGGTCCCCGAAGATTGGTAGGGGGTGGCGGGGTAAGCCGTTCCCTCCAATGAATAGGCATAGGGAAGTGAGGCTCCGGCGGCCGGGGTGGCCGTGACGAAGCCGGTGGCCCCGCAAACCGACTGGGAATAATTGAGTGTCGCGCCCGCAGATCGGCAGGGTGCGCGAAGAACGACGTTGAGACTCTGCTTGCAGCCGTTGTTGTCCGTGACGGACACGGTATAATACCCTGGGCTCAGCCCGGTGAAGACGGGTGAGGACTGGGGGCCGGCGCCATTTGCGCCGAAGGTATACGGAGAAGTGCCGGCACTTGCGCCGAGGGTGAGGCGGCCGTCGGCGGCATTGCAATCCGTTGGGGCCGTCTTTGATCGCACGGTGATGACGGGAGGCGGAAAGGTGTTGGTCAGCGTCGCGGTTGCGCTTACGGTTGCTCCGGTCTTATCGACGACGGTGATCTGGTGGGTCCCGGCCGTCAACCCGGAAAACAAAGGACTCGGCTGGGCCGGTCCTCCATTGTCCGAGAAACTATAGGGCGCGGTTCCCCCACTTACCTTCGCAAAGACGACCCCATTCCCATAACCGCAGACCGAATTCGTCACCTGCAGTGTCAGGGAAATCTGCCCCGATCCATGGAAAGAAAAATAGAATAACAAAAAAAATACGCTTGCTGTCCTTATTGCTAAAGCCATTGCAAAAATGTTATCGGGATATTATGCGGGATGCATACGGAAGGAGGGCGATCGGGAGCCGACGGACATGACGATCTCAGCGAGATGAAGTGGGAGGGCACCAAACTTAATGCCAAAAAAAATTCCCCGTTTACAGCGGGGTCGGCTCGAAGAAGAAGTAAAACGGTACACATGGACCGTGGCATGGCCCGTCTGGAAAACATATCCACATTTACATAGGTATTGGTCTAATTAGCAGTCGATTATAAATGCTACTATATTGCGGCGTAAGAATTGGCAATGCTTGGCATGTAATTCGAAGGCACTATTCGTCAATCCATTGAAAGACCCGTGCTACTTCCCCACCTCGAACCATAGATCTACCCCGCCGGACACGACTGCTTGCTTGCCATGCCCCCTATCATCCTTTCTATCGCACCTGTAGCCGATTGCGGCATGCACATTCATTTGTGCATGCGCCACCCTGTTATTTGTTAATTCAATATTCGATCGATCGCTTTATCACTCAGTAAAAAAGGTCACCCTGTTACTGAGGTAGGCGAAGCCTTTTCCCTGAAATCTATTTTGTCCCAAAAAATACATCTATGATCATGAATTGGTATGCCCTTTACACCAAACCAAGGTGGGAAAAAAAAGTCGCAGAGAATTTAGCCAGAAACGGATTTGAAAGTTATTGCCCTTTAAACAAAGTACTTCATCAATGGCATGACCGCAAGAAATGGATTTTGGAACCACTGTTCTCCTCTTATGTTTTCGTGCAGACGGAAGAAAACCGGCACCCTGATCTGATGCGGACGGCAGGCGTCGTAAACCTCGTCTACTGGCTCCGCAAGCCGGCCGTCATCCGGCAGGAGGAAGTGGATGCGATAAAGAGATTTACCGGTCAGTACCCGAATGTTCAGCTTGAAAAGACGATGGTCAACCTCAACGATCGCGTCCGGGTCGTAAAGGGCCCCCTGATCACGCAGGAAGGCGATGTCATCGCCGTAAACACCCGGACTGTCAAGATCGCCCTTCCTTCCCTGGGCTATATCATGGTGGCGGAAGTCGAAAAGCAAAATATCGAGATCGTCACTACTTCGGGCGCCATCACCTATCAGACACTCCGATAACCAAATCACAAAACCGAATAAAACCAAAACAGAATAAATGAAAACCGCATTGATAACCGGTATCACCGGACAGGACGGCTCGTATCTGGCAGAATTGCTTCTCGACAAAGGCTATATGGTCTATGGGGTAAAAAGAAGGTCCAGTCTGATCAATACCGACCGGATCGATCATCTCTACCAGGACCCTCATGAGAAGCACGTCCGTTTTCGGCTCTACTATGGCGATATGACGGACAGCACCAACCTGATCCGCATCATCCAGGAGACCCGGCCGGACGAGATCTACAATCTCGCCGCCATGAGTCATGTAAAAGTGAGTTTCGACACTCCCGAATACACTGCCAATGCCGACGGGATCGGCACGCTTCGCCTGCTGGAGGCTATCCGCATCCTGAACCTGCAGGATAAGACCCGCATCTACCAGGCGTCCACTTCCGAACTGTATGGACTGGTCCAGGAGATCCCGCAGCGGGAGACTACACCGTTCTATCCGCGAAGCCCATACGCGGTGGCGAAGCTCTATGCCTACTGGATCACCGTGAATTACCGCGAGGCCTATGGCCTCTATGCCTGCAACGGCATCCTCTTCAATCATGAAAGTCCGCAACGCGGCGAGACCTTTGTCACCCGCAAGATCACCCGTGCCGTTGCCGCCATCGCGCTCGGTCTGCAGGATTGCCTTTACATCGGCAACCTCGACGCGCGGCGCGACTGGGGTCACGCGAAGGACTATGTCGAGGCGATGTGGCGGATCCTGCAGCAGGACGTGCCGCAGGATTTTGTGATCGCCACGGGTGTCACCACGTCCGTCCGCGATTTTATCCGCATGGCTTTTGCCGAAGCGGGCATCACCGTGGAATTTGTCGGCAGCGGCGTCGGAGAGACGGCCATCGTTACGGCCTGCAGTTCCGGGGAATATTCGATCGCCCCGGGTACGAAGGTGGTGGCGGTGGATGAAGCCTATTTCCGGCCCACCGAGGTCGATCTGCTGATCGGCGACCCCTCCAAGGCGCAACGTCTGCTGGACTGGCAGCCCCGCTATACCCTCCCCATGCTTGTAAAAGAAATGGTGGAAAGCGATCTGACCCGCCTCAGGAACCGCGTCCCGGAATCCACGTATGGTCTGATGGAACCTTTCTGATCCCCCTCTCCCCTCCCGCTCTCTCCCCTTCCTCAAACCGGTTGATGTCTATTCCTTAACATTCATAAATCGGTGTTTACATGAAAACAATGCAGATCTTCAACTTCCCAATCAGTGTTGGGAAGTACCAGGACTATATCGAATACATTATGCAGTCTGCGTCCAACGGCAGTAGCCAGTACATCTACGTCGCGAACGTGCATATGGTGGTCGAGGCGTTCTGGAACAAATCTTTCAATGAGAAGGTCCGCCATGCCGGACTCGTTACCCCGGACGGCAAACCGCTGACCTGGGCCCTCCGGCTGCTGCATGGCATCAAACAGGACCGGGTGGCCGGGATGGATATCCTTCCCGCCCTGCTGAAGCAGTCGGAAAAAAGCCAGACGCCGGTCTATATCTATGGCGGCACCGACGATCTCCTGTCGCGCACGCGGCACTACCTCGATCGCAAATATCCGGACATCTGCATCAAAGGGCTGTACAGTCCGCCTTTCCGCGAGCTTACGCCGGAAGAAGAGGACCGGACCGTCGAAAGGATCAACAGCTCGGGCGCCAAGCTGCTCTTCGTCGTTCTTGGTTGTCCCAAGCAGGAACAATGGATGGCTTCCATGGCAGGCAGGATCAATGCCGTCATGATCGGCATCGGTGGAGCGCTGCCTGTGCTGATCGGGATGCAGAAGCGGGCGCCCAAATGGATGCAGGACGCCGGACTGGAGTGGCTGTTCCGGTTTCTCCAGGAACCGCGCCGGCTCTTCAAACGCTATTTCGTTACCAATTCGGTCTTTCTGTACCTCCTCAGCCGTGAGCTGGTGCACCGGACCTTCACCAAAAAATTCGAGAACCATGAAATGAACTGATCTACTCATCATCCGGTAAAACTTCTTACCATGAACAACCGATTTCTCAAACACCTGCAGATCACGCTGGTTGTGTTGGATCTGGCCGTGATCAACCTCATCTTTTTTCTGTCCCGGAGTTTCTTCCGCCAGAGACTTGGGGTGTCCGCGCCGATGGAATACGCCTATTTTCTCTATTTTATGAATCTGTGCTGGATCCTGACGACCTGGATCGGCCAGGTGTATACCAGCAAGACAATCGTCAACTTCGAGACCTTTTCAAGAAGGTCGAAAACTGCGTTCCTTTATTTCACCGGTCTGGTCATCATCTATCTGTACTTTTTTCATCAAACCGTCATTTCCAGGACCTTTATCGCGACGCAACTCGTAGGCATCGGATGTCTATTGTTTGCCAACCGTTTTATCTTCCTGCTCATCTGCCAGTACTTTCGCAACAGCGCTTACCTGGCGCGGAAAATAGTCGTCATCGGCTATAATCCCGTGGCCAAGAAGCTGGTTCATTACCTGGAGAACCAGAGTATGAACTCCCGGGTCATCGGGTTTTGTGAGGACCAGGAGAATGTAAGGGAAGTGACAAACTATCCGATCCTGGCCAATATCAGCGGGGTGCTGGAGGAGTGCAAGCGATATGGCGTGACGGAGATCTATTCGACGATCGCCCCGGAGCAAAACGATTCGCTGTACGAGCTTATCCGGGGCGCCGAGCGCAGTTGTATCCGGTTTCGCCTGGTCCCCGATCTCGGGTCGTTCATGCTGAAGAAACAGGTGTATATCGATTACCTCGAAGACATGCCGATCATTTCCCTGCGGCGTGAACCGTTGGAAGACCTCGGCAACCAGATCCGCCGCCGCATCTTCGACGTGATCATCAGCCTGCTGGTCTGTATTTTTGTGCTGACGTGGATGGTGCCGCTGATCGGGCTGGCGATCCTGCTGGAGTCCCGCGGGCCCGTCTTCTTTGTCCAGGATCGCTCGGGAAAGAACAACCAGTCCTTCCCCTGTCTGAAATTCCGCAGCATGGTGAACAACTCCCACTCGGATATGAACCAGGCCACGCGCAATGACGGACGCATCACGCGTGTCGGCCGGTTTCTGCGCCGGACCAGTCTCGATGAGTTTCCGCAGTTTTTCAATGTGTTGAAAGGAGATATGAGCATCGTCGGCCCCCGGCCGCATATGCTGAAGCATACCAGCGATTATGCCGAGCGGGTCGACCAGTTCATGATCCGGCAGTTTGTAAAACCCGGGATCACGGGCTGGGCGCAGGTCAACGGCTATCGTGGGGAGACCCGGGACATCGGCCAGATGGAAAAGCGGATCGAGCACGATATCTGGTATCTGGAGAACTGGAGTCTGTGGCTGGATGTCCGGATCGTCTTTATGACGATCTATAATTTGCTCCGCGGGGAACCGAATGCTTTTTGACGGTTACTTGCCGGGGCGGGTCTGCCACTGCTGTTCCAGCAGCTTGATAAAATAGCCGCCCACCACGCTGCGGGCCTGGAATCCCACTTTTTTCCCATTCGTGGTCTCATGCCAGTCGCTCAGCGGAACGCGGCTGGGGGTCTCCGTCAGATAGCGATGGAGCGGATCGATCAGGGCCATGAAATCCTCCGGGTTCGAAGCCAGGGTGGCCGTCCAGCATACCCAGTCCGACTTGGTATAGGTCTTCCGGCTGTCGAGCGGCAGCCCGAAGGGTTGCTGATGGGTGAGATACCAGGCCACTTCCTTCTCATAGACGGCTGCGGGGAACAATTGCAACCCCAGCAGCTTATCCCAAACGAGATTATATTTCTGACTCCAGGTGTCTTTGCGGTCGAAGGTCAGCGCATAATGGTCGCCCGCATCGGCGAGCGTCATCCATTTCTTTGCCATCCCCGCGGCCATATTGCGGTATTTGGTGGCTTCCGCCTGCATCCCCAGCTGCCCGGCCATCCAGCCATAGGCGCCGAGGGCGACGATCGCCTTCACCGAGAGATTGGCGTTGCGGGCAAGATGCCCCGCGAAATCATCCGTGCAAAGCTGGTTGACGGGGTCGAAGCCATGTGTTTCCAGGTAGTGTGCCCAGGTGCTGAGCGTCGTCCAGTGCTGCCGGGCATAGTCCGGTTTATTCTCCGCTTTTGTGATGGCGGCGGTCAGCAGGATCATATTGCCGCATTCTTCCACCGGCATGTCCTCGCCATAGGTCTGGCCGTTGGCGACGGGGTATGTGCCGAGATCATGCGCCGCAAACGGCTTCTTCCATCGATGGCTCTCGCTGTAATAAAAGATACCGTTGAGCATGCCTTCGAGCAGCCGCGGGTTGTACAGCAGGTACAGCGGCGCGGAAGGATAGGTGACATCCACGGTATTGATGGAGCCGTTGCTGAAATTCTCTTTGGACAGGAACAGCAGTTCGCCGTTGCGGCTTTGTACCAGCGCATGGGCGGCGATACTCTGGCGGTAGGCGGCGACACAGAGGTCGGCGTAGTTCTGTCCGCCGGCGGCCATGGCCGTCGAATACATCGTCTTATTAAACGTGTCGCAGCGCGACAGCACTTTGTCGTAACCGGTATAGGCCGTCTGAAGCAATCCCTGCAGCGTCGCCTTTTTCACGGCAGGTTCCGGATGACTGCGCCACCAGGGCATCAGCTTCCGGTGAAAGTACCGGACGGAATAGCGTTCATCATACCCCAGGAGCACGAGTTTTTCCACGGGGTCCTCGCCCACTTTTATCGTGGGGAAACCTGTATGCATAAACCCGGAGCCGATCGTCTGGATGAGCCCGGGCTCCGAAGGGGCGGCGACATAGCAATAGCCCCAGTCGATCCGCAGATCGTCCCCTTTTTTTGCCAATACCGGCTGCTCTTTTGTTCCGGCCCGCAGCCAGACCAGCTTTCCGCTGGCGCCCTGGTCGATCTTCAGTTCCTGGTCGGGGGTGTTTGCTGCGAGTACACCCGCGACACCGAGATACAGTTGGGCGTGGTGCTGGACGCCGTCGTTGCTCCGCATGCGGAATGACAGATAGGTGATCGGCCGGGACAGCAGGGTCAGGTCATTCAGCAATAAAGGTGAGGTAAAGGTCAGCGAGAGATCGACGCCGCCGCAGGCGAACTGATATTTGGTCTGGGTGGCATTCACGCTTACCCATTGCTGGAGGGCCGGGATGGTCGATGCCATGCTGCTGTCTTCGATGGTTGGTTTGCCGAGGAAACGAAACCGCTGCCCGTCAACGGTGAGGACGCCCAGCAGCGGCTGGGGCTTTCCCGTCCAGTGCCGGGTCTCCTCCGTAGCAAGGGAGTCCGAAAACGACCATACACTAAAATAAGTGGAATGCGTGACCAGCGGGTAAGCGGGCATTTGTCGTAATTGTCCGAATGCTACCTGTTGCAGCAGCATAAGGCACAATAGCGTTTTCCTCATAGGCGCAAATATAATCCTTCCACCGACATTTCTCCCCCATCCACCGCCCTTTTCCCATTGCTTCCGGGAATAGGCTTCACACCAAGGGTATTTTAGCTACTTTTGGGGCCGTTATGAGTAAAGAAAAGCCATCCAATCCGGCGGGTACACAAGAGAAACCAACGGGGCCTAAAGGAAAGCCGAAAGGCCCAAGCCTGTTCTCGCTGCTAAAGCCTTACCGCCGGCTTATCCTGCTGCTGGTCATCCTTTCCCTGATCATGAACTCCATCAGCCTGATGATCCCCAAGATCATTGCCCAGGGCATCGACGCGTTTGTCAGCCGCCGATGGGACATGACGGGTGTCGTTTGGGAGTTGACCGCGGCGACCCTGGGCGTCTTCATCTTCACCTATGGTATGAGTTTTATCCAGACCTATGCCTCCGAAAAAGTCGCGCGCGATCTGCGGACCCAGCTGGCCAACCGGATCTCGCGGCAGAACTATAGTTTTCTTCAGAAGACCAGCAGCGCGCAACTGCTGACGAACCTTACGGCGGATGCCGACTCGATAAAGATGTTCGTCTCGCAGGCCATCGTCTCCATCGTCTCGTCGGTGTTCATCATCATCGGCGCGAGCATCCTGTTGCTGACCATCCGCTGGCAGCTGGCGCTCTGTGTCATCGCCATCATCCCCATCATCGGGTTCACCTTTTATATCATCCTCAAGAAAGTGCGGGCCCTGTTCCTGGCCAGCCGGGAGGTTATCGACTGGCTGAACAAGGTCATCAACGAGAGCATCCTGGGCGCGGCCCTTATCCGGGTCATCCACTCCCAACAGCTTGAGTATGCGAAATTTCTCGAAGCCAACGCCAAGGCCCTGGGACTGGGGTTGCGGATCTTAAAACTCTTTGCGTCGCTGATCCCCGTGATCATCTTCACGGCCAATATCGCCACCCTGACCATCCTGGCCCTTGGCGGCCACTATGTCATCGGCGGAAAGATGACCCTCGGAGAATTCTCGGCCTTTAACAACTACCTGAACATGCTCATCTTCCCTATCCTCGTCATCGGGTTTATGAGCAATGTGATCGCCCAGGCCCAGGCCTCCTATGCGCGGATCAGCGGCGTCCTCAACACGCCCGACCCGGTGGAGAGCGGCACCCTGGTAAAGGACCTCGATGGGGATATCCAGCTGAAGAATGTGGAGGTCGCCTTTGGCGAGAAACAGGCGCTCAAGGATATCTCCTTTACGATCCCCGGCGGCTCCAAGACGGCCGTCATCGGCCCCACCGCGGCGGGGAAGACGCAGCTGCTCTATCTGCTGACGGGGCTTAACCAACCCAACAGCGGGTCGGTCGAATTCGACGGCCAGCCGCTCGCCAATTATAAAAAAGAGGACTTTCACCGGCAGGTAGGCTTTGTTTTCCAGGACAGCATCATCTTCAACATGAGCATCCGCGAGAACATATCTTTTGGCCTCGGCGATACCGTCACCGATGCCTCGCTTGAAAAGGCGATTGCCACCGCGGAGTTGCAAGACTTTGTCGATTCTCTACCTGAAAAGATCAATACCGTCGTGTCCGAGCGGGGCACTACCCTCTCCGGCGGCCAGAAGCAACGGATCATGCTGGCCCGTGCGCTGGCGATCGATCCCCGGATCCTGCTGCTGGATGATTTCACCGCGCGGGTCGACACCCAGACGGAGCAAAAGATCCTGGCGAATGTCCGGCAGAACTATCCGGGCATCACCTTACTTTCCGTCACCCAGAAGATCGCTTCCATCGAGGACTACGAGCAGATTATCCTGCTGATGGAAGGCGAAATGATCGCTTCCGGCACGCATCCCCACCTGATGCAGACCTGCCCGGAATACGTCCAAATCTATCAATCACAAAGAAGCACCAGCCACTATGAGCAGCCAGAATTACAATCTTAACAGCTTAACCGAAGGACAACCGAAGAGCAAGACCTGGCCGGCACTGCGTAAACTCATCGCGTTGTTGCCCGAACAGCGGGGGAAACTGATCCTGGCCCTGTTCATCATGCTGATCTATGCGATCCTGAGCATGCTGCCACCCGTGTTGATCGGGTTTACCATCAACAAGGTGCTGCTGAGCAAGGAGGCTACCACTTCGATGGATCTCTTCGGCTGGCATATCCTGCAGGGCAGCGGCTTCGGACTTGTCCTGACGGTGTGCGGCATCCTGCTGGTCATCTACCTGCTCAACCTCGCTGCGGTGTATATGCGGACCATCCTTATGGGCGGCTTTGGCCAGCATCTGCTTTATACCCTGCGCAATGCGATATTCAACAAACTACAGGAGCTGCCGGTCGCTTTCTTTGCCAGTAATAAGGCCGGCGACCTGATCTCCCGGATCAATAACGATACCGACAAGCTCAACCAGTTTTTCTCCCAGTCCCTGATGCAGTTTGTCTCGAGTATCTTTATCATCTCCGGTGCGGGTGTCGCGCTGGTATGGCTCAATCCCCGGCTTGGCCTGGCTACGCTTGCGCCTGCCGCCGTGATGTGGATCTACACTAAACTCGTCTCGCCCTGGGTGAAGCGGAAGAACGCCATCAGCCTCAAGGCCACCGGCTCCATGAGTGCGGAGATCCAGGAAAGCCTCGGCAATTTCAAGGTCGTTCTGGCCTTCAACCGCCGGGACTACTTCCGTCAGCGCTTCGATGCCGTCAACACCCATAACTATTCGTCGTCGATAAAGGCGGGTATCGCCAACAGCGTCTTTACCCCTGTGTACGGCCTGCTGGCCAGCACCGGTCAGATGGTCGTGTTGCTCTATGGCGTCTACCTGATCAGCACCGGTCATCTGGCGGTGGGTTTCCTGATCAGCTACTTTATGTACACCAACAGCTTCTATGATCCGATCCGGCAGATAGCGGCGTTGTGGGCCAATTTCCAGACGGCTATTGCCGGGTGGGACCGCATCTCGCATATCCTTTCGCTGGAGTCGGACCTGCCGGTGCTTTCGCCGGCGGCTTCCGCGGCGAACGGGGGAGCGGCGCTGGCATCACCGGCGGCAAACGGCGCGCCCGCCCTGCTGGAATTCAGGAATGTCTCGTTCCGCTATACCAGTGGCAAGGATGTCCTCCATCATAACAGCTTTCGGATGGAGAAGGGAAAGACCTATGCCCTCGTCGGACCCACGGGCGGCGGCAAGACCACCACGGCCTCGCTCATCGCCCGGCTCTACGATCCCACCGAAGGATCGATCTTTCTCGATGGCCGCGATATCCGCACCTACACGCCGGGCGAACGTGCGAAGAAGATCGGCTTTATCCTGCAGGAACCTTTTCTGTTTACGGGCACCGTCCGCGATAATATCTTATACGGTAACGAAGAATATAAAGACTATACCAATGACCAGATGACCGAGGTGCTCCACCGGTCGGGTCTGGAGACCCTGCTCACCCGGTTTGACGAGGGCCTGGAGACGAAGGTGGTGTCGGCCGGTGAAAGCATCAGCCTGGGTCAGAAACAGCTTATCGCCTTTATCCGCGCTGTCCTCCGCAATCCCGATCTGCTGATCCTCGATGAGGCCACCGCCAATATCGATACGGTCACGGAGAAGATGCTGGAGGAGATCCTGCGGCGGCTGCCTGAGACTACGACCCGGGTCATCATCGCCCACCGGTTGAATACCATCGAGAATGCCGACGAGATCTTCTTTGTCAATGCCGGCGAGATCACCCGCGCGGGCAGCCTGGATCAGGCGGTGGATATGCTGCTGGAGGGGAAGAGGGTGAGCTAGGGCGCGCCGAAGATCCCCGCGGGTATCGGGCGCTACAACATTTGCCCAGAATCGGCCCCTAGCTTAGGGAAAAAAATATGCGTCCTATCACCATCACTCTGCTGCTCTGTCTATGCGCCGCCTTTGCCGGCGCCCAGGAAAAAGGCTATGCCGTGGCCAAAACCTTCAAGATCGGCAGCCCCGGCGGCTGGGATTATATCGCCGTCGGCCCCCACGGCAAACTCTATGTCTCCCACGGCACCCAGGTGAACATCCTCGATGCGAAGACCGGTGACTCGGCCGGCGTGATCCCCAATACCACCGGCGTCCATGGCATCGCCTTCGACGAATCCGCGCGGAAGGGTTATACCAGCAACGGCCGCCTCAACAACGTCACCGTCTTCGATCTAAAGACCTTTGCGGTCCTCGGGCAGATCGCCACCGGGCAGAATCCCGATGCCATTATGTATGACCCATATTCCAAGACGATTATCACCTGTAATGGCCGAAGCCACGATCTCACGGTCATCGATGCGGCCAAGGGCGCCGTCGTCGCGACGATCCCTCTCGATGGGAAACCCGAGACGGCCGTTTCGGATAACATGGGGAAGATCTATGTCAATATCGAGGACAAGAACAAGATAACGGTGGTGGATATTCGTAGCAATAAAACGATCGCCGACTGGCCGCTCGGCGGCGAAAGTCCGACGGGGCTGGCTATCGACACCAAAACAAAACGCCTTTTTGCGGGCTGCGACAAACAGCTGGTCGTCATGGACGCGACGACGGGGACCGTCGTCACGAAGCTGCCTATCGGCAATGGCTGCGATGGTGTCGGTTTTGACGAGCGGGAAGGTCTTGTCTTCGCCTCCTGCGGGGAGGGAACGCTTAGTATCATCCGGGAGCTGGATGCGGCTTCGTTCCGGACGTTGGAAAATGTTCCCACCAGACGCAGCGCCCGCACCATTGCTGTCGACAGCCGTACCCACGCAGTCTATCTGCCCTTTGCCGACACCGAACCTGCTGCTGCGGGTGAACGTCCAAAGGTGATTCCCGGAACCTTCGGAGTCTTGGTGGTCAGCCCAAAATAGGCTAAATTGTATTACTTAACAGTAATACAATGGCTAGCACCGTCACCACCGAAAGCAAATACGGCCGACTCAACAATTATATCAACGGAGGCTTCGTCACGAGCAACTCGGGACGAAGCCTTTCAGTTCACTCCCCGCTGGACGGAAGCCTGCTGGCCGAGATGCCCTGCGCCACCGCCGCGGAGCTGGATGCGGCCGTCACCGCCGCGAAAAATGCCTTCCCCCGCTGGAGCAAGACGCCGATCAAAGAACGGGTCCAGGTCTTCTTCCGGTATAAGTATCTGCTGGAGCAGCATCTCGATGAACTGGCCGCCCTCGTCAGCGAGGAGAACGGCAAGACCCGCGGCGAGGCCCTCGCCGAGGTGGAGAAATGTATCGAGCTCACCGAATTCGCCACTTCGCTTCCCCAACTGATCGGCGGCGAGGTATTGGAAGTCAGCAAGGGCGTGGAATGCCGGACGGAGCATGTTCCGCTGGGCGTTGTGGCCTCCATCGTCCCTTTCAACTTCCCCGCCATGGTACCCAACTGGACCATCCCCAATGCCCTGGCACTGGGCAATTGTATGATCATCAAACCATCCGAGAAAGTTCCCCTCAGTGTCGCCCGGATCGCGCTCCTGTTGAAGGAAGCCGGGCTGCCCGACGGGGTCTTTAATATCATCAACGGCGACAGCAGCATCGTGGAAGGCATCTGCGACCATCCCGGGATCGACGCTGTCTCTTTTGTTGGCTCGACAAAGGTCGCGAAGCTGGTCTACCAGCGTGCCACTCACAATCTGAAACGTTGTGTGGCCCTGGGGGGCGCCAAGAACCACCTGCTGGTGCTGCCCGATGCCCAGCCAGAGATGACCGCGCAGAATGTCGCCGCCTCGATGAGCGGCTGCGCCGGCCAGCGCTGTATGGCTGCATCGGCGATGGTCGCCGTGGGGCCTGTCGACGCCATCATAGACAAGATCTGCGTGGAAGCGCGCCGCATCGTCCCGGGTCAGAACCTGGGGGCGGTGATCGACAAAACGGCCAAACAACGGATCGAACGCTATATCACCGAAGCCGAGCAACAGGGGGCGAAGATCCTGGTGGACGGCCGGGGCTGCACCGTTCCCGGTAAGGAAGGCGGGACCTATGTCGGGCCGACTGTGATCGACCATGTCCGCCCGGGGATGGCCATCGCCACCGAAGAGGTCTTCGGCCCGGTGATCAGCATCATGCGTGTCGACACCCTCGACGAAGCCCTGTCGATCGAGAATGCCAGCCCTTACGGGAATGCCGCCTCGGTCTTCACCCAGAACGGCGCCTTCGCCCGCTATGTGATCGACCGGGCCAGCGCGGGTATGGTCGGCGTGAACGTAGGTGTCCCGGTTCCGCGCGAGCCCTTCTCTTTCGGCGGCTGGAACGAAAGCAAGTTTGGTGTCGGGGATATCACGGGCAAGAGTTCGATCGAATTCTGGACACGCCTTAAGAAGAGCACTGTGAAGTGGAACCCCGAGGCCGGGGTAAACTGGATGAGCTAAAAGACACGCTATATGCCGCAACCAAGCACTTTATCCGAAACACAGGAGATCCTGCAGGATAGTCTCGACTACACTCTTTTCTCCTGGAGCAAACAAAAGGGGATCGCGCCTATCGCCGTACAACGCGCCGAAGGCGTCTACCTTTACGACTATGAGGGAAAACGTTATCTTGATTTCTCCTCCGGGCTGATCAACGTCAACATCGGTCACGGCAACCCCCGGGTCACCGAAGCCGTCGTCCGGCAGATGCAGGAGGTCAGCTATGTTACGCCTTCCTCTGTGACGAAGGTCCGTGGCCAGCTGGGAAAGAAACTCGCCGAGATCACTCCCGGCAATCTCACCAAGACGCTGTTCACGGTCTGCGGTGCCACCGCCATCGAGAACGCGATAAAACTCGCCCGGCTCTACACCGGCCGACCTAAGATCATCGCCCGTTACCGGGCCTTTCATGGCAGTTCGTATGGCGCGATGACAGCCGGCGGTGATCCGCGTAAGCTGCCGGCCGATGCACAGCAGGCGCCGAATTTTATTCATGTGGAAGACCCATACTGCTACCGCTGCCCCTGGAGCCAGGAGATCAGCAGCTGTCACCGGGAATGTGTGTCCCATATCGAGCGGATCATCGAATTCGAAGGCCCGGAGAGCATCGCCGCCATCCTTATGGAAGGTGAGAGCGGTACGTCGGGGTGTATAAAATATCCGCCGGACTACCTGCAGAAGGTGCGGGCGCTGTGTGACAAGTATGGCATCCTGCTGATCGCGGACGAGGTGATGAGCGGCTTCGGCCGGACCGGCAAATGGTTTGCCAGCGAACTGCATGGGGTTGTTCCGGACATGATCGCCACCGCCAAGGGGATCACCTCGGGCTATCTGCCCCTCGGCGCGCTTATCGTTACCGACACCATCGCCAATCACTTCAACGACCGCGTCCTCTGGCTGGGGCTTACCTATGCGGATCATCCCGTGGCCTGCGCTGCCGCGGTGGAAGTGCTGAAGATCTATGAGGACGAGAACCTCATTGAAAATGCCGCCGCCATGGGCCGGTATCTCGACAAGCAGGTAGCGCTCCTGAGCGAAAAACATCCCTCTATCGGCGACTGGCGCAACACCGGGCTGCTCGGATGTCTCGAGCTTGTAAAGAACCGAAAGACCAAGGAGCCGATGGCTCCCTTCAACGCCAAACCGGAGGAGATGACGGTGATGAACCAGGTGGCCACGCGACTGAGACAGCTGGGGATGTACACCTTCGTCCGCTGGAACTATCTCTTTATCGCTCCGCCCCTCTGCATCACCCGTGAACAGGTGGACGAAGGCCTGGCGATGATCAGCGAGGCGCTGACGATCGCCGACCAGCATACAACAAATTGATTTTAATCCCGACACATGACGACAAACAGAACAGGAAAAGAACGGTTCCTTGAATTGGATTATTTAAGAGGCCTCGCGGCCGTCTCGGTTATTCTTTTTCACTACACGTACGGCTATGATAACGGCTTGCGCCACTTTGAACCCGGCAGGTTCTATTTCCGCTATGGCAATCTGGGGGTGCAACTGTTTTTTATGATCAGCGGCTTCGTCATCTTCATGACGCTCGAGCGGACAAAGACCTCCATGGATTTCCTGGTGTCGCGATTCTCCAGGCTTTATCCCACTTACTGGGCGGCCATCCTGCTCACTATCGCGTTTTGCTCTCTTGTGCCGGCGCCATTCGACTATGGCCACTATACGTTAACCGAGGTGCTGGTCAACTTTACCATGCTGCAGCACTGGCTGAAGATAAAGGATATCAATGCTGCCTTCTGGACCCTGGCGGTCGAACTCACTTTTTACTTTTTGATGTGGGTGTTGTTCTGCTTTAAGAAGCTGAGGACGATCGAGGTGCTTTCGGTTGCCTGGCTTGCGCTTTCGCTTCTTCACCAGGTGGTGTCCATACCGTTTGGGAATATTCTCCAGCAGGTCTTTATTCTGCCTTTTGCCCCGATGTTCGTCGCGGGCGTCGTTTATTATAACGCGTGGAAGAGGGGTTTTACACCGTATCGGATCGGGTTACTCGTTGCCAGTTATGGCGTCGAATCTGTTATCCTATACAATACGACCGGTTCGGTGATCCCGATCGTCGTCGTCGCCGTCTTTTTCCTCGTCTTTTTCCTGTTGGTGAAAGGCATCCTGGTCATCGGCCCGAACCGGGTCCTGCAATTTCTCGGGTGCACTTCGTACAGCGTATATGTTATTCATGAAACAATCGGTGAGACGATCATCTACAATATCAAGAAGGTCATCGACAGCGCCATCGTCTATGTCCCGGTCACCATGGCCATCGTATTTGTAGCGGCGTGGCTGGTGATGGTGTATATCGAGCAGCCGGCGATAACGCTTATTCGCAATTTTTATAAAAAACGCAAACAGCCTGCGGGTAATCCCAACCTCGCGGCACGTTAAACTATGCACCCCGAACGCTCATCCACCTCCCTCTATAGCGAAGACCTTGCTCCGGTGGAGCAGCGTCAGCGGACCTGGAATACCTGGAACTATGCGGCGTTGTGGATCAGCATGAGCCTTTGCATCCCGACCTATATGCTGGCCAGCAGCCTGATCGGCGGCGGGATGAACTGGTGGCAGGCCATCGCCACCATCTTTCTCGGTAACAGCATCGTCCTGGTCCCGATGATCCTCAACGGCCGCGCCGGTGCAAAATATGGCATTCCCTTTCCTGTTTTCGCCCGGGCCTCCTTCGGGACCAAGGGCGCTAATATTCCCGCGATGCTGCGGGCCATCGTCGCCTGCGGCTGGTTTGGCATCCAGACCTGGATCGGCGGCTTTGCCCTCTATCAGATGCTGCATCTTTGGATCCCCGCCCTCGATCATCTGCCTGCGCTGCCGCGGGTGTTGGGACTGGCAACGGGACCGGCCCTTTGTTTCCTTCTTTTCTGGGCGCTCAACATGTACGTCGTCTGGCTTGGCGTGGAAAGCATCCGGAAGCTGCTCGTGTTCAAAGCTGTTTTCCTGCCCTTGGCGGCGCTGGCCCTCCTCTTCTGGGCCATCGCGCATGTTCGCGGCGGACTCGGCCCCATCCTCACGCAACCATCGAAATTCCAAAACTCCGCTGCCTTCTGGGCCTTCTTTGTCCCCGGTCTCACGGGGATGGTCGGCTTCTGGGCGACCCTGAGTCTCAATATTCCCGACTTCACCCGTTATGCCGTCAGCCAGCGTGCGCAGATAAAAGGCCAGGCGCTCGGCCTGCCGACTTCCATGACGCTCTTCGCCTTTATCGGTGTCGTGGTCACTTCCGCGACGACCATCATCTATGGAACGACCATCTGGGACCCCGTGGTCCTCGCCGGCCGTTTCG
>NZ_DASYCH010000120.1:0-37862 GCF_036500295.1 Puia sp. | reverse complement strand
ACCCGATATCAGCAGCCCGGCATCAACCCGGTCACCAAGGGCCCGGTGTTCATCAACACGTATATCAACGCCGAATCCAGCTTCGTGGGCGGCGTCGAACTGATCAGCCGCAATACGCTCACCAAATGGTGGGACCTGACTAGCAGCATCAACTTCTTTACCTCCCATATCAACACCATCGACACGGGTAAGAACGCAGTAGCCACCCAGCCGCAAAGCTGGTCCTGGTTCGGCAAGCTCAACAACAGCTTCAAGGTCATGAAAGGCGTCACCATCCAGCTGTCTGGCGACTTTACCAGCAAAACGGTATTACCGCCCGGCGGCAGCGCCGGAAACGGTGGCGGCGGTGGCCGGGGCTTCGGTAACAGCAGCAGCGGCAATGCCCAGGGCTATACCAAACCCACCGGCGGTGTGGATGCAGCCATCCGGTATGAGTTTCTGAAGAACCGGACGGCATCGCTGACCCTGAGCGTAAACGATATCTTCCGCACCCGCGTGAACAATGTCTTTACGACCTCCGAAGGTTTTGTCCAGGACTACTCCCGCAGAAGGGATCCCCAGTTCTTCCGGCTCCAGTTCAACTGGCGTTTCGGGAAGTTCGATATGGCGCTGTTCAAACGCAAGAACCTGAAAGGCGAAAGAGATAGCATGGAAGGCATACAGGGCGCCGGCGGCGGTCAGCAACAATAGTCAGCCAACAACAATTAAGAGATCGAAAAGGACGCTTCTGGCGTCCTTTTCTTATATTCGACTATGCATACTTATCTCGCGCTCGGCGACTCCTATACCATCGGGGAAGGTGTTCCGCTGTACCAGGGCTATCCCTATCAGACCGTCCAGCGGCTGCGCACGGCGGGTTACGACTTCCACGCTCCCGAGATCGTCGCCCGCACGGGCTGGACCACCGACGAGCTGGCGCATACCCTTACGACACTCCGGCTCCTCCCCCACTATGATATCGTTACTTTGCTGATCGGCGTCAACAACCAATACCGTGGCCGCGACAGCAGAGAATATGCCACCCAGTTTGATGCATTGCTCCAAAGAGCCTTACTGCTCACCGGCGCTTCTTCCAGGGTCTTTGTCCTCTCCATCCCCGACTGGGGCTATTCTCCTTTTGGCGCGGGCCGCGACAAGGGGCTGATCGCCGGGGAGATCGATGCCTTCAACACCGTCGCCCGCGAAGCCAGCCAACGGCAGAAGATCCGATTCCTCGACATCACCGGCCACAGCCGCGCGGATGGCGCCACCCCGGAAGGTTTCGTCGCCGACGGTCTCCATCCCTCACCCGCCACCTACCGGTTCTGGGCACAGGAACTGGCCGCGGTTATCGGCGCGGGGCTTCCCACCCGGCAATTCCCCGTTGATTAGGACGCCCGCCCGCGGCAGACGCGCCGCCCACCCATCTTAATAAATGCTGTTCAATCCATCCGTATTGAGGAAAACGACATCCGGCTGTCGCACATAGGTGCTGTTGTAACGGAACTGGATACCCGTATTGATGAGGATCTTGAAGGAATTGTTCTGCAGGGTCTTTCGGGGAAAATAGACCATCCGGAACTCGATCGTATTAAAGACCAGGTTCTCGTTCCTCGCCCGGATCCCGGCCCCGATCCCATGATACAGCGCCGATTTTTCCAGCGCGCCGCTCTCGGGGGTCAGAAAGGAAAGGTCCCCAAAGGCAAAGGGGGCGAACTTAAAGCCCAGCAGCTTATAATTCAGATAGAAGGTCGTCTCCGAATGCAGCGTCACCCGCTGCGCCCCAAAGGTCGAATCCCCGGTGAAATAGCGCAACCCAAAAACGTTGTTGATGGTCAGCGGGTCGATCCCGACCCGGTTGAACAGCCGCGAATAACTGAAGTTGATGTATTGGCGGATCTTTAGATTGGGCCAGACGAACAACGGGCTATAATAGCTTGCGCCGATCAGTACGCTCGCATCCTGGGCATGCCCCCGGTAGAGAAAGACCCCGCTGCGGAGAAAGAGTTGGGCAAACCCGCCCCGTTTTGTGACGACAAATTCGTTGGCGTCGACACCCGTATACATCCGGTTCAGATACAACTGCTTGTACCAGCCGCTGGTCAGGGCGATATTATAGCCGACGGGAAGGTCTTCTGTCGTTCCAAATCCGTATACGTAGTTGGTTTTATAAAAGTCCTGCCGGAAGAAGGTGAAGGACGTGAGCGCGGCTTCCCGGGAGTTGAACCGGAAATTGAACGGATCGGGATTCAGCGCCAACTGCTTCGGGATGCTGTCGAAATCGTTGCGGAAATACCGGACGGCAAGGAACCGGCGGTCGCGCACCGAGGTATTGCTGAGAAACCGGTTGGACCCGATGTTCCAGCCGATCCACCCGTCGTGCGTATGATATTGATACTTGAAGAAAAGGCTATCCGGCCGCTGATAGACATTGAAATTTTCAAAACTCCCGATCCGGAACCCGCCCGCCAGATGCGCATAGGGGGCATAAAGAGGCCTGTCCAACTGGACAAACCAGGCCGTCTCATCCGGTGTCCCATTGTAAATATTGCTGTTGATCTGTGTATAGGAGGCCGTGGCGTTGATAAATGAGTGGCCGATATTGCTCTTAGTGTAGAGAAACTGCGGTCCAAACGTTGGTTTCCGGCTTTGTTCGACGTTGGCGCCCACCTGCACCCGCTGTCCCATCCCCAGGAAATTGGCCTCCTGGATATTCCCCCGGATGCTGAAGGGCGGGTACCCCAGGCTGCCGATCGCCCCGCTGATACTGAACAGGTCTTTGACCACCACCACCAGATCCACCGAGGTGGAGTCATCCGGCTGTTGCTGAACCAGGATACGGGCGTCCTGGATGAAGTTCAGGCTGCGGATGAGGCGCTCGTTATCGGCCAGCTTATAAGCATTCACGGGAGTTCCTTCCTTGATAAAGAGCGCGTCCCGGATGACCCAATCCCGGGTCTTGCGGTGCAAATGGTTCAGTAGATTGGTGCCGGCATACTGCAGGCGTTTGGAAGTATCCGTAAAGGTCTGCTCAAAACCGTATCCCCGGATGTAGATGTGCCGGATGGTCTTGCCCTCATAGGGCTTAAAAGGGCTTTCGCTCTTGGTATTGAGGGGAGCGAGGGTATTGATGTTCATCACCGAGTCCGGCCGGCCCTTGGTGATCGCGTTGCGAAAGAATTGGAAGATATTATTGTTCTTCCACCGTTGGAACCGGTGGTGGGTGCTGTCCCGCTGCGCATACGAGACCAAACAGCACCAGCTACATGCGATAGCCGCAACGAACCGTATCAGAATTCCTTTCCTCAATCAATTGGACGTTCAACCCCCAATATAAGAATAATAACGTGTTAATATCGCTGCCTGATTTTTGGTTAGCAGTTTGTTATAAAAGGAAACGCGCTTCGTTTGACCGCGGTGGTGGTATCCTTTTTGAGTTAGTATAGATACAAAGCAATATCATGAAGACAAATTCTATTCACGCCTGGCCCTCGGCTTTACCTGAATCGAAGATTAGCATTTTCAGCAGTCCAACTCGAAGAAACAGGACCGGCGTGGTGAAAAAAATCCTTCCGCCCGACCCCCCCGATGAGGCGACCATTCGCCGCCTCAACGAGCTGGCCAGGAAGAATCCGTTCTGCACCCATCACCGGGTCAGAAAGTACGATCTGCTGTAATGTTTTTGTGGAAAAAAAATCCCTCCCGATCGGGAGGGATTTCTACATTATGCGGGGGTCATTTTCTTTAGAAAACAGGTGCCGATCTTCTCAATGAATTGATTCAGATGTGTTAATTGAAACATTTCCCTGTCTTCCTCCGATACGTTGAAATTCATGAACAGGATGCTGCCGTCATCCGCAAGGGTCATCAGGTATTTGCCCTTGTGCAGGAAGTTACCTTTACGGTAAATATCATAGACAACCAGATCACCGTGATCCTTTTCTTCCAATACAAACTCCTCTCCTTCTACGCTGACCGGTTCTGTCCTTAGCTTTTCCATAGAAGTATTTTTTGGGCAATACAGAAAATACCGGGCCAAACCTACTCCTGGGGGATATCTTTTGAGATCCGTTTTGCCTTATCGAGCCGCATTTCCTCCTCTGACGCCGCCATTTGCCGAAGTTCGAGGGAAGCCAGGGCAAGATCGTAGGGACCGGTATTCATGATCAGCTTGGACAGAATGGGGCCGATCTCGATCAGGATGATCAACAGCGAGAGCAGGAGGCTGACCCAAAAAACGCTGGGTTCATGCGCCGAGAGATCGGCCAGTGCTTTGTTCCGTTGCAAAAAGCCGACATCCGCCCTGACTTGTTCCTCATACTGGCGATTACGGAGCTCGCGGCCCGCGTTGGTCTCCGCGATCAGGCTATCCTGGTAATGGATCTGCCGTTCCAGCTGCCCCAGTTCGGGCCCATATTGCTGCCGTGCCGATTCATAGGCCTGTTGTTTCAGCCGGGTGAGCTTGTCGATCCCCCGCTGCTGCGAGCCGCTGGTGCCGTCCGCTTCCCGGATATAATCCTGCTGCAGCTGGTGAAGGGTATCTTCCAACGCCGTCTTCCGGGCGCCAAGGCGGTCCCGTTCCTGTTGCGCCGTCTGCAGCTTCTGCCGGTTTTCGGCCTGTAACAGGCTATCGTTCAGTAACAGCATCTGGTGGCGGTTGGCCGCCAGCTGTACATCCACCTCTTTCTCGAAGATCTTCAACTCCAGTGGCCGGGCGATCGTAAAGCCGATGAGCAGCGCTAGGGCCAGCCGCGGCGCGGCCATCCAGATCTGCTTTCGTCCCGACACCCCATACTTCCGCATGGTCGAGACCAGAAACCGGTCGAAATTGAAAATGATCAGTCCCCAAAGCAGGGCGAACAGGACCGCCCATACCGGGTTGGAGAATACGCTGTACATCGCATAGCCGGCAGATAAGGAAGCCAGCGCAAAGGTGGCCAGCAGCACCCCGCCCAGGCCGGCATACTTGCTATGCTCGGATGGGCAGTCTTTTAACAATCCCTGATAGGCGCCGGAGCACCACCATAAAAAATGTGTTTCGGGGGGCTGCTTTGTCCGGCTTGTCGCCCCTGTGAAAGAATCATAGGTATAGCCGCTGTCAAGCCGGCCCCGATCGGTTGTTGTCGTTGCCATAAATAAAATGGTTGAGTTACGGCCGGCGATGACTGCCGGACGTGCTTCGTTGTGTTGGAGTGGGGAACAAGAGAGAAACGGGAAATCGCCGATCAAATTGCAAATGAAAAGCTAAAACCGAGGCCGCTTATTGCCCGCCGCGACATGCCGCCGGCGCCTGCCGCGTACTGCCGGCGGAGGCTTGCTACTCTTGCAGCATCTGCTTTGTCCGGCGGTTGGTGGCAAAGCGCCGTACAAAGATCAGCCGGTAGCTCCCGGTCTGGAGCGAATAGGTATAGTGAGAATACCCGCCTTCCGCGTTGATGCCGCCGGTAAACCATAAGAAGCTAAGCGCCCATTTGGGGGTGTTGTAGCCCGCGCCCGCACGGAAGATAAAATTGTGCGATAACCCTGCCCTGGCCTTGCGGACCCCGTCACCGATCTCCCGCGAGAAATTCGCGTTGAGGTTGATGTTCGCCGACCCCACGAGAAACCAGTGCTTCCGGTAGACAAGAGTGTAGGCATACCCGAGGCCTACGCCGACGAGCACCAGGTGCATCTTGCGGATCCCCGCATCGCTGTAGGCTGAGTCGACTTTGCGCGGCGCCAGTGCACTGTCGGCGTTGATAGCCGTATAGAAGACGTTTCCGCCCAAAAGAAAAGAGCCCGCCGACCGCTGCTGTAACCCGCCCTGACCCAGACCGGAACCATAGGAAAAGCGCCGGTCGTTGAGGATGCGGTAAGCCGTGACGCCGACCATTCTCAGCCGCATATCCGGCCGGAGATAATAAGGCCTGCCTTCTGCCGGCCCCAGGTTGGGGGATGAGAGATAATAGCCCTGGTAGAACTGCGCCAGCGCGTCAAAGGTCCATTTCCGCCGGTAGATATGGGTTTGAAGATCGAACGATTTCGTATGCCCTTTGCGGCCCTCCGATTGCAAAAACCCCAGGCCTTCGGAAAGGCTGAAGGAAAAATACCGGTAGGCGATGCCGACGCCGAAGTTGAGGGGGGTATTTGCATGATAATGCATCTCGGGCAGGCCGCCGCCGGGCTTGAAGTGCAGCTGGCTGTAGTTGCGGGAAAAAAAGAATCGCGGGATCAGGCTCCCGCGAAATGATTTATAGTAGCTCGTGTCCGGCCCGTCCGCGGCGCCCGACCCCAGTTCCAGCCCTCTGTTCTGAGCGCCGGCTTGCCCCAAGCCCATCCATAAGCAGCCGATCAGCAACACACATTTCCTCATAATTAGATAGACCGCTTCAGCGCGCAATTCGTTGCATCGGGGGGTAACTCCGGCGCCGGCGACGAGCATCCCGGTTCCTCAGACCGGCGCTGTAATCCGCATCCCCGCGGCGATCAGCGCATCGTGGATCAGCCGCGCAAATTCCACGGCGTGGGCGCCGTCGCCGTGGAGACAAACCGTCCCGGCACGCAAGGCGATCTCCTCGGGGGAGCCGGCCACGGTCACGCGGCCCTCCCGCACCATCTTCAACGCCTGTGCGACGGCGGCGGGGCTATTTTCGATCAAGGCCCCGGGTTCCGACCGCGGCGTCAGACTCCCGTCGGGCCGGTAGGTCCGGTCCGCAAAGACCTCGCTGACAAAATTCAGCCCGGCTGTCGCTGCCGCAGGCGCCATCCCGCTGCCGCTAAGGCCGTAGAACAGCAATGCGGGGTCGAATGCCGCCACCACGCGGGCGATCACGCCACTTACCACGCCGTCACGCGCGGCCCGGTTATATAGCGCCCCATGCGGTTTGACATGATGCAGCCGGACGCCAATGTCGCGGCAAACGGCGGCAAGGGCAACCAGCTGTTCATTAAGCGAATCTTCCAACAACGCCAGCCCGGTCGCCGGTGCAGGGTCTCCCAGCAAATCCACCCGCCCAAAATGTTCCCTGTCCGGATAGGACGGATGTGCGCCGATGGCCACGCCATGCCGCACCGCCAGCTCGACGGTCCGGCGCATAATGGTTTCGTCGCCCGCATGGGCGCCACACGCGATGTTCGCACTGCTGATAAAAGGAAAAATAGCCGCGTCCGTATCCATGCCCTCCCCCATGTCGCAATTGAGATCGATCACCGGGGCCGGCCCGCCGCCCGTGCTTAGCACACCCGCTCGTTTAGATGATCCATACAGCTTCGTTGCAGGATATGCAGCTCTTTCTTTCTGGACACCAGCATCTTTTCGGCCAGCGCGAGATCCATGAGCTTGAACTGCACCGTATCGGAGGGCCGCAGCTGCGCCAGCTTGGGCAGATGGGCGGAGACGACATGGGCGATCCGGGGATAGCCGCCCGTCGTCTGGTGGTCGGCCATCAGCACGATCAGCTGCCCGTTGGGCAGCAACTGAACCGTCCCAAAACTCACGGCGGAAGACACCAGGTCCACCGGCCGGTCAAGGGACAGCGGCGCCCCTTTCAGCTGGTAGCCCATCCGGTCGGAAGAAGGATGGATCATAAAATTATTTTCCAGGAAGGCGGTCTTCGAGGCGTCGGACAGGCCGCCGAACTCGTGCCCCGGGAGGAACCCGATCTCATGTGGAAACTGATAGATATTTTCGGTGTTGACGCGCCAGGGCAGGGTCTCGAAATTGCTCTCTTCCTTTAACAGACCCGCGAAGTAAATGGTATTCTCGTTGAACGGCAGTTCATCCCCTTTTTTCAGGGCCAGGCCATCCCACCCGCCGGCCGTGGCCTTGAGGTTCGTGCTATAGCTGTTGAGCCATTTCTTGAGACAATAGCCGCCATGCACACTGAGGTAGCATCGCCCGCCCTGCACCAGCGACGGAAAATGCAACACCGTATTCTTTCTTACGACAACGGGCTGCCACCGGGGGATCACTTCGTCATTCACCGTTGGGGAGAAATCGGCGCCCGTGATCGCGATGAGTGTATTCTGTTCGAAAAGAATCTGCGGACCGGGGAAATGTATCTCGATCACGGCTTCCTGCCGGTCGTTGCCGACCAGAAGATTGGCCACTTCGGCCGCATAACCGTCCATCGCTCCGCCGGGACTGACGCCCCAACGGCCGGACCCATGTCTGCCCAGATCCTGAATGGTGTCGAGCAAACCGGGTTTAATAATGGAGAAAGCCATAGATTGGTTTTGATTTGAGGTGTGGGTCGCAACAATGGCTTCAAGAGACGGGATTTATCAGACACTGGGTCTAACATATGGAGACATCTAAGCTACTGATAAGCGACCGAATTAACAAACCCAAAATAGCATCGAATTTTTAAACCGCTTACTATGCGGGACGCGACGCCAGTTGCCGGTATTCTTTGGCGGAAATGGCGTGGAACCGGACTTTATCGCCCGCTTGCAGCCTCACCGGGGGTGAATTGTCGCGGTCGAAAAGACTCATCGGTGTCCGGCCGATGATCTGCCAGCCACCCGGGCTGTTCAACGAGTAGATCCCTGTCTGCATGCCGGCAATCCCTACGCCGCCCCCCGCGACGGGCACGGGCGCCGGTTTCCGGGAGATCTGCAGCCGTTGATCCAGTTTTCCCAGATAGGGAAAACCCGGCAGGAATCCAAGCATATACACCCGATACACCTCGCCCGTATGCAACGCGATCACTTCCTCCGGCGATAGTCCCTTTTGCGTCGCCACCCATTGCATATCGGGTGCAAATCCGGCGTCATAACACACGGGGATATCGACGACCCGTCCCTCCCCGAGCCAGTCCTTCAAGACCCCTGCCGCGTCCGTCTCCTGCCAGGCCCGGTGAAGCAGCCCTTCCAGCCATTCGTACGCGCCGGCGGCACCGGGGATGCCGCTGGCCGCGAGTTCCGTCGGATCGTATAACATCGTCACCGAACTGTAGGCCATAATGATATCCTGCCGGCCGGGAAAAGGGTGCGTGTCAAGCCAGTTATGAATGGCGAGCGCTTTTACATTCAGTTGTTCGTCAATGGTATTGCCTAAATCGATAGTAATTCCCGAATCACCCAGCGGAAAGATGGAATATCTATTCATAAACTTATAACTTCGTGTTTATCAGTTTGTAACCAACTGATTGTCAGTGCATAGAAAAAACGGCCAAACCAGCCGGCGCTGACCGCCGGACCCTGCTGATTTTTTAGTTTGGTTCTATTACTGTAAAATTGCACGCCAACAGGCATATAATAATACATGGCCAAAAATTTATTAATAGTCGAGTCCCCGGCGAAAGCCAAGACCATCGAGAAGATTTTGGGAGAGGATTTCGAGGTAAAGAGCTGCTATGGTCACATCCGCGACCTCGAAAAGGATGATATGGGCATCGATATCAAGAACAACTACCGTCCCCGCTATATTGTCCCCGCAGATAAAGAAAAGGTTGTCAAAGAGTTGAAAGCCGTCGCCAAGAAATCGGGCGAAGTATGGCTCGCGACGGATGAGGACCGCGAAGGGGAAGCTATATCCTGGCACCTTTGCGAAGTCCTCGGCCTCGATCCCGTCACCACGAAACGCATCGTCTTTCACGAGATCACCCATACCGCCATCAAGTCGGCCGTCACAAAACCGCGAACGGTGGATATGAACCTCGTCAACGCCCAGCAGGCCCGCCGGATCCTCGACCGCATCGTGGGCTTTGAGCTCAGTCCGGTCCTCTGGCGCAAGATGAGCATGAAGAACAACCTAAGCGCGGGCCGGGTACAAAGCGTCGCCGTCCGGATCATTGCCGAACGCGAAAGGGAGATCAACGCCTTCACTGCCGTCAGTTCCTTTAAGATCGAAGCGCTCTTTACCGCAAATGATGTCAACGGCAAAGCCGTCACCTTTTCGGCTGAAGGAAAGAAGCAGTCCACCGCCGAGAATGCCGAGAAATTCCTGCAAAGCTGTATAAAGGCTGACTATACCGTCACGGATATCCAGGTGAAGCCCGGGAAGAAAAGTCCCGCGGCGCCCTTCACCACTTCCACCCTCCAGCAGGAGGCCAGCCGGAAACTGGGCTATTCCGTCAGCCGCACCATGCTGCTGGCGCAAAAGCTCTATGAAAGCGGTAAGATCACCTATATGCGTACCGACAGCGTCAACCTGAGCGAACTGGCCATGGGCGCCGCCGCCGACCAGATAAAAAGTCAGTATGGGAATAAGTACCATCAGGCCCGGAAATTCAAGAACAAGAACGAATCCGCGCAGGAAGCCCACGAAGCCATCCGTCCCACTTATATGGATTCGATGACGGTGGAAGATGCCGACTGCCGTCGCCTTTATGAGCTTATCTGGAAGCGGACCATGGCCAGCCAGATGGCGGATGCTGAACTGGAGAAGACCATTGCGAAGATCCAGATCTCCACCAACAAAGAAGACCTGACTGCCAGCGGCGAAGTCCTCAAATTCGACGGCTTCCTGAAAGTCTATATGGAAGATCGTGATGAAGACGATATGTCGGAAGAAGAGGACGGCCAGGAGGGGATGCTTCCCCCGCTTGCGGTGCGGCAAAAGCTTCCGCTAAAAGAAATGAAGGCGATCGAGCGCTTCACCCGTCCCCTGCCCCGTTATACCGAGGCCTCCCTCGTAAAAAAGCTGGAAGAGCTCGGCATCGGCCGTCCCTCCACCTATGCGCCCACGATCTCCACCATCCTGAAAAGAGGCTATGTGGAAAAGCGGGACAAGGAAGGCGTGAAAAGGGATTTCCGGATTCTTCAGCTCCAAAACGACAAGATCGAAAAGCTGGTCGAACAGGAGAATACCGGCGCTGAAAAGTCCAAATTATTCCCCACCGACCTCGGCCTGGTGGTGACGGACTTCCTCAAGCAATATTTCGACGATATCATGGACTACCATTTCACGGCCCGCATCGAAGAAGAATTCGACGAAGTGGCGCGCGGCAAGATGCAATGGAGCAAAATGATCGATGATTTCTACAACCCCTTTAAAAAGGATGTCGACAACACCATCGAAAACGCCGAACGCATAAAAGGCGAACGGGAACTGGGTATCGATGCGGCCAGCGGCAAGAAGGTCGTCGCCCGGATGGGCCGTTATGGGCCCATGGTCCAGATCGGCGATGTCAACGATGAAGAGAAACCGCGATTCGCCAAGCTTAAGAATACCCAAAGTATCGAAACCATCAGCTATGACGAAGCGATGGAGCTCTTCCGCCTGCCTCGCAACCTGGGGATTTTTGAGGATAAAGATGTGACGGTCAATATCGGCCGCTTCGGACCTTATATCGCTCACGACGGCAAATTCTACTCGCTGGGCAAGGAATTCGACCCCTATACGATCAGTTTCGAAGTGGCTCAGCCCATGGTCGTCGAAAAACGCGCGGCAAAGGAACAACGCACGATCAAGGTCTTTGAAAAGGAAAAGATCCAGCTGCTCCGCGGCCCCTACGGCCCCTATATCAAACAGGGCTTACGGAACTACAAGCTGCCAAAGGAAAAGCAGGAAACCGCCGCCGATCTGACCATCGAAGAGGTGAAAGCCATTATCGAAGAGGTAAAGGCCAACCCCCCCAAACGGGTGCCCCGCAAGAAAAAAGGCAGCTAAGCCGCAGTTCCCCGAACCGCTGCATTCTGGCACGCAATTTAATGAACATTTATGGCGTTACTGTGGATAATAAGTCCACTAAACTCTTATGAACTTCCTCGATCTTAGGTTGTAGATTTGGGAAGGCAAAAACCACTATGCAGGAAAATAAGGAAATATTGGCCCTGTTCCATTTGATCGATGACCCCGACCAGGAAGTGTTCGATTCCGTCAGCAGCCGCATCGTGAGCTATGGGCGGGGGATCATTCCCAATCTCGAGAGCCTTTGGGAAAACACGATCAGCAACGAGGTACAGGAGAGGATCGAACTGCTCATCCACAAACTGCATTACCACGATCTCACGGAAGACTTCACCCACTGGAAAAGCAGCAGCTATCAGGACCTGCTCACCGCCTCGCTCCTCGTGGCGAAGTTTCAGTATCCCGATCTGGTGACCACCCCGGTACTCCAGGAAGTCGAAAAACTCCGGCGCAATATCTGGCTCGAGCTCAACAGTTATCTCACGCCGCTGGAACAGGTGCATGTCGTGACCAGCATCCTTTATAATTACTACGGATTGAAAGGCACGGAAGTCGCCTATCAGCACCCCGAAGAGTTTCTCATCAATAAACTGATCGAGACCAAACGGGGCAACTCGATCACCAACGGGATCCTCTATCTGTTGCTTAGCGAACTGCTGGACATCCCGGTAAAAGCCATCAATATCCCCCGGCAGTTCGTGCTGGCTTACATAAAGCCCTACTACGAAGAGAACCCCGAAAAGCTCAGCCCGCTGCAGCGTATCGAGTTCTTTATCGATCCGACCAGCGGTCAGGTGTTCTCCCACAAGGACGTGGAAAGCTATTTCAAACGTATTTCCGTGCCCCCCGTAAACTCCTACTTCAAACCGCTCTCGCACAACCGGATCATCCAGACGGCGCTCGAGGAGTTTAGCAAATGTTTTGACGACGAACGCAACGCGTACAAGGCAAAAGAACTGCTTGATCTGGCGAAGCTTCTCGGCGACTAAATCATCCCCCGAAACATGGTTCACCAATAAGAATGTGGTGCTTTAAAAACACTAAGGGCCGCCCCTCCCGGAGCAGCCCGTTAGCTTTTCTGTCGAACCAAGACAAAAATCATTTATTCCATATCGTCCACTGGGCGGTCCAGTCATTGCTGGCATCCAGCGCACCGATATAGTTCACCTTATCAAAGAAGGCCACATTCAGTTTTGTCAGATCGAACTTCGCCGCGGTGGACAAAGCCGGTGATCCCGACGCCGGCTTCAGGTTCGGGCTGGTGTTGTTGAAGGGGTCGGTCAGCTTGATATCGGCGGCGTTGGCGTAGAGCACGCTCCCATTGGTGGTCGTGGTGATCGTTTGCAAGGCAGCCGCATCGAGCACCGCCGGGCTGATCGAAAGACCGCCGACCTGGAAGGGGTTGGCCACGGCATGCAGGAAGCTGTTATAGAATTTGGAATCTCCCCGGGAATAGTACAGCGCGGTGGAATCCTGTTCGATATCGAGACCGGCCTTCTGGCCGCCCATGATGATCGAGTTGGCCAGGATGAATTTGCAGCCTCTTCTCCAGCGCATTCCATAACCGTAGTCGGCTTTTGTGCCGGCCGCGTTGTTGGGACCGATGGCCGTAAAGTTGGACAGAACGGGCGCGGTGATCGGCGTTTTGCCATAGCTCAGTAAATTGGCGGGATTCACGTTGTCCACTTCGAAGTTGTTGGAGAGGTCGCCGGTGACGCCTTTGTCGTCTGTAAAGGCGGGATCCTTGACCGAGATCGCGAACTGGATATTGCCGGAGAAACCGTCGTCCATGTCGAAGTCGTCATCGGCGCAGTTGTAGGCGATGAGGTGTTTGGCGCTGACGGTGCCGCCAAAGAATTCGAAGCCGTCATCCAACCCGCGCACCACCTGGATATAGTCGAGCGTGGTGCCGGAGCCGACGCCATACAGCGAAAGCCCGTTGATCTCGTCGCCGGGGTTCACGGCCTTGCCTGCATACTCGATGCGGACGTATTTCAACGTGCCCGAGTTGTCCGCGTCATTGGTGCCGCCGAATACGCTGAACTGCGGATCGACGCCGCCCTCGAGGACCTGGTGGTTGGTGTTACCTTTCGCCTGACCTACGATGACTACGCCGCCCAGGTCGCCCGGCTTGGGCCCGGCTTCCCCCGAAGTGAAGACGATCGGCTCTGCCGCCGTGCCCTGTGCATTGATCTTCGCCGTACGATAGATCACCAGCACGCCGGCGGAGTCTTTGTTGGAAACGATCCGCGTTCCCGGATCGATGGTGATCGTGGCGTTGTTGTTGACATACACATAGCCCCGCAGATGATAGGTCTTTGTCTTTACCCAATGCTGATCGGCAGAGATCACGCCCCGGACAAAAACGTTGGTCGAGGTATCTGTCCCCCCGCCGCCACCGCCACCCGGCGGATTGGGCTTGTCGTCGCTCTTCTTACAGGCGACGCCGAGTAAAGTGGCCCCCAGGAAAGTCGCGAAAAAAATGTTCTTCATAAATGGTGTTTTCTTTGCTTTATTTAAAAATTGTATCGCAAGCCGATAGTTGCCGTGGTGCCGAAGGTGAAGCTGCGGATGATCGCATCCTTCGCCTGGTCATAGCCGATATGCGTTGTCGAGGGATCGTATTTGTAATACCACCGGAAGGGCTGGGCCAGCAGATCGCTCAGGGTGAGCTTCAACTCCAGTTTATCCTTCAGCAGTTTCTTGCTCACCTGCACATCCAGCACATTGCGCGGATTCTCGAAGATGTTGAAGCCGCCTCTGACGCCGCGGAACTGCAGCCTCGGGCCGATGCGGTTGTAGAGGACGTTCATGGACCAGCTTTCGTTCTCCGGCACATAGAGCAGCCCGGCATTGATCAGATAAGGACTCTGTCCCTGCATCGGACTCTTCAGGTTCTGGCCGTTGAACTGAACGCCCCCCTTGATATAGGCGGCATTGGTATATACCGTCAGATGGCTCAGCCAATCGCTGCCGGTGAAGTCCAGCTTCTTGCGGACCTCGATCTCGGCGCCATAGACATACGCGTTGTCGGCATTGTCGTAGCCCAGATTGTTGTTCCCGAGATTCGTCTGCTCGATGGGATCGGTGAAATATTTGTAGAACAGACTTGCCGAAAGGATCTCGCCCGACTGTGGGAAGAACTCAAACCGCAGATCGGCATTGGTGTTCTGCGCCCGCTTCAGCCCGGGATTGCCGGTCACCGAAAGGTTGTTATCATAATCGTACACGGCATAGGAGGCCAGCTCCCGGAACTCCGGCCGGTTGACGGCACGGCTGCCGGAAAGGCGAAGGTTGGTCCGGTTACTCAGCGCATAGGTAAGGAGCAGCGAGGGTAACAGATCGGTATTCTCCACATCGATCGGCGTCTTGTTCTGCGCGTTCAGCTTTTGGCGGTAACGCTCCACCCGGAGACCCCAGGTTGCCTTCAGCTTCTCGCTGAACCGGTTGTCCAGCATCATATACCCGGCGTTGAGCAGGGCATTGGCCGTATAGTCGGTGGAGTTGTTGGCGATATTGGCTACCGTCAGATCGTACCGGTCGATATTATCCGGGGTGAACAGCGTACCGAAACTGATCTCCTTCGACTCGGCGATGGTCACTCCCTTATCGCCAAGGCCGGCATAGCCCAGCGCGCTGACATTCACACTCCGGTCGCGATACACATTCAGCGACCCGAACTGCCATTTCTGGACCTGCTCGCCTAATTTGAATGTCTTGCTCACCGAAAAGCCGCCGTCATAGATCCATTCCCCGAGAAAGGAATAGATGCGGCCGGCGGTCCGGATCGCCGGGGAGTTCTCCGTGCTGAGACTGAGGGAATAGCCGGCATCCACATTATCCGCGCTCTTGAAGGAAAGGATCTTCTGGTCCGGCTGGTTCCGGTAGGTATACCCGACGCCGCCCATCCAGTCGATGGCCCAGCCGTTACCCGGCTTATGGGTTCCTTCGACCACCGAATGCACGAGGCCGTTCTGGCTTACCTCGTTGTTCACGCTCCGGGAATAGAAGAAGTTGGGATCGTTGACCTCGCTATAGCCTTTGCGCTGGGCCAGCGTCTTGACAAATTCGTTATAGTAGACCGTCTTCCAGGCGATCTTGCTCCGGCCATAGGAATAGGCCAGGCTCAGCAATGCCGAAAGGTTAGCCTTGTCCTCGTAGTTGGCCGTCGTGTAGCCCTCCTGAAAGGTCCGGTTGACGTCATACTCATCCCGGTTGCGGTCGGATACCGCGCGACCGTTGCCATACCCAAGACTGAATATCGCGCCGAGCTTCCGGCCGTTGGACAGCAGCCGGGTATTGCCGCCGGTGTATTGCAGGCTGATGGCGGGCAGGCTTTGTCTGGCCGCCTGGAACCCAAAAGTGTTGGGGAACATCTTTGTCACTTCCCGTTTGTAATCGGCGGTATTATTGATGAACTCCGCGCCCCGCTGGCGATAATAAGGCCCGGGGATCAGCCTCGAGTTGTCCAGGTAGCCCAGCCCGTCATATTTGCCATTGGGCTGGCCTTTATAGAAGTTCTTGCCCGTTGTCTTTGAGTTGATGCCGAGGGAAACGGAGAGCTCGCTGATCGGCTGGGAGGGGAAATCCTTTGTCTGCACCTTTACCGCCCCGCCGGAGAAATCGCCGGGCAGATCGGGCGTAGCCGCCTTGTAGATGGTCAGGTTGTCGACGAGGGATGAGGGGAGGATATTGAAGGCGAAGGCTTTTTTGTCGGCCTCTGTGCTGGGCAATGGGGCATTGTTGAGCATCGCGACATTGTACCGTTCGTTGATCCCGCGGATGATGACGAATTTGTTATCCTGGATGGAGGCGCCGCTCACCCGCTTGAGGACATCCCCGGTATTCTTGTCCGGGCTGCGCCGGATGATATCCGCGCTGATGCCGTCCGAGATGGCGGAGCTGTTCTTTTGAATGGAATATAAGGAGGCAACGGAAGCCCGCCGGATGCTGGTGCTGACGACCACCTGCTGCAGGCTTTTTTGGTTGGTGGTGACCAGTACATTTAATGGAGTCGCGTTCGCGTTGACGGTGACGCTGTCGAGCCGGCGGGTCACCAGGCCCACTCCCGAAACGGTCAGGGTGTACCATTTTCCGCGCTCTGCGGTCAAAAAGAACTGCCCGTCGACATCCGTGCTGACGCCGCCTTGTCTGCCTTCCAGCACGACGGAGGCGCCGGGGACGGGGGCATTCGTTTCGGTATTCCAGACCTTGCCGGTGATCCTTCCCGTTTGAGCGAGGGCGGGAATATAAAAAAGGAGAAGCAGCAAGCCGGTTAGCAATGGGGTTTTCGCCTGGTTCATGGGCCAAAACTACCCCAGCCATGTTAACGGACGGTTAACGAGCGGTTAACTGATCATTAACGAGCGATTAACATTTTGTTTAACAAATGATCACTAAAAGAAAATGGCCACCGGGTGGTGGCCATTCAAAAAATTAGCGTATCGGTTCGCTTATACTCCTAGCGTCCAACCGGGACGGTATTCCCGTTTTACGAACTGGTTGGCTTCGTCGAAATTCGTGATCTTCATATTTTGTGCATCCCAGAGCAGCTTCTTTCTGCCGGGGAAATGCCCGTTGGCATCCTTGATCATATAGGACCGCAGCGCCAGGTTGCCCATCAGGATCGTCTCGGTCAGCGGACCGGCATAATCGAACGGCGAACTCAGCTCTTTCTGGCCATAGCCTGCGATACAGGCATTCACCCATTGATGATAGTGTCCCTCGGGTACGCGGGCGATCGTCTGTGGAATGCTGGTTACCTCGGACATCCGCGAGGTCGGCAGCAGAGTCGGTTTGGCGCCATAGCAGTTGCACATGATCTTTCCCCTGGTCCCGGTGATGATTGCGCCGCCGTCGTCATTGCCCATCGGCTCGTCGGGCCCGAGTTCGTCCGGCCGTACAGGGCGGATGCCGCCATCCATCCAGTGCAGCGCCACGTCGGGCTTGCCGGGTTTGCCGGGGAAGTTCATCTTCACATAGGACGACGTGGGACAGCTTTCGGGATGATACGTCGGGTTCCACATCACTTCATAGGTGGAGCTGACGCTGCATTCCACCGCATTGGGATAACCCAGTCCCACCGTTTTGAACGGCGGATCGATTAGATGACAACCCATATCGCCAAGGGCGCCGGTGCCATAGGCCCACCAACCCCGCCAGTTGAAGGGTAGGAATGTCTTATGATAGTCGTCGGCCCTGGCAGGGCCTTGCCAGAGATCCCAGTTCAGCTCCGCCGGGATATCTTCCTGCCCCGTCGGTTTGGCAATCCCCTGTGGCCATACAGGTCTGTTCGTCCAGACATGGATGGCCGTGGCGTCGCCGATCAGCCCCGCATTGTACCATTCCTGCATCAGGCGTACGCCGTCGCCGGAAGAACCCTGGTTGCCCATCTGGGCCACCACCTTATAGCGTTTGGCCGCTTCCGTCATCATGCGGGCCTCATAGATATCGTGCGTCATCGGTTTCTGACAATACACATGTTTGCCAAGCTGCATGACTGCCATCGCCGCCACCGCATGGATGTTATCGGGCGTGGAAACATTGCAGGCGTCGAAATGCTTGTGCTCCTTATCCAGCATCTCGCGGAAATCCTTATAGTATTTTGCCTTCGGATATTCCTGCCGGGCCTTCGCGGCCTGGCGGTCGTCGACATCGCACAGGAAGGCGACATCCACTTTTCCGCTGCTGAAAAAATTCTTCAGATCGTCATGGCCCTTGCCGCCGGAGCCGATCGCGGCAACTGTCAGCCGGTCACTGGGGGCGACAAATCCACGGCCAAGAACATGACGGGGAACGATAAAAAATCCTGTGGCAGCCATCGCGGTGCCGCGCAGAAATTCGCGGCGGGAGTTTTTCTTTGTGGTCATAAGGTCTAAATTAAATAAAAAAAAAGCACCCGGAGGTGCTAAAATTGCAAAATTAATCTCGCATTAATGACCGCAGGCGTCGGCCGCCCGCGTCATCATGCGTCTACAGCAGCGTCGCCTGCGTGGTGATCTCGCATTTGAGCACGCGGCTTACCGGGCAACCTGTCTCGGCGCCCTTGACAAGCTCCTGAAATTTTTCATTCGTGATACCGGGCACCTTCGCCTTTACGACCAGTGCCGATTGTGTAATGGTCGGCGGTGCATTCAGATCAAAATTCACTGTGGCCGTGGTCTCCAGGCTGTCCGCCGTGAATCCCGCGCCCTGCAGGGCAAAAGCCAGCGCCATCGTGAAACAGCCGGCATGCGCCGCCGCCACCAATTCTTCGGGGTTGGTCCCGACACCTTCTTCGAAACGCGTCTTGTACGAATACTGGGCCTTGTTCAGGGTCGTGCTTTGGGTCGTCAAATTGCCGTTACCTTCTTTTCCGGAGCCGCTCCACGCGGCTGTTGCTGTACGTTTCATAAAATTGTATATTTAAATAAAGATAAAAACGAGAACCATGCCAACCATCGAATGGCCGGATTTTGAGAAGATAGATATTCGTGTCGGAACGATCCTTGAAGTTAGCGATTTTCCCAAAGCAACGAAAGCCGCATATAAATTGACCATCGATTTCGGTGAAGCGGGCATTAAAAAATCCTCTGCGCAGATAACCGAGCTGTATGAAAAGCAGGAACTTATCGGCAAACAGGTCATTGCCATCGTCAATTTCCCGCCGAAACAGATCGCGAATTTTTTCAGCGAATGCCTCGTTCTGGGTGTGTATACTGACAAAAAAGAAGTAGTTTTATTGACACCTGATAAAAAGGTAACCAACGGCTGGAAAATAGGCTGATCCATGTCAACGACCCTGGCCATCACCTCGACCTACTATCAATCCCCGCTCGGCCTGCTGCGCATCGGCGGAACGGATACCTATATCAACGAGATCAGCTTTGTCGATCATCTCGATGAAAGCGACTACCAGCGGGAGCGCGCAGGTCTTCATGGTCCCGTCACGCCCATGGTCATCCAATGTATCGAGCAGCTGATCCAGTACTTCCAGGGACAGCGCCGCATCTTCGAATTCCCTGTCTACCAGGATGGGAGCCCCTTCCAGCAACGTGTATGGAATGAGCTCATGGCGATCCCCTTCGGAAAGACCATCAGTTATCTCGAACTGTCCCGCCGACTCGGCGACACCAAGGCCATCCGCGCCGCCGCCTTTGCCAACGGCCGCAATAACATTGCCATCGTCGTTCCCTGCCACCGGGTCATCGGCAGCAAACGCGATCTTGTCGGCTATGCCGGCGGGCTGTGGCGCAAGAAATGGTTGCTTGACCATGAGACAAAGATCATGTACGGGGTGCAGACGCTGTTCTAGGGGGAACCGTCGGCAAAGACCCGGCCGGGCAGCGAGCCTAATTCGTCAGCTGATTCGCATACCGCCGCAACGCGATCTCCGCCGCCTTCGCGGCATAGCTCACATTCACCAGCAGGAAGCCCGCATTCTCGAAGCTCTGCTGTGCATTCTTCACATCCACGATCGTGGCCTGCCGCAGCTGGAACCGTTTCATCACGAGATCGAGCAGTTTCTGTGAAAGTTCATAGTTGGCCCTGGCCGTCTCCACCTGCTGCAGATTGCTGGTATAAGCCTGGAAATTCTTGACGGCCTGGGAAGTATAGTTCAGCAACAAGGTGTCCCGCACCAGTTGTGCGTTCTTCGTATTCAGCTGCGCCACCTGCTCCTGCTTTTTGTAGATATTCCCGTTGAAGATGGGGATGTTCAGCGTGATCCCGGCATAAGGGCCGTAGTTCAGGTTCAGCAGGCTGAAGCCCGCGGAGTTCTGCGTCCGGCTGTAGTTATACCCCGCACCGGCACTGAGGGAGGGATACCGCAGTGCGCCCGTTTCCTTCTCGATGTACTGGTTGATGGTGATCTGGCTGTTGGCGGCGATGACATCGGGGTTGGCTGTGCGTACGGCCCCAAGCACATCGGCCAGCCGGATATTGCGGTCGATGAGGATGGTGTCTTCGACGACGACGGCGCTGTCGGGATTGACCGTCAGCAGTGTCAGCAGATCGGTCTTTCCCTGGTCGATCACCAATTGCTGGGCCTGCAGGTTCTGGATCTGCGTGTTGAGATCGACCTGGGACTGGAACAGATCGGCATTGTTGGCAAGGCCTACGCTCTGCTGGGCCTGGACGATCGCCAGCTGCTGCTTCTGCGCATCGATCGACGCCTGGAGGGTCTTGGCATAGCTCTGCTGCCGGACGACATCATAGTACTTCATCAGCACATTGTTCACCAGCAGCAGGGCCCGTGAGGACAGCTGTGTTCTGGTCTGCGCCTCGATGGCGCCCAGCCGCTGTTTAGCCGTCACCACCCGCTGTCCGTTGTACAATAAGATATATCCCCCCACCGATGCGGAGAGGTTATTGGAGAAAGCATTATCGCTTGCCTTATTATTGGCGGGGTCGGCGTATTTCTGGCGGAGGCTCGTGGCCTGTTCCTGGTCCGAGAGACTGCCGGTCACGACCGGCAACCCGCCGGCGATCCCATAACTGTTGTAAATAACCGCCGTGGACACATTGTTCCTTGCCAGCTCGATGCCCAGGTTATTTTTCAAGGCGATGCGCACGGCCTCGTCCCGCGTCAGTGTCTGTGCCCCCAGATAGCCTGCCGGCAGCAACACCGCCAGCCAGCCGAAATATAGTTTTCTCATAGTCATTTAGTCCAATCGATTATTCGGTCACCTCCGTAAGATGTACTTTTCGCTTGCTGGAGATAAAGGTATACACTGCCGGGATCACGAACAGGGTCAGGATCAGAGAGAACATGATCCCGCCGACAACCACGATCCCCAGCGGGATGCGGCTGGTAGCCGCCGCCCCAAGGCTCAGTGCGATGGGCAGGGCCCCGAGCGAAGTCGCCAGCGAGGTCATCAGGATCGGTCGCAACCGCTGCGATGCCGCTTCGATCACCGCCTCTACCTTGCCCATTCCCTGCTCCCGTTTCTGGTTGGTAAATTCCACGATCAGGATGCCGTTCTTCGTGACCAGCCCGATCAGCATGATCATCCCGATCTCCGAGAAGATGTTCAGCGTTTGGTGGAACAAATAAAGACTCAGCAGCGCCCCGGCCAGCGCCAGCGGAACGGTCAGCATGATCACAAACGGATCGACAAAGCTCTCGAACTGTGCGGCCAGAACCAGGTAGATGAGCACCAGCGCCAGCACGAAAGCAAAGACGATGTTGGAGGAGCTTTCCGCATAGTCTCTCGAAGGCCCCGACAGGGCAGTCTGGAAACTGGCGTCCAGCATCTTGTTGGCAATCCCCTGCATGGCCTCGATCCCGTCGCCGATGGTCTTGCCGTCCGCAAGGGCGGCGGAGATGGTCGCTGCCTTGTACCGGTTAAAGTGATAGAGCGTAGAAGGACTGCTGTTCTGTTCGACATGCACGACGGCGTCCAGCGGGATCGGATCCCCGCTTTTGTTCCGCACATAGATCTTGCTGATATCGGTGGGGTCGTTGCGATCGTTCCTTTCGACCTGGGCGATGACATAGTACTGGAAACCGTTCATCAGGAAGTACGCCAGCCGCCCGCCGCTAAAGGCCGCCTGCATGGCGGAGATGACGTCGTTGGTGGACAACCCGAGGTCCTTGATCTTCATCCGGTCGACCGTGATCTGCAGCTCCGGCTTGTTGAACTTCAGGTTGACATCCACATTGGAAAAGGTCTTATCCCGGCGACAGGCTTCGAGGAAATCCGGCAGGATCTTCTTCATTTTATCAAGGTCCTGGTTCTCCAGAACGAATTGTACGGGAAGGCTGGTCTTCGACCCCGAGCCTACGGCGATCGTCTGCTCCTGGATGGCAAAGATGCGGGCGTCATTGAAGCGTGCCACTTTCTTCTGCAGATCGGCGGCGATCTCGGCCTGGCTCCGGTGACGTTCGGAGGGGTCGACAAGGCCGATACGCGGCTGCGCCTGGTTGGTATTGGAGCCCGCCGGGGCCCGCGCGAATACGAAGGACCGTTCCGGCACGGAATCATACAGATAGTTGGAGACCTGGTCGGTCACCTTTTCCGTATAGGAATAGCTGGATCCCTCGGGCAGCGTCACGCTGAAGCGGACACTGTTCCGGTCTTCCAGCGGAGCGATCTCGCTTTGCATATTCTTCATGATGATCAGGATCATCACGCCGCAAACCCCGATCAGCACCCAGGCCATCCAGCGGATCTTCATAAAGCCTTTGAGCATCCGCAGATAGCCGGTCTCCATCCCGGTGAAGAACGGCTCGGTCTTATTATAGAACCATCCATGACCCGATTTCTTGCTCGTCAGGTACACGTTCAGCACGGGGGTGATGGTCAGCGAGACAAAGGAGGAGATCAGCACGGCTGCCGCCAGCACCACCCCGAACTCGCGGAAAAGCCGGCCCACAAACCCCTGCAGGAACACCACCGGCATGAATACCACCGCCAGCGTCAGCGAAGTGGAGATCACCGCAAAGAAGATCTCCTTGCTGCCCTCCACCGCCGCCTTGCGGATCGGCAGGCCCTGTTCCAGTTTTCGGAAAATATTTTCAGTGACCACAATACCATCGTCCACGACGAGGCCCGTGGCGAGCACGATGCCCAGCAGGGTCAGGATATTGATCGTGAACCCGGCCACGTACATGATAAAGAAGGTCGCGATCAGCGAGATCGGGATGTCGATCAGCGGCCGGAGGGCGATCAGCCAGTTGCGGAAGAAGAAGAAGATCACCAGCACCACCAGGGCAAAGGCGATGATCAGCGTTTCCTTCACCTCGTCGAGACTCTGCCGGATGGTCTTTGTATTATCGATCAGCACGCTGAAGACCAGATCGGACTTGTTGGCCCGCTTGATCTCTTCCAGCCGTTTGTTGAACTCATCGGCGATAGCGATATTGTTGGCGCCGGGTTGGGGGATGATGGCCAGGCCCACCGCATTGACCCCATTGAATTTCCAGCTTTGCTCGGGATTCTGCGGCCCGAGTTCCACGCGCGCCACATCGCTCAGCCGGACGATCCCCGAGCTGTCCTCGCGCAGAATGACATCGCGGAATTCCTTTTCCGTCGTCAGCCGCCCCAGCGTTTTGATCGTCAATTCGGTATTGTTACCATAGATCTTCCCCGGCGGCAGTTCGACATTCTCGCTGCTCATCGCCGTGGCGACATCATTAAAGGCGATGCCATAGGCATTCATCTTATCGGGGTTCAGCCAGATGCGCATCGAATAGGTCTTGTCGCCGAATACGTTCACGGCGCTGACCTGGTCGATGGTCTGCAACTGCTGCTGCAGGACGTTCTCGGCATAGTCACTCAGCTCCATCAGGCTCTTGGTCCGGCTCTGCACGGCCAGGATCAGGATATAATCGGCGTTCGCATCCGATTTGGTCACTACCGGCGGGGCATCGATATCCAGCGGTAGTGAGCGTTGCGCCTGCCCTACTTTGTCACGGACATCACTGGCTGCGGCCTCGAGATCGACGCCCAGGTTGAATTCGACCGTGATATAGCTGCTGCCGAGCGTACTCGAGGAGGTGATGGTGCGGATCCCGGGGATCCCGTTGATATTCTTCTCCAGCGGCTCGGTGATCTGGCTGGCGACCAGCTCGGGGTTGGCGCCGGTGTAGTTGGTATTGACGGTGATTATCGGCGGATCGATGGCCGGGTAATCCCGCACCGCCAGAAAATTATATCCTACGACGCCGAACAGGATCAGCATCAAATTCATCACGGTAGCCAGAACCGGGCGCTTGAGGGATAACTCGGAAATGTTCATAGCTAATTTATTTGTCGTTGGCGGCTGTTGGCGTATTCTCGTCTTCGCCCGTCTTTACGTTGCGGATGTGGACCGGTGCATCGGGGCGGGCAAAAAGTACGCCTGTGACGATAACGGTATCCCCGGGATTGACCCCTTTGACGATCTCGATGCTGCTTGCTTCCCGCAGCCCCGTCTCCACGTTCACGACCCTTGCGCGCCCGTCCTTCACCAGGATCACCTGGTTGTTTCGGTCCTCCGGAATGATACAGTTGGTGGGTACCATGATGGCCCGTTTGTCCACGCCGGCGTTGATAAAGACCTTTACAAAGGCGCCGGGGTGCCCCGCTCCGTCCTCCAGCAGCGCCCTTACTTTGAGGTTGCGGCTCGAGAGATTGATCTGCGGCTCGGTGGCGACGATAAGCCCTTTGCGCCGCGCGTTCTTCAGGGCATCCAGTTGCACGTCCACCAGCGCTCCCTTGCGCACCACATAACTATATTGTTCGGGAATGGTAAAGTCCACCTTCGTCTTGTCCAGTTGCTGGACCGTGGCGATGATATTGGCCGGGGTAACATAGGCCCCCGGGCTCACCTGCCGCAAGCCGACCACTCCGTCGAACGGCGCCCGGATGACCGTCTTGTCCAATTGGGCCTGCGTATAGTCGATATCCGCCTTGGTGCTATTGATATTACTTACCGCAAGATCGTAGTCGGCCTGATTTATGCCGTTGATCTCCAGAAGCTTACGTTCTCTCTCTTCGGTTTTTTGAAAGAGGTCCAATTGGGCCTTCGATTTGGCCAGCGTCGCCTGCAGGTCGGCATCGTTGATCCGGGCGATGACCGTACCCTTGGCCACATGGGCGCCTTCGGGGACATTCAGGTAGACGATCCGCCCGCTGACCTCGGGGTGCAGCTCCACGTACTCATTGGCGACGACACTCCCGTTGGCCTCGATCTCATTCTTGATCGGCCGGGGGGAAGCCACCAGCACGTCCACGATCGGCGGTTCGCCGGACTTGGCTTTCCGGTCGGCGCTGGCCGCGTCGGCATGCTCTTTACAGGATGAAAAAAGGGAAAGGCTAAAGAATAATAGCAACAGCGCACAGGGAACACCTGTACAATAGGTCAGCGGAGTGAAACGAGCCATAGGCCCGCAAGATAGAATAATTTAAAATTCCCCGGACGAACCGGCTGCCTAATTGGATGAACCCGCGTATTTATTTATGGTCGGTAAACAATGTCCTATGCCACCTTTCTTGCCCGCCCGGAGCCGGAATGATGCACATCCACCGAAGTAGGGTTGCCTTTATAGTTAATACAGCCCGAACCGCTGATCCGGCCCTCGATAACACCGTCGGTGGAAAAATAGACGGAACCCGAGCCGCTGATATGAATTTTCGAGCGCTCTCCTACGCTCAGATCGTCCGCATGAAGGCGGCCCGACCCGCTGATCCCGCATTCCAGTAGCCTGGCCGTACCGTTCACCTTTACCCCACCCGATCCGCTCATCGACACATTCACCTGGTTGGCCTTTACGCCTATCTCCACATGGCCGCTGCCCGAGAGATGAAAGGAAATGGTCTCACCGGTGAAGACATCCTCCGAATGGATCGTGCCGGAGCCGGAGTTCCAGATACCCTCGATATCGGGTGTCGTGACCCAGATGCGCAGCGGTTTTGTCGGCCGGACATCCTTCAGCAGCGGATAGTATATTTTCAGTTGATTATCGCCCACCTCGGTTATCAGCCGGTCGACGATGTTCTTCTCCCCTTCGATGCGCACTCCCGGGCTGTTGCCTTTTACCAGGATCACTTCGGCATGCACGGCCAGGCCGATCTTATTGAAGGCCGGCACTGTCCGGCTTTCGCGGAAATCGCTCCCGTCGCCGTCGATCCGCCGCTGGGAAAACAACGTTACGGAAGTGGAAAGGATCAGGATGGAAAGAAAGATGGCTCTCATGGTCAAGTAGTTTGGGATAACTCGCCAAACTTCGTGCAAATTTCTAATCGGATGATAATCAGTCATGCACTCCGGGCGCGGGGTTCCCGATTGTCCGATTTCGATACATCCGCTGTCCTACTTCAGTTCATCGCTGGTGAATGCGAAGGGCAGCAGGATTTTCGACCCCTCGAGGATTAGCACCTTCCCGGTCTGCCCGGCGAGGATGATCCGGATGGGCCGGTCCGTGCGCTGCTCAAACTCCTGCAGCGACTGGCGGCAGAGGCCACAGGGCGAGATCGGCCGGTCGCTGGTGCCCAGGCCGTTGTCATAGGCCACCGCCAGCGTTTCGATCGCGACATTGGGAAAGAGGGCGCCCGCAACGGAGAGCAGCGTCCGTTCCGCACAGATCCCCACGGGATAGGAAGCATTCTCCTGGTTGGTGCCGGTGATCACTTCGCCGTTGGTCAGTCTCGCGGCGGCGCCCACCCGAAACCGGCTGTAGGGGGCATAGGCATCCTTTGTCACTTCGCGGGCCCTTGAAACCAAAAATGCGTCGGGGGCAGGGAGTTCCTGCGCCGACGCATATTCTTCGTAAGAAAGATGAATCTCTTTTTTATTCATGATAGGACATCCCTGGTGCTCAGGAATGGCCCCAAAGGTAGGGGACTGGAATCATTTAAAGAACAGGCAGTCCGTCTTCTGGTTCCGATTATAATATTGCTCCAGCTTTTCATAGATCAGGCTGCCGGAATAAATGGTATGTTCACCTCTAATCACCTCATCCACGATATTCATCTGCGGGAAAAAGGCCGTGATCGAGTCAAGGAAGTCTTTCAGCTTTACATTCGCCACATTGGAAAGGTGATGGGGCATGATCTCTATATAGAGATAACGGGCATGCTCAAGGCATTTCGGCGCGCCCCGCAGCGCAGCGTATTCGGCGCCCTCGATGTCCATGATGATCATATCCGGATAGTTCTTTTCACAAGGATCGGTGAATCCGTCCAATAACCGGGTCTTGACTTTCACTTCGGTCGGCTTATCATAATTGTAATAGAAATGATCCGAGACCGGCTTTATCTTACTGCCTCCTGTATTCGCCCTGCACTGATAGAACGAAAGCTCCGTTTCCTTATCATAGATGGCATAGTTATAATGTTCCACATTGCTAAGCTGGTTCAGGCTGATGTTCCAGGAAAGGAACCCATAGGTCTGCGGGTTGGCTTCGAAGGTCAGTACCTTTCTCACTGCCCTGGCGATCGGCACCACCAACGTGCCGATATGTGCTCCGACGATATACACACAGGAATCACTGTTTAGAAAAGACAGAAGATAAACGATCTTTTCTTTATCGTAGGAGCCCACGAAGCCCAGATTTTCGCTGACAATGACATCGTTCAGGCTATTGACGAACGCCCCATTGTAGGCACTGAAAACGACTCCTCTTATATTTCGGCCGAACAAAGCCTTTAGAATATTCTCCTGGAGCCGGCTTCTTATCAACAGGCTGTTGAGCACATCTTTCTCCAGGCCGTTGCGTCGATACCTCCGGCCAACGACCGGGACTCGCGGGAAATATCGATGTTTCGCTGTCAGCCACCTCAATTTGACCACTTGTGTGATACTTTTAATTATCATGGCATTTGATTTTTTGATCATTTAGAGAACAAAAGATCGCAACCCCTTCCCGCTTTCCCGAATGCCCGCAACGTCTGAACAATCTCCGCGCCGCAATAAGGTCTCCGCCGCGCTTCCACCTCGTCGTCCACGACGACCATTTTCGAGAATTCGGCCGTTATCGTCGCCGCAAAATCGTCCACGGAGACGTTGGCGACATTGGATAAATGATGGGGAACAAATTCTATATAAAGATGAGATGCGTTGCGCAGGCAGGCCCGGGCGCCTTTTAAAGCGGCATGTTCCGCCCCTTCGATGTCCATAATGATCAGGTCAGGCATCGGCAGCCCGGTCCCGATCACAAATTCATCCAATACCTTGCCGCTTACATGGATGATCTCCGGGTCATCATAATTATACCACAGATGATCCTTCACCGGCTTAATCTTGCTGCCGCCGGTGTTTGTCCGGCTTTGGTAAAAGGGCAACTGGATCTCTTTATCGTAAACGGCGAAATTATAGCTCTTCACGTTCCTGGCCTGGTTGAGGTCGATGTTGCGGGAAAGGAACTGAAAAGTGGCGGGATTGGCCTCGAAGGCGATCACCTCGCGGGCAGATCTGGCGATCGGGACGGCAAGCGTGCCGATATGCGCCCCGAGAATATAAACACAGGAGCCGGGGTCGATAAGGGGCAGGATATATTCGATCTTTGCCTTGTCGTATGCCCCGGTGAAGCCCAGATCCTTACTGACATTGATGTCGCTGAGCCCGTTTACCAGGAAGCCGTTATAGGTTTCGAATGCCACGCCGGCAACGCATTTGCCAAACACATTGATCATGAGCTGCTGCTGCAACTCACTCTTCATCACCATCGCCCGCATCAGATCCTTATTCTGCCTGTATCGCCGATAGAGGTTCCCGATAAGCGGCAGCATCGGTAAAAACCTGATTTTCGTCTGCAGCAGGTGCAGCCTGCTCATTTTGACGAACGGTTTTAAATACTCCTTTAACATATCCTGGTGATATTATATATTACCGGTTGTCAGGATAGGGTGAAAAAGATCATTGAATTGTAGTTGGCCGTTTGAATCAGTGCATCGAGTCCAAGCTTCTGCCTTGCCGCGGTGATCGCATTGTACCCTTTCTTCTTCATGGCCCTGCTTGCCGTCACACATCGGGTCCCCTTTTTGGCAAGCCAGGAGCACAGCACGAGACTCTCTTCTCCCCAGCCGGGTTCATGCGCCCATTTGAGGATATCGTGGGCGCTGATCCTGATCCCCTTTTTATACAAGGGGAACAGTTTGTCGATATACCAATGGGCAAATTCCGCCGAATGATCGGAATCGATAAAAAAATAGTCGACTTGTGAAGGGAGCAGCGCCATGTTCTTTGTGACATCTCCCTGAAAGAACCGCCATCTGCCTTCCGAGAGCCACTTCGGGATGACATGAATGCTGCTTTCCACCAGGTCATAGGAATGGAGTGTCCCCTGGTTATTATCCTTCAGGGCATGAAGTATCCAGGAGGTAGACCACCCGCTTGCGGGAGAGATCTCCAGGACGGTGACAGGCCGGTATTCGCGAATAAGCAGATAGGTCATCTCCGCCTCCAGGTCACATAATTGGGGATCAAGCCCTACCCTTGTCCGGTTATTGAAAAGCTCCTGCTGCTGCTTTTTTACTTTCAGCAGATCGGCCGAGTACTTTTCATACAGGCCCAGGATCATCTGAAGGTCTTCGGCCGGGAACTGGGTCATTTTCCAGATCTTGTTTAATTTCAGGTTCCATCTGAAATTTCTCCATGCTTCTCTTACGTAATTCATAAATTGATTTTAGAGTATATTACTCGGTCTCATAAACAAAGCAGGTCGGCTTGTATTCCGCACTCATGGCCAAGACCATATCGATAATCTCGTTGTCCATAAGGACCTTGGCGGCGCCGTTGAAATGAGCCTGACAGGGCCAGGTTCCGGTTATTTTACTGAATATGCGGTCCTTGCGGATCTGAAAATTGTCTCTGAACCATTTTTTCATAAACCGGCAATACGGCTGATAAAGCGGGTGCTCGTAGTCCTGGGTTTCCGTGGCGGCAGGAGCATAATCCAGCCCCACCTCGGGAGAGAACGTGTGAAATAGCTGGCAGCTGCTGTCAAGGCCGATCTTCTCCGGGTATTGCAGATACTTCCTGGCCCACAGATACTGGTTGCTGCGACCGAATTTTGGCGTGTCGAATGAATGGTCCGCGAGTAATTCCCTTATTAGCCCGACTTTTCCAATGAAACCGCCGCTATTGAGGAATCTGTACGGGGTAGCGTCGCCATCGGGATAACAGGCGGCAAGGCCCGGATCGGGCCAACAACTGGTTTCCGTGGAAAAGACCAGGTCTTTCCTCAGCCGGTCAAATTTTGTCAGGATCTCTTCTTCGTCGGCCATGAATACGGCATCGTTGCCGTCGGTGAACAATATGATCTCTTCCGGATCAGTCAATCCGGCTATATAGTTGTTCAAAAGGCTGTCTTTTTGCCAATTGGTTTTAAATTCCTTTTCCCGGGAGACGAGGGCGATCAATTCCAATCGCTTGAAGTTGCAGGACAGTTTGAGTAACCTGAATCCCAGATGCTCCTGGTCGCTGATAGCCGTAATTACTTTCATTGGAAAGGTGGTATTATAGATGTGCATTGAAATCGTCACCCCGGCTGGAGCAGGCAAGCGACCCCGCCGCTAAATTAAAGCGGAGCGGAAATTCTGCCGTCCAACGGGCGAGGACCGCTTTCTCTCCTTCCCTTTCGGCATCGTCGAGGACCAGGATGGACCGTGCAGCAAGGCGGTTATAAACGAAGGGCAGCGCGGGGTACCTCGCCTCCATTTTTGGCGGTTCGTAGGCCGGTGGCCCGTCGACCAATACCATATCGAATGTCCGGTTGCCAATGACCGGCTCGAGCACCGTGGTGTCATACCAGTCGGTGTGGCAGGTGGCGACGCAACATGGAACCAGCGGGGCATGGACGATCCCGATATGATCCTCCAGCCCTTCTGCCAATACGATCCCTTTCAATATCTCCACCCATCTGCTGTTATGTTCTACGGAAATGATCCTGGTTTCCAGACTGTTTGTCTTTATCAGGCGACCCATCATGATCGTTGAGATACCCGCACCGAATTCCAGGACATTCTTCCGGTCATTGATGACGATATCATTAAGAATAAATGCCAGACACGCCGGCCTCAACGATGACAGGGTGAAGGGCAGATAAGTCCCCTTCAACAAGGGCTGCATCAGGTTCAGGGCATAAATATCATCCCCCATGGCTCGAACAGGATTCATGATCTTGCAGTTTGTAATTCAGGGGTGGAAGCAGTGATAAAAGCCGGGGTGCGCTGTTTTTCGAGGACGACATTCCGGAAGACCAGCAGGTCAAGCCCGGTGTTTAAAAAGCAGCGAAGCGCGTCTTCCGGCGTCTCCACGATCGGCTCTCCCTTGATATTAAATGACGTATTGATCAATAAAGGAACTCCTGTAAGTTCATAAAAGCATTTGATCAACTGGTAGTAGGTTGCATTGTCTTCCGGACTGACGGTCTGGATCCGCGCCGTATGATCGACATGGCTGATGGCAGGGACACTGTCTTCCAGCACATCACAGACCCGAAGCATAAACGGACTGTCTTTCAAACCGAACCATTGCTCAGCGTGTTCATTCAGCACGCTTGGTGCAAACGGTCTGAAACCCTCCCGGAATTTCACCTTGCGGTTCAGAATGTCCTTCATTTCCGGGTTCCTGGGATCGGCCAGAATGCTTCTGTTGCCCAATGCCCGTGGCCCGATCTCACTTGCTCCCTGGAACCAGCCGACGATCTTGCCGTTTGCCAGGTGTTCGGCGGTCCTTCTTATATAGTCCGGTGTACGGTCGGTAAGAAATGCATCCTTGTATTGCGGTTGTTCGATCAGTTGTTCCACCTTGTCATCGTAGGTCCGGATCGAGTACATCATCTGTCTATTGGTAAAAGGCCTTCTTTCATTGTCCAGTTCATCAAACCAGTGATATAAGGCGGCGCCTATCGCCGTCCCGTCGTCTCCGCTGGCCGGGTGCAGGTGGATCCTTTCGAATCGGGAGTTCCGGAAGGCCACCTGATTGGCGACAGAGTTTAATGCTCCGCCCCCGCTCAGACAGATATTGGGTTTGATCCCCTTTTCCCCGGCGATCTTATATAGGTCCGCCAACACCGTGCAAAGCTGCTCTTCCAACAGTTGTTGAACATTAAAGGCCAGCGTCGCATTCAGTTGCTTTCCGTTTTCTTCAATGATCCGGGAATTTCCATTGCCGGACAGTTCATAAAGCTCTTCCATCCCGGCCACCTGTTCCACCGTCAGCAGCTGTTCATTGTTTAATCCGCCATAGGGAGCCAGGCCCATTACCTTCCCCGCCCCTTCGATCCCGGTACCAAACAAAGCGGCGGATACGTTGTAATACCATTCGGTTTTGTTAAAATGACTGAGGCTATAGCCCAACGGGATCATCTTATTTCCTTTGCCGATGAATGCGCCAAATCCCGTCGGGTCCCAGGAAAAGCACATGGCTTCGTCAAAAGGAGACGTATAATAAGCCAGGGAGCAATGCAACAGCTGATGGTCCGGATTGATGATGCATGGGATCTCGACCCCATCGATCAGCAATTTTTTCATCGAGTGATGCACCCAGACATCGAGAAAGGTCTCTTTCAGGGAAGTTCCATACAAGAAAGGGATGTCGGGGGAATCCATCGTATTGATGTTGCACAGGATGACCATGCCCAGGTCCCCGAGCTGCATTCCCGCCTGATCCAATAAATTATCAAGATCTTCCCGCCGGATACCCGGATGCTTTTTCTTCTTTGAGAATCTCTCCGTATTCAAATACGCTTTGATCACTCCGTTGGAAAGGATCACTCCCGATCCATCATGATTGAAATTAATAGACAGGATATTTTTTTCTTGCATAGCAATGTTTCGGTAAATATGTTTACGCCCTGCCGAAGTTCAAGGATTAAAATTGAAGGAATTAAATTCAGACGGCTGTCGTCATCGACATTCTGGCAGGATCATAGTGGCGTCGAACGATGGCGTCCAGCAACAGGGAGCTTTCCTGGACCGGCCATTTGCCTTTTAAAATGTCAGCGACGATGTTCGAGTCCTGTATGGATAGAGCGGTGCTGGCCCGGAATATCTCACTCCAATGTTCATAATCCCACGAGTTGTTGCCATGATAGACGTAGATATACAAGCCGGGCACTTTGTTCAGCAGGTAAAGGCTGTTGGTGGAGGCGAGGTATTCGATGGTGGCGGTATCTTCGCCGAGAGGTTTGTCCTCATAGGCCTTAAACTGTAAAACGCTCTTCCTGCATACGACGCTTCCTTCCCATAACCGGTTATTGGAGGTATAAGCGGTGCCGGTGACCGAATCGAACACCAGCCATTGAGTCAGGATAGACCCGTGACGGCCCTCGCTGAATAATTTTTCATATTGCTGCTGCAGCCGGTTCATATGATACCAATCGTCATCATCCCACTGACAGATGAATTCCCCCCGGGCAGCCTGGATCGCAAGATTCCGCAGCTCACCCAGGGCGATCTTCGGCTGGGCCGCCACCCGGAACAGCCGTATACCGGTGGAGCCCGGGAAGCCCGCGCCTACAAAATTTTCGGTAGCCGCATCGTCATCTTCGTAGAGAATGATCAACTCTTTGTTGGGATAGGTTTGCGCCAAAAAACAGGTAATGGCCCTTTTTAGAAGATCTGGCTTCTTCCTGGTTACGCAAATGCAGGAAATAAGGGAGGATTGACTATTCATAATTTCGATTGTTTATTTTTTCCAGTCTGACCGTTCCTTTTCTGGCGATCTTACTCCATTTAAACAGGCTGCCATTCAGCCACCTGGAGAAGATGAACCAGTAATTACAGAACAGCAGATGCCGGTAAAGCCGTTGAAGAAGGATCAATTTTATGATCCCCACCTTCTCTTTGAATTTTGTCAGCAGGTAGAAACTGATCGCCGCTTCCGTCAGGATCAGCGATAACCACCAGGCCAGCGCATCATATTGTTTCAAAAAGAAAAAGGCGTAGATAAAATAGTAGTCGACCAGCGGCAAAAGAAAAGGGAGGATGACCCGGAACGACCAGGTAAACGGCAAAATGAGAAAAGGCAGCCATTTGTTGGTATGAGCAAACAGCATTTTATTATGCTTCATCAGCCCCTGGGTCAATCCGGTGGTCCACCTCACGCGCTGCCGGAAGAACATTTTCAGGTTGTCCGGCGCTTCTGTATAGGCTACCGCTCCCGTGGTGTTGCGGAGCACGTAGTTGTTGTAAAGAAGACGCAGGGTCAGCTCGGTATCCTCGGCGATCACTTCTGTTTTAAACCCGCCCACTGCATTCACCGCCGAACGCCGGTACGCGGCAAGCGCTCCCGGAACGATCAATATTCCGTTCACCGTATCTGAAAACGCCCTATCGTTATCCCAGATGGAAACGTATTCAAAATATTGCATATCGGTTAGCCAGTTTACCCGGTTGCCTACTTTTATATGGCCGGCTACGGCGGCTACTTTTTCATCCTGGAAATAGGTGACGATATTCCGGATGGAATCCTGCCGCACCCAGGTATCGGCATCGATCGTAACGACGATATCGCTCTTCGATATTCCCATTGCCCTGTTCAACGCGGAGGATTTTCCGCCGTTTGGCTGATGGATGAGCTTTACCATCGGATGTCCGCCGTAATGCATCTTTACCAGATGAAAACTCCGGTCCGTTGAGCCGTCGTCAACGACGATGATCGAGAATTTGTCATATTGAATATCCAGCAGGTTCTTTATCGTTTTGATCACCACTTTCTCCTCATTGTGCATGGGCAATACGATATCCACGGCCAGGACCGGGTTTTTCCCTCCCCGCACTGGCTGGCTGCGCTCCTTTTTCCTGCGCAGCTCCATGATCAAGAAGTACCCGGCGATTTTCACCAGGTAAAGGATCAGCAATAGTTTAAAAGGCCACACAGGTTACGATTTTGTCAATGATCTTTTACTGTATCCCGGCCTGGCGTAGCGGAGATAGGAATGTACCAGGAACCTTCCGTAGAAATCGGACTCTCTCAGATTCGTCAGCTCGGTGAGACAGTGGCGTTCGAGATCTCCAAACAGGTCGCCGAAGCAGATGGACTCGACCTCGCCATCGATATCACAGATCGTTGAACCGGCCGCTCCTTCCCTATCGGCAATTCTTGGCGTGATCGTGCTTTTGTCCGTTCGCGCTTTAAAACGCTTGATCAGCTTCCACACCAATTCATCGCGTTGGGTGATATCCCATTTCAACAGGTTCCGGTGAAGAAAGATGATATTTCCTTCGGGATCGTGCTGGACCATCGACAGACCTGCAAAAACACCCTGCCGGTCAAGGTAGCCGCAAAAGCCGACAGGCGTGCCGATCATGTGATATCGGGAACCGAGCGCGATCCAGGCAAACTTGAAAGTATCCTTATCGCCAAGCAGCATCCGGTAGTAGTGTTCCCTGTTTAAATTGAAATACAGGCATAAATTCATTTCCCGCCAGCATTTTTCTTTGTCTACAAGCACCTGGCCGCTCTCCTGTTCCCAGGAATCATATTCTTTCGATCCGATGACCTTCCAGATGGGATTGAACCTTCCCGTTTTCCAGAAATCCGGCCAGAATACGGCTCCTGTCGCTTTGAACTCATCGCTGTCGAACAGATAGGCCGGGTCTCCCGTGGAGTTATTGTCGGCATCCAGGTATAAGACTTCTTTAAAGCTGCTCCTGAGAATGGCGAAAGGCTTCAGGGCATAGTCCGACAGATCGGAGGTTGTATGATCTTTGACATTTTTGCAGATTACCTGCATTTGACGCAGGAGATCGATCACTTCCTCCGTTAGTTCATCGCCGTTATACCACACCTCGATCGGCAAGGAACAGCCGTTGTGTCTGAGCATCCTGATATTGACCCAGGCACAGGTGAAGTAACGGATCCCGCCGGCGCAGATCACAATCCCCCGGCCGTTAAAACCTCCGGGATAAGCTTCCGTTTGTTGTGCCGTTTCCTGCCATTCGCGCCTTAATTTTTCGATCAGCTCCTTGTTCATTGCCAGGTTTTTCACTTCCCGGACCCCGTTGATCGTAAAATTGGTAATAGGTTGTTTCATGATTGCGGTTTACAGTTTTATGGTCTCTCCGGCCTCTTCTTCCACGAGCGAATTGCATTGGATCACGGTGATAAATTTTGCCATAAGGGAAATAGTGGTGAGCTGGAAGACCATCTTTACCGGCAGTTCTACATTCATTTTTTTCGATATCGCCGATACCAGCCGCATGCCCAGTAAGGAATGTCCGCCGAGGGTAAAGAAGTTGTCATGGATACCCACCTGGCTGGCGTTGAGCAGTTCTTTCCAGATGCCGGCGAGCAAGGCTTCTGTTTCGGTGCGGGGAGCCACGTAGGCTGCCGGTTGAAAGATATTCCCTTCCGGGGCCGGCAAGGCTTTTTTATCCAGTTTCCCGCTGGCCGTCAGGGGCAGGGCTTCGAGCACCACCCATAGGGAGGGGAGCATGAACTCGGGCAGCTGCCCCGCCAGGCAGGTCCGGAGGGCTTCCAGGGTGCTTCCTGCTGCCGGTACGATATAGCCGATCAGTCTGTTGCCGCCGCCCTTGTCGGTTCCGGCCACCACGGCCGCCTGGCTGACCAGGCCGCTTTGCAGGGCGGCCTGCTCGATCTCGCCCAGCTCGATGCGGTAGCCGCGGATCTTCACCTGGTCGTCTTTTCTTCCCAGGTATTCCAGGTTGCCATCCGGCAGGCGGCGTGCGAGGTCACCGGTCCGGTAGAGTCTTGCTCCGGCCACGGGGGAGAAGGGATCGGCGATAAATCGTTCTGCCGTCAGCGCCGGCTGGCGCCAATATTCGCGGGCCACCTGGACGCCACCGATATAGAGTTCGCCCGTCACGCCGATGGGCAGCAGATTGAGGGCATCATCGAGCACATAGAGCTGGGTATTGGCCACCGGCAGGCCGATGGGCACGCTGTCCCCTTTCCATCCGGCGGGCACGGCCCAGCAGCTCACGTCGATGGCGGCCTCCGTGGGGCCATAGAGGTTATAGAGGGCTGCTGCCGGCAGTTTTTGCTGGAAAAGGCGAAGATGATGGGGCAGCAGGGCCTCGCCGCTGCAGAGCACCCGTTGCAGGCCTGCACACTCCCCCTGCCGGGTCTGTTCGAGGAAGGGCGTCAGCATGGAGGGAACGAAATGCAGGGTGGTGATCCGGTGGGTATCGATCAGCGTTTTCAAATAGGGGATATCGAGCTGGCCGTCGGGTCTGGCAAAGACCAGCCGGGCGCCGGTGAACAACGGCCACAGCAGTTCCCAGACGGAGACGTCAAAGCAAAAAGTGGTTTTCTGGAGCACGGCGTCCTGTGGGCCGAGGCGGAAAAAGTCCTGTGTCCAGCGGAGGCGGTTGACCACCCCGCGGTGTTCGTTGACCACGCCCTTGGGTTTGCCGGTGGAACCGGAGGTATAGATGATATAGGCGGCATGCTCGGGACGGAGCCCATGGCGGGGATCGTCATCGGACTGCCGGTCGATGCCCTGGCGGTGTTCCTGGAGCCAGGCGGCGGTGATCACGGCCGCGGGAGCGCTGTCCTGCAGGAGATAGGCGATACGTTCGGGGGGGTAGAGGGGATCGATGGGAACATAGGCGGCGCCGGCTTTGAGGACACCGAGGATGGCGATGATCATCTCCGTGCCGCGATCCAGACGGATGGCTACCCGGTCCCCGGTCCGTATTCCCTTGCCCCGCAGATACTGGCCGAGCCGGTTGGCGCGTTCATGGAGTTGGCGGTAGGTCAGCTGCCCGTCGCCGGCCACCACGGCAATGGCCTCGGGGGTCTGCTCCAAGGCCGCCGACAACAGATCGGGGATCGTCGTGCCCCCGGGATAATCCACCGCCGTAGCATTGAACCCTTCCCGCAGTTGCACCTCCTC
>NZ_DASYCH010000119.1:0-17989 GCF_036500295.1 Puia sp. | reverse complement strand
CACCGCCGGAGGCCGTCTGGGCGTTAAGGTTCATGCTGGAGTAGATGACACCACCACCACCGCCACCGCCGGGTCCGTGGTTGGCGCCGCCGCCGGTTTCATTGCTGCCACCGTCACCGCCATTGGCCGAAGCCGTAATATTGTTCAGGTTTCCGGCGACGCTAAAAATAAGGATACTACCACCTGCGCCACCACCGCCGGCGCCGTCATTTTGAACGGTACTGTTCGCATCGGCGCCATCGGCCTTCACGGTTCCCGTTCCGGTGATCTTGTTCAACGCGTAGAGGATAACGACCCCGCCACCGGCAGCACCGCCGGAAGCCATCCCGCTGCCGGGTGTACCCGTAGCGTTATTGGACGTACCGGCTCCGCCACCGCCACCCATCACCATGCGGTCGGGGACCACCTGCGAAAAAGCGGCGCCTGCCCGGCCACCCGAAGCAACATTCGTACTCCAGGAGTTACCGCCAATACCACCTGCGCCTGCGTTACCACCACCACCACCACCGGTATTCTGGTCGTTCGCGACACCCGGGTTACCATCCGTTCCACCGCCGCCGGCATTACCCGGGGCGCCCTGCGAATTACTACCGCCGGGATAACCTTCACCGCCGGGATTGGTTTCGATCGCCGTATAACTGTTGTTGCTGTATTTTGGTGTGCCGGCAATACCTTCTCCCTTGCTCCCGTTTGCACCGCCGCCGCCGTTGGCAGGGTTCATGAAGTCCGTATTCTTCCAGGTACTCAAACCGCCACCACCTGTTCTGCCGGCGCCACCGCGAAAACCCAAACCGGATGCATCTACCGTTTGGTTATTCATCACGATGTTATTCAATGCGTAAAGCACGATAACGCCACCCGAAGAACCGTTCCAGCGGGGAGCTGTGATCGTCGAATTCAGCGTCAGGTTATAATAGGTCGGTACCCGGATGATCTGGTAAGTATATTGTCCCGTTGTCCCGTAAGCAGCGTTCTTATAGGCCTTCTGCGTAGGGAGGCCAAGCTGCAAGGTTCCACCCGTGAGGGGAACGCTATTCACCGCGATCACATACTCCATATTGCCGGCCAGCAGATTGGTAGTGGTATAACCCGTACCGCCATTGCTGCTGGAACCGCTGCCGTAGGTGTTGTCATTGACAGAGTTGATCTGCGCCCCCTGCATCTGAATAAGCAGCAGGATATCGCCCGGAGCGATCGGATCCGATCCATAAGCAGAGGGTCCCAAAGCAATGGACCAGCTGTTGACTGGCAAGGTTGCCGTTGTCGTCGGGAAAAAAGTATTGGGTAAGCTGCTGATGGTCGTATTACCGTTGGTAGGGCAGTTTTGCGCACCTGCGGTAAAAGCAGCGAATAAGAGGGGGCTTATGAGGAACAGAAAGGGGATTAATCCTCTTTTCAGTTCCGAAATAAACTTTTCCATGGGTTTGGGTTGCGGGTTTACTTTTTATAGGAATTGGTCTCCCCAGAAAGGTAGCTATTTCAGTACCAAAACTCAAACGACTTATTAATCAATTTAATGCGCGAGGACAATTTTTTAATAACTCCCGGAATGGGAATCCGGTTCCCGTCTGCGGAGGTTTGGGAAAAACTAGTGGAGGTTTAAGCGGAAACTAATACCGGCGTTATAGGTAAACCCGTGGACGCTCACCCTTTGCTGGTCACTGGGCTTGCTGATACTTCTGAAATGGCCATATTGGCCGTGATTGTTGCTGTAATAGCCGAGCTTCCAATGGGAGTTAAAATCGAGATCATAGCCCAGCCCGCCCAGAAAGCCGACCTGTAAAATGCCCAGCCGCAACGGGTACCAGAGGATCCTGGCGCCGGGTTCGAGGCAAAGCCCGGCACGGCGCAGCGCCAGCGGACCATGAGCCTGTGTCGCCGCCTGTTGATATTCCGGCGGTAGATTGCCGTTTAACGTGATGATGTCCCGGTGAAGACCCGTCCCGCCGCCGAGGAATAGCAAAAAAGATCTGGTTTTTATCACGGAGGTATACAGCCCGGCCATCAGGTTAAACGAGCTCAGGTTATTGACGGAATTGATACTCGACAGCCGAAGACTGTACATAAGCCGGGAGGCAGCCGGCATCGCGGCAACTTCGAAATTATAGCTCGAAGGCGCGCGGGGTATGGTAGGATATCCATACTTGGCTAACCAGCGGTTGATGTGCGCATCATTGGCGTGGGTGAAGCTGATGCTGGAGTTGAAGAGAAGCGAAAATGTAGAGTCATGCCGGGTTTGTGAAAACAACGAACCGGAAATAAAAAATAATCCAATGATCAGGAACCCTCGCAAGTTCATCCCTTAAATGTAGACAAAATCGACAGCAGCTCATAGCGGATTAACAAAAAACCGGCCCGGGCCGGCCGGCCCGGCCAGCCGCCTACGCTAAAATCATTCCACTGCGATTTTGTTTCAGCTCCTTTCGAGTCATATTGAAAAGAATGCTATGTCTGTTGTTAACCCGCTGAACAAGGTGAACATGCGCGATAAAATTCTCGACGATCTGGATCTTATCACTGGGCGTTACCACCAGTAATTGAAGATGAAGCTGTTTGCAAAGCTCCATCAGATATGTTGCTTTTTCCTCATCCTGGTTGCTAAAGCTCTCATCCACGGCAATAAACCGGAGACTGCGGGAGTTTCGGCCCTCCCGGGTAATGCCAAACTGGTAGGCGATGGCACTGCAAAGGATGGTGTAGGTCAACTGCGCCTTCTCCCCGCCGGATAGCTGCCCCATCTGGCGATACGTCTTTTTTAGTTCGTGCGTCTCCCGGAATTTTTCGTCCGCCCAGAATTCAAACCAGTTACGGACATCCAGCACCCGGCCGCGATACGATTCGCTTTCGTCGAGCGTATCGACAAAGGACTGGACATTCTGCTTGAAATGGAGCGCCTTTTCCTCAAAACTATTCTGTTGCCAGTCCGCGGCCTGCGGAAGCGCGTTCAACAGCCTGCTCCTGAACTCCTTTATCACCGTGTCGGGCACCGGGCGGATTCCTAACTGGATATAGGTATCCGGAAGCCGGTTGAAATTGATCCCGCTGAGGGACTGGTTGAGTGTCGTGATGCTGTTCTTTATCTTTCGTTCCCAACTTTCCAGCTCTTCGTTCAGCACGCCCATCTTTATCACGGCAGTATCGTGAAGCAGCCGCTCGAAGTCTTTCTTGAACCGCGGGAGGTTCTCTGTCTCCAGCCGGGTAAGCCATTCCAGGTACTCGCCGGCGTGTTCCCGTTCGGCGGGAAGTTGCTGGGTATCCGCCGGCCAGTCGGTATATCGTTGGAGGATCTCGAGCGGCGGGTTCTTGATCTTGTGAATTGCCCGATCCAGCTCGCGTCCTTCCCTTACCGCGGCCTCCTCGTATCGCCGGACCGCCTGTTCCACGTCAGTCATCAGCTGTTGATACCAATCGTCGATCGTATCGGGGGTAAGCGGGTTTTCCGTCAACCGCGCGCCATGTTTTTGCTGGAATTGCAACAGAAGGTCTTTATCGGCTTCGGTCAGATGTTTTACAAAGCCGGAAAGCGCCAGCTGTTCTTTCTCCCGGGCCTGAAGATCGTGTTCGTAAAGCGAGGCCTTGCTGATCAGCAAGTCGCGGTCCTTTTGGCGGCTCCCGATCTGCTGACGGATCTCATCGAGTTGCTGCGTCAGGGTTTTTAGCTGATCGCTTCCCGTCTTTAGCTTGCCCATCTGTCCTTCGATGTGATGGATCGCCTGATGGATGGCTCCGACGTTCACCGCCTTGAACCCCCCATGTTCCCGGAGATGCTTGACGGCAAAAACCTGGTCTTGCAGCTTGTTGTTGCGATGTGCCAGCCGCTGAAGCGTCTCCGCGGCCTGCTCCGTTACATCAAGCAACTGCGACCGGCGATGCTGCAGCGCTTCTCTTTTCTTTTCGTTGTTCCACCCCATTACATACCGGCTGACATCGCTCCGCCCAGGCCGGTCGTCTTTTTCATGCCGATCCTTATTCTTGATCAGCCCCTGAAGGGTGATGGCCCGGTCATAGCGATCAAGAGTTTTTTCATTCGCGACACAACTATACCCGTACTGCTGGATCACCTGTTGGCTTACCCAGGCGCTAAGCGGGTGCCCCGGATGGAACTCCAGCTTGTGCCAGACCGTGCCCGCGTCGGCATGCTGCCGCAGGGCGACATCCTTAACCAGGTGATACACGAGCCGGGCCCGTAGCTGGGTGTTGTTGACATAACGGCTTACTTTCTTATAGTGCTTGTCCGGAACCAGCAAACGCAGGGCAAGCGGGTTTAAGAGCTTCTCGAGGACAGGCTGCCATTCCATTTCTTCGCTCCGCACCTGGATCAGCTCCCCTGCAAAAGGCAGGTCTTCCTCGGTGATGGTAAGTTCCGTACAGAGGTCACGACGCAGTGCGACAAGATGGGCCGGGATGTTGTTCCGACTTTGGAGCAGGGTATTCAGTTCGCCTTCGAGTGACTTCTTCTCCTCTTCTGCCTTCTTCTGCCGGGTTTGCGCCTCATAGAGCTCTTCGTTATTGTTTCGGATCTCCGTACCCAGCTTTTTATCGAGGCGATCGGCTTCCTTTTTGATCCGCTGATAGGCCACCTCATCGGTGGGGTCCTTCTCGAGATGCAATAACGTGCACCATTCGGAAAACTTCTTTAGTGCGGCCTCCGTCTCCTTTACCTGCTGTTCGAGGCCCTCTTTCTCTTTTTGCAGCTGCTGCAGCCGCTGACCGGCCTTGTTCTGTTCCAGCTGATTCAGGGTCTGACGTTCTTCCTCCGTCAGCGTAGCGATGCTTTGGCGGGTTTCTTCCGAAGCGGTGCGCACGCCTTTCGCCTCCTTCTCGATGGTTCGGATATGCTCGTCAAGGAGATGATATTTGGTGTAGTTCTTCCAGATCCTGGCCGTCTCCAGTTCTTCCCGGGCTGCGACGCCGAGATCGGACTGCTCTTTATAGGAAAGAAAATGGGTTTTCAGCGGATGAAGCAACCGGACTTGATCCTCGGCCTTTTCGATATTACGCTGGGCATCGAGCAAGGTGGAAAGGTGTTTTTTCAGTTCCTGAAACTCCTGCTCCATATTGCGAGGCTCCAGCATATTGCTTCGGATGAACTCGTTGAGATCGCCCAGCACCTTGATCCCCATGGTCTGGTTAAAAAGGCTAAGCGCCTGCATGCTCTGCATCCCCAACACCTCCACCATACGCTGGGCATAACGGTTGGCGGCATCAAACCACTCCACCTGCTTGCGGCTGCCCTTGTTATATTGCTGGTCGATCCGCCGCCGCCAGGCGCCCCCCAGATCAAAGGGTTTGAAATCGTCCTCGATATGCAGGGGCTTATGGGCGATGGCAAAAACGCGCCGCATGTCATGACCGCTGAACCAACGCACCTGGAAGAGGGTGACGGACTGCTCGGCCTCGTTGGAGAAATGCGCCAGCAGGATGCTATAGGCCTGTTCCTTATTGTCCCGGAGATAGAGGGTCTTGCTGGAGAGCCCGTTCTCACTGTGAACACTGCCATAGCCGCCGAGGACATAGGATTCCTCCGTTCTGTCGCCCTTTTTCTCGCTGCCGGAAGATTGATTATAGAACCGGTGCTTCTTTTCAGGGACGATCAGGGTCAGCAAGGCATCGACAAAGGTCGTCTTGCCGCTGCCGTTGGCACCGGTGAGCAGCGAGGTCTCGCCGCCCGGCGCGATCTTCCAGACATGTTCGTCAAAGGTGCCCCAGTTATAGAGCTCCATGTATTGCAAACGAAAACCGGATTTGTTCTCATCGGTACTAAATACGCCCAACTGCATGCTCGGATAGTTGTTTTTTGAAATTTTCCAATATTTCGTTATCTACACGCGCCTTGATGATCTTCTTGACACGGAATCGCTGCTCGTCGGGAATTTCATGATGCTCCACCTTTTCCAGGAAATCCAGCTCTTCGACCCGGTCGATCAACCGGTCCAGATCGCGAATGAACTTTACGCGGCTCGCGTTCTCCCGGAAGAAAAGTTCCGCATATTCTTTTATCTCCCGGCGCTTCTTGACCAGTTCGCGCGCGCCGGCCTCCCCCACTTCGAATTCGGCCATCATATCACGCAGCAGCACCAGCAATACGCTTTCTTCATAACCCAGCTGGATGCGGCGGACCCAACCGATGACATTCTCTTCTTCATCGAGCCGGGCCTGCTCCAGGTAGGCATATCCGTCCTCTTTCTCCAGAATAAGGATCAGCCCCAGCTGCTGCAGGAATCTGGACAACTCCCCCTGATACTGGAGCAGCTGTTCCCAGGCGGTTTTCTCCAGGTATTCGACCGGCCCCTTGAGAAGCTTGATAAAGACCGGCGTATACGGAAAGATGTTTTGTTTATCTGTGCTCATGGTTTTTATGCTGTTGACCGGCTGGGGCTTGGTTGCCCGCGCCGGGCGTTATCTGCTGAAAAGCAGATAGGGTACTTCAATGAATCGGGTTTTGGCTTCGTCAAGCGGGATCAGTTCGGTAATCTCCTGCATCGACTGGACCCTCGCCGCTTTCTCCCGGAGAAAGCCAAAATAACCGACCACCTCGGCTACTCCATGCTCCAATCCGCTGATACCGATGATCTCCGCCAGCGTGGCCGTGCTCTTGTGCTCGAGTGCGGCCTCCACCTTCTGCCAGAGCTTTTTCCGGTCGACATGGGTCGTGGTAAGCAGCCGGCCAAACCGTTCGAGGTCCGCTACTTTTTCACGCGCGTTGGCGGGTTGTTTGACGATGCCGGCCGCCTGACGCTCCACCAGGTTGAGCCTTCGCTCCATATTCATCCGGATTGGCGCCGGCGTTTGCAGGCGGATGCCGCAAGGCGGGGTGTCGTCGTCCATGCATTTAAACACCAGTTCCTTGATCTGGCCGATCTGCTGGCGCAATCGCCGGTGACGCGCGATCTCTTTCTCCGTGATGATCCGGCTCAGCTTTTCCGCCATCCGGTCATTGGACTCATAAACGTTGCGGCCCTGTTGCAGAAGCAGGGATTTGATATCCTGGACATACTCCCCGTCGCCTTCGATACTCCGCTGCTGCAACATTTGCAGCAGCTGGTCGGTCAGCTCCCGCCATTCCTCCTGGCCGGCCCTTGAGACGAGGAAATCCCAGAAGGCATAAAAGCTTTTACCCTGATCGCTTTTTCGCAGGGCATCGTACGCCTCGAAGGCATAACCGACGATCGCGCCTTTATTCACTTCGGCCCGGGTATGCTGCTCGACGATATGCCGGTGGATCGTCTTGAAATTGTCTTCCACTTCCCGGAAATCGCTCAGCAGTTCGTGACTGAGCCGGGTGAACCACTCCAGCCGCTCGCGCAGCTGGGCGTTTGTATAGACCACGGGTTTATAACCCATCTCTATCTTTTTGATCTCTTTGTCGATCTCCGCCCGCTTGTTCTTCAACTCTTCCAGCCGCTTTACCGCGTCATCCTCGGTGTATTCCACCATTTCCCGCAGCGTCTGGAAAAGAAAGCGGAACCGGCTTTCGGTGCCGACAAACTGCCGCTTCTCGAGACTTTGCAGCCATTGAAGAAGTTTTTCAGTATGTGCGCTGAGCTGGTATCGGGTGATGGCGTCCGTATCAGGAAAGTCCTGCAGAAGACGCCGCTGCACCCAATTGAGCAGATATTTGCGCGCACGGCTCTCTTCGTCTTCCCCAAATTCGATGCGGGCCTCTTCCAGGTCTTCGATATCCTCCGAATGATTGCGCAATTCTTCGGCAAGCGCGCTGATCAGCGCCTGCTCGGGGATGGAAAGCGTATTCTCGCTTTTAAAGGCCTTAAAAAGGAATGGGATCACCCAATGCGCATTGCGCATCCGGATGATCTGTACGGACGGGGAAGTTTCGAGTAGATAAGATAGTTCCGCTGCTGCCATCGTTAAAGGGCCGAATTTATCGATTCACCCGATACGTTAGGGCCATCCGGCTTCGGTGGGGATAAAAAAGCCGGGGCGGTGAAGTTTTGGGGGTTCTCCGTGGAAAACTTCACCGCCCCGGGCACAATAACAAGATCATGGCATCGGCTGCCAGCTTTCGGGGATCAATCCCCGGAGGGAGGCGCCGCCCTGACCCCCACCCGCTGTTGCAGGGCTTCCACCGGAACATTGATCTGCCGGCCGATGGGTTTGCCATTCCGGTAGGTGATCACCTTTAGCATGATCGCGTCCTTCGGGATGGCCAGCGTGCCGGTATATTTTGGATAGAAATTATCGGGGTTGGAGTTATCGAAACTGTAATAGATATCCAGCCCGTTGACCTCAGTGCCCAGGTCGACGGTGACCGAGTCATTCGCGGAAAAATCTTTCTTTGGCGTGATGATGGCGTCAAACATCGAGCGGGCATATTTCACCTGTTCGACATCAAGGCGGTCGAAGTGTGTTTCCACTCGGTGCTCGAAATTGTCCCAATCCTTGTTCGCCTTTGGCGACCACAGGTCTTCGGCAACGGCCATGCTCCGGGGCCAGACCATATACTGCATATGCCGGGTATTGTAGACCTGCTCGGTCCAGAGATTTGCCTGACCGCCCAAAATATACTTCGGATCGACACTGTCCGGCACCGGCTCATAGGAATAGGTTGTTTTCAACCGAAGCGTGGCGTATACCGGCGGTTCGATCGCCGCATCGCCCTGCATATAGTCCAGGTAGAAGAACGTGGTGGGGCTCATGACAACGGGGTGACCCATCTTCGCCGCGGCGATGCCGCCCTTGACGCCACGCCAGCTCATAACGGCAGCATTGGGTGCGAGTCCCCCTTCCAGGATCTCATCCCAGCCGATGACCTTTTTGCCTTTGGATTCCACTATCTTTTCGACACGCTTCTCGAAATAGCTTTGCACCTCCTCCATCGTTTTCAGATGTTCTTTCTGCATCAGGGCCTTGACGGCAGGGCTCTTCTCCCAGAAATTCTTGGCGCACTCGTCACCGCCGATATGGAGATAAGGAAAAGGGAACAGGGCGGCAAACTCGGTGACGACCTTATCGATGAAGGGATAGACCTTCTCATTGGCCGGATTGAGCGTATTGTCGTAGATCGCGTCAAAACCGCCCTTATACCAGTTCATCGTCTTTTCGCCGGAGCGGACATGATATTTGTCGGCGCCTTCGGTGAGCGATAACTCGGGATAGGAAACGACGGCGGCCAGGCTGTGACCGGGCATGTCGATCTCTGGAAGGATATTGACAAACCGGGCCTTTGCATATTGAACCAGCTCCCGGATATCATCCTGGGTGTAGAAGCCGCCGTAATCCCGTTTTTCATCGGGTGCGGGATTGGCGAAAGTGCCAAAGCTGCCTACCCGTTTGGCATTCCAGGCGCCTACCTCGGTCAGCTTCGGGAGGCTCTTGATCTCGACCCGCCAGCCCTCATCATCTGTAAGATGCATATGCAGCAGGTTGAACTTATATTTCACCATCTGGTCGATAAAATCCTTTACCTCCTGCTTGGTGAAGAAGTGTCGGGCGACGTCGAACATCAGGCCACGCCAGCCAAAGCGGGGATAGTCGGTGATGGTGACACAGGGCGCCTGCCAGCTATGCCGGTTCACGGCCTGGCGGCTTTCGATCTCTTTTGGCAGCAGCTGGAGGAGGGTCTGGATGCCGTAGAAAAGACCCGCCGGCTGGTTCGCCCGGATAAGAACGGCCTGTGGCGTAATAGCGAGAGAATAGCCTTCGGTTCCCAATGTCGGTTCCGCCGACTTGTTCAGGACAAGCCGGATGGTCGCATTGGGGGTGGACTGCTGGGTGACCGAAACAGTAAAGCCGGTTGGCACGCTGAGCCGCGTCTTCAGGTCCTGCAGCGTCTGGGCGAGATCATGTTGATCCTGCGCCTCGATGACGATCGATGCCGGCAGTTCAAAATGACCCGCATTGACGGTCTGGCTCACCGGCGTTGGGATCAACGCGACGGGTCCTGCAGATTCGGGTTCCTGGGAAAAAACGGAAAGGCCGGCAAGGGTCGCCGCCAGCAGAAAAAGGGATCTTGTTCTCATGTTGGTTTGCAACTGTGTTTGAGTGTTTTGAATGGCAGGAGGTCTGCGTTGTTCTTTGCGTTAAGGTAACATTTATTGGAAAAATGTAATGGGTTTTATCAGAAAATCTCGTCGATGGGCATCGTTTCCTGTTGAAAGAAGATGCTGTCGCCGGCGCGCTTGTTTTGCAAGGTCCGGGCAAGCGGCGCCTGCGGGGAGAGGAAAACGATGGTTCGTCCTTCGATCGTCTGTTTACCAAGGCCGATGCTGATAAAGAAATCGATGGAAGCGGTTCGAAGCAGGGCGCCGCTCATCCCTTCGCGACAAAGCTGGTCGGTATTTACGGCGTGGAGCGTTGCCAGTTCGCGGACCTGCTCCGCCAGCTGACGTGCGTGCATGTCTTTTTGCAGATGACCCATGGCCCGCCCGGTTTCGTATTTGTCGCCGGCCGAGCTTTTCTCTTCGCTGTTGGCCGCTTCCTGCGCGGCCCGGATGGCCTCATGGGTCGTCGCTATCCGCTGACCGAGATGGTCGGCGGCCCATTTTTTCAGCCGGGCTTTGAGCGCCAGTTTTTCGGGCTGGTCCATCAATTTACAGCGCGACTTTTATGACGACCTTTCTTACCAGGTCGGGCTGATGGGTGAACAGCTCCGGCTGATGGATATCGACAGGGAAGAAAATAATAAACTCGCCGGGGTGGAGCGTGATATAGCTGAGGTCTTCCGGAGTCAGGGTATAGAAGGCGACATCTTTTTCGGGGTCATAAGGTATGGTTTCCCGCTGATCGGTCAGCGGAGCATAGCCAAACCGCTCAATGCCGGCGATCATGATCTGGATATCGGCATAGTCGCGATGGCTCTCGGGGTCGCATTCCGATGCAGGCTTGGTCGTATATTCATTGACTATCGCAAAGACGTTGTCATCGTCGATCGCGTATTTCCCCGTTTCCAGCGCGCTGAAGTCAGTGGAAAGGATATATTGAATGGCTTTTTCGAAATTTGGGCTGATGATCTTGTACCCTTGTAGTTGTGAAAGTGTGGAAGTGATCATATTGTGAATGGACTTACGTTACCGGGCGGAAGTTACCCCTTTTGCGGGAGAAAAAATAAATCCGGCTTTTTCGGTAACCATCTGGCAGGAGTGGAGTTTCCTTTTTATCTTTTACAATAAAGAATACCACGCTGCTTGAACACACTCTCCGATAACGCGCTGATGCTAAAGGTCCGCTCCGGCGATCTGGATAAGATGGGCTTGCTGTTCCAGCGCTACCACCGGCCGCTGTATGGTTTTCTTTTTCATATGACCCAGCAGCGGGAAGTGAGTGAGGACATGATGCAGAATGTGTTCTACCGGATGCTCCGGTCCCGGCACACTTTTACCGGGGAAGGCGAATTTCGGACATGGATGTATCATCTGGCGCGCAATGTAGTCAAAGACCATTTTAAGCAGACACGCCGGCGGGGCAGCCATCATGAGATCTCGGACTATGAGGAGCGGCTTCCGGCGGGGATAGCAGCGGATGAACAGGTGGAACGAAAACTGGAGATAAAGGCCCTGGAAAGAGCCCTCGGTAACCTGAGCCCGGAAAACCGGGAAGTGCTGGTGCTGAGCCGGTTCCAGGAATTGAAATATGCCGAGATCGCCGAGGTGCTGGAGATCAGTGTCGGCGCGGTAAAGGTCAGGGTGCACCGGGCCATGCACCAGCTGAAGGAGGTCTACTGGCATTTAGAAACCCAAAACAAGTAGTATGAAATGCGGATACGATAAAGAACAGTTGACAAGATTCCTGCATGGGGAGCTCTCCGCTGAGGAACAGGCCGGGGTGGAGACACATCTGACGGAATGTAATGAGTGCCGGCGGGAATGGGAAGGCCTTCGCGCCATGTGGGGGATGCTCGAGGAGGTGGATACGCCGGAGCCGTCCGCCGATGCGCAGGTCCGGTTCGACGCGATGCTGGATAGTTATAAAGACTCGGTTCGGTCCGGGGATCGCCGGACGGCGCTCTGGTGGCGCTTGCGGGAGTTGTTTCGCGGCTATCCGGCTTTCGCGCTGGGCTACAGCCTTCTGCTGGTCGTCGCGGGTCTGGGATTCGGTTATTGGTTTCACCGGCCGGCTGCGGTGGCGGCCGCGGGCAGCGACAAGCAGGAACTGGCGGCGCTGACGTCCCAGGTAGGGGAGATGCGCGAGATGATCATGAAGACCTTATTGCAAAACCCTTCCGCTTCCGAACGGATGCGTGGGGTGAGCTATACCAGCGAGATAAAAACAGTCAACAAAGATGTCGTCGGAGCCCTGCTCAGTACGTTGAATAATGATCCGAATATCAATGTGCGGCTGATGACGCTCGAGGCACTGACCCACTATGCCAACAATCCGCTCGTCCGGGAGGGACTGGTGCAGTCGATCCTCCAGCAGGACTCGCCCCTGTTGCAGACGGCGCTGGCGGAGGTCATGCTTCACCTCCAGGAAAAAAGGGCCATCCATCCGCTGAAGAAACTGCTACAGCAAAAAGACCTCAATGAAATGGTGAGGACGCGGATCCAGGAGACCATTTTCAGACTAAGCTAAAACCAGGTAAATATGAAAAAGATCATTTGCCCGTTACTGACGGGACTGACGATGCTTTGCCTTGCTCCGGCCGGCGTCGACGCACAGGAATTCAAGGAGCATATCGACAAGGAGTTCGCCGCGCCGAACCCGGCGTCGGAAGTGTTGGCCATCTATAATTTGAACGGACCGATAAGGGTCGAAGGCTATTCCGGCAACAAGATCGTTGTCGGCATCGACAAAACGATCTCTTCGGATGATAAGGAAGGCCTGGATCTTGGCAAACACGAGTTCCAGCTGGGCTATGACCAGCATGGCGACAGCGTCATTATTTATATCGCGGAACCCTTCGATACGCGGCCACATGAATGGCGCCGGGACGAGGGATCGAGCCGGCGGGAACACAATTATGATTTCAACCTCGCCTTTGTGGTTCGGGTACCCTTTGGAATGAACCTGCATATCTCGACCGTAAATCGCGGGGAGGAGATGATCCAGGACGTAACGGGCAACCTCAGCATTCATAATGTGAATGGCGCTATCACCATAAAAAACGCGAAGGGGGCGACGAAAGCCCATACGATCAATGGCAATCTGACCGTCAACTATGTGACCGCTCCACAGGCCGCTTCGGAATATTATACCCTGAACGGGACCCTCGAGGTCACTTACCCGGCGAATCTCTCGGCTGTCTGCCAGTTCAAGAGCTGGAGCGGATCCTTTTTCACCGATTTTCCCGATGCGGAGGCCCTGCCCGCCGTCATCACCAAGAATGAGGAACATCGGGCCTCGGGCACAACCTATAAGCTGAATATTGCCAAACGGGTGCAGATTGGCGCCGGGGGCAGTGTTTTTAAGTTCGAAACCATGAACGGCAACATTTATGTAAAGAAGCAATCTTAAATTTATAAAGTATGAAAGCAATGAAAAGAATCGCGGTATTTGTCCTGTTGATGGTATTCTCGTTCGGCCGGGTGCTGGCGCAAACAGAGGCAAAGGAAATAAAGGAACAGATGGTGGTGCCGCTTAGCGAGCCGGGAAAGGCCTTCAAGGTCATCGCCCATGTGATGCACAGCTCCCTGAGAGTCGTCGGGTATGAGGGCAAGGACGTTGTTATCAATGTGACGGGCGAGGCCCACAAACGGGATGCTTCCGGCGGTAGTGGCAGCAACGCCAGCAGTGGCAACGCCAGCAGTGGCAGCGGCGGCAGTGGCAGCATGCGGCGGATCGGCGGCAACTCCGGGGGCGAGATCACGGCGGAAGAAGACAATAATACGGTAACCATCAACACCGGCCTCAGCCGTTTTTCGATGATCGAGGTAAAGGTCCCGCAGGGTACGGCAACCCTTAACCTGGGGGCCATCAATGACGGCTCGATCGTAGTCGAGAACGTCAGCGGTCAGCTGGAGGTGAATAATGTCAATGGACCGATCACGCTGACCAATGTCGCGGGATCCGTGGTCGCCACTACGGTCAATGGCGATGTGGTGGTCGGCCTCAAAAGCGTCGATCCCCAGGCCCCGATGGCCTTCTCCACGCTCAACGGCAAGATCGACGTCGCTTTCCCCCCCGCCTTCAAAGCCAACCTCAAGCTCAAGGCCGAACACGGCGACATCTTCTCCGATTTTGATATCGAGGTCGCCCACGATAAGCCCAACGTCAACAAAAGCTCCGAGGGCCATATGTATAAGATCAATATCGACGAATGGGTCTACGGAAAGATCAATGGCGGCGGCCCGGAGATGATGATGAAAACGACGTTTGGCAGCGTTTATATCAGGAAGGGGAAATAGGAGACAACCGTCTCGGGCAAAATATTCGGGCGCCTGCTGATATTTCAGCAGGCGCCCGTTTTTTAGGATGTATTATCTTTATAACGAATCAGTAAATCCGAAATAATGCACGATATCAAAACCTTGTTGGAATCCTATAAAAGCGCGGTCTTTCAAAAGGACGTTGAAGCCCTTCTCGCGCTTTTCGACGAAAACGTCCGTGTTTTCGATATGTGGGCCTGGAGTTATGACGGCCTCCCTGCCTGGCGGGAGATGGTGACCGGGTGGCTTGGTTCCCTGGGGACCAATCGCGATGTCGTCACCTTCGACGACATCCTGATCAAGGAATCCGGCGATCTTGCCGTCGCCAGCGCATTTGCACGATTTGCCGCCGTGTCGGAAAAGGGCGAGGAGCTGCGGTTCCTGCAAAACCGGCTGACCTGGGTGTTGCAGAAAAAGGAAGGGGTCTGGAAGATCATCCATGAACATACCTCGGGACCCGTTGAGGGCGAAACGCTAAAGGTGCGATTGCAGCGGTAATAAAATGACAAACCCCGCTATTTGCCGGACGAACCGGTATTTAACAAGGGCATAATTTTTTTAGGGCCTTGAAATTTGTTTTTATTTTTACTTGTCTATAACCATTGTCACGGGCTTAGTGTGCCGTCAGGCACCGAGACATTCATACTGCTTCCTTTCCAAGGATGCGTGGATGTGATACCATTGAACCAATCCGAATACGTGCTCTATGAAGCAGAAGGTTCTGCAAGTGATGCCCATTTCCCCTTTTGAAGGTGTCGCTAGTCAGGTGCCATAGCCGTTAAACTTTTATCCTTTTTGATTCGGGGCATTTTTATGTCCATGATTTTCGATCCTGCTATCGGGTGTACGACAGTATGCTTGTGTGGCGGACTCAATTAATTAATTTGGGGCCGGAAGGTGCAACTTCCAGCCCCTGGATTCTTCATTTTAAATGTGCAAAAATGAAAAAACACATCATTAAAGGTAGTGAAGAAAATGGCATGTCAGGACGCGAAGTTTCAAAAGAACCTCGCTCTGGATGGTGGTCCGTGATGCGGGGATTATTAAGCAGCGTTCCGCCTTTTGAAAAGCGTAAGACCTTCTTCGAGTTCTTTGCGAAATGGACGAAGAAGAACAAATCTAGTTTTGAGATGAAGGTCACTGTCCGCAAGGAATGATCGCACACAGATCATCCAGGGGCTGGACATTCGCGTGCACCGGATGGTTCTCGAGAATCATATAATACTCCCCTTGCAAATCCTGCGGGCTCATTGATCTTATGTTCAGCGTACTGACGGAGTAGGCCGAGAGGACCCGCTCGCCGCGATTTTCCTGTACGTCGACAAGAACGTATCCATCTGCATACTCCGGAAAAGATTCCATCCTGGAGAACAGCAGGCCCTCATATCTTCGGTCGGCGACAAAGATATCGGCAAAGATGCCGCTTCCGGGAAGGCCCCGCCCTTCGGTCAACAGCTTTTGCAGGCTTTCGCCGATGTAGAAGCCCCAGCCTTTGCAGCAGTCCTCATAACATTCTACTCCTGGGAAAAGACCGATATGGGTCATGGTCACGCGGGTGAGGTTGCCATCGGGCACGATCTCCCAGGCGATCAGGTTATTTTTCCAGACGTAGGGATCCTTGAATATCGGCAGATAGCATTCCACCACCTTCCAGATAACGCGCCGGCCGGGGTCGGCTTCAACAATTTCCATCAAAGCCCAGGTGGTCCGGGCAAAATGGACCGTGAATTGGTCATGCAGATTTGTCGCGCTGCCTTTAAAGTTTACCGCCCACCACTCCCCTATCCGGCTGATCTTTTCGAAAACCTCCATCGGGGGGAGAGGGACACTGATGGAGCATTGTAAGTTTTGCGGGCTCATATGAATAGTTTATAGCGCAAATCTATCCGCTTCGGGCAAAAGGAAGTTTATTGAAAATGGAGAATTTGCTCCAGGGCAGCCTTTTTGATCTTTGCAACCACCACCACTTCAGGATCGGCGATCTCGCCAATAGAGTATTCGATCGTGGTACTTATTACCTGCGTCGCCTCATATAGGGTCAGGTGAAAGTCTTTCTGCAGCCAGTCCAGCAGATTTTTAGTGGCGTTCTTCAGTGCTGCGGGCGTTTCCTTTGCGGTGCCCAGCGCCATGAGGTATTCCTTATCTTCTACCCGGGGGTATTGTAAGGGCAGCGAATCCTGTTTGATCAGCGTCACGGAGAACTCGACGTTCATTGATGTTTCCAGGGCGTTACCGGCGATCTCTCCATCTCCCTGCAGCGCGTGTCCGTCGCCGAGATATAAATAGGCGCCTTCGTGGAAAACGGGCAGGTATACGGTCGATCCGCTTCTGACCCGGTTGTAATCGAGGTTACCGCCAAACGGTCCCTGGAAAAAACTCAGGATCTCGTTTTTGCGGTTGTCGGGTGCGACACCGATGCAGCCGAGAAAGGGATTCATTGGAACCTTGAAGTTCTTAAGATGGGGATAGGCGTTGATCGAGCTGTCGGGCCATGCGAGACTGGTTTGCAGGTCCAACTTCCATCTGACGAGATGCGATCTTTTGAAGGTCTTCAGAATCTCATCCGGCATGCAGCGGGACACGAAATTTTCGGATGTCCGGGCGTAATCCCGGTTTAGCGACACGTCGAGGAGCCGGATCGCCAACAGGTCACCCGGCATCGCCCCTTCGACAAAGAATGGGCCCGTCAGCGGGTTGCCGCCTCTTGCCCGGCGTACGCCTTTTCGATCAATACCCATGGCGTCGATGGTCTCCGTACGCACCGTATCCCCGGGCCGGATTCGGAGTACCGGCTCGCGGTTAAGCGAGAAAGCGGGAGAAAAGGTTGTCGGATCAAATGTGATCTGTTTGGACTGCCGGGCATCCTGCGCCTGCAGTTGAAAGGAAAGGCAAAGCAATAAGGCGCCGGCAAGATGGTTTCGCATGATCTCGGGGATTATAGGGATAAGATACCAAAAAACCGGTTATTCTGTATATTCGTAAAAATGCAGTTTTTCCCTTCTGATATCTTGAGTCCTTATGTAAAAAGCTATACCGTCATTACGATAGAAGAGGACCTGACGGATGAAGTTTTTTATCCCAGCGGCTATGTTGATCTCGTGATCAATATATCGGCGGGTGTCGCCACCACGCTCATCGACGGCCGGAGAAGGAGGCTTCCCGGGGTGGAGTTGCTCGGGCATCTTACATTACCCTCGAGGCTTACGGTCACAAAAGGCACTAGGATATTGATCGCCAGGATCTATCCCCATGCAAGCGCACTCTTTTTTCCGAATCCTATGGCCGAGTTCACCAACTTCGCCACCGACGCCTACGGGATATTTTCAAGGGAGATCAATGATTTCTACGAAGGGCTGATGGAAGCCGGCTCGCTGGACCAAAAAGTCGCGGCGCTTGAAAGGTTCCTCGTCGGAAAACTGGTGAAGAATGAGAGGCGATATGGGAAGATGGAGATCATCCAACAGGTATGCACTCACCTTTGCACGAAAGGAGAGGCCTTTAATAGTAAGCAGCTGTCGACGAGTTATGGACTCTCGGAACGGTATATACAAAAGCTGTTTGTGGACATGGTGGGAATAACCCCAAGTGCCTTTTTTTCCGTGTATCGGTTTAATAAAAGTCTCGGGCTTGTCCTTTCCTCCAATCACTCGCTTACAGCCGTAGCGTAT